>CACXSS010000073.1:9216-31409 GCA_902770245.1 uncultured Planctomycetota bacterium | reverse complement strand
GTATAAGTCAGATCGGCTGTCGGCGTTTCAATATCGACAACGTCAAAGGCGACTGGAATTGCCGTTTCTTTGGCGCCCATGCCTTTGGCTGCAACCTGAACTTCCGGAGCGTCGTTGACCGGATCAACGGTAAACGTCCATTCAACGGTCTTCGTTCCGCCTTCGACTGTTGTAACAGTCAGTTCAAACGTCTGCGAACCCCAAACGTGTTCAATCTGCGTGTAGCTAAACGTAATAGCTCCGGTTGTCGTATCAAGATTAAACGCGAACTCTTCCAGCAAGCTATCCAAAGAATCCGAAGCGGTGATGTGCGCTGTAATGTCTTTGGATTGAGCGGTTATGCCGCTAAGAGCTTCCGCTCCCGCCGGCATGGACGCAGAGCCGATTGCAATAGTCGTCTGAGCCGGAGACGCGGCGATTTCGGCAGTCGCTTTGTCTTCTACGTTGACAGTCGGTTCCGTTCCAACAGGCGTTACGACAACAATAATGTTGGACGTCGCCGTCTTGAAGGTTTCGCCTTCAACGAGCGTATAGCCCGCGTCGATAAGGTCGTCCAGACGGTCAATAACGGTATACGGAATGGTCGCCTCGCCGTTGTAGTACTGATTCGGCTTGAAGTAAACCGCGTCAGTCGCCTTGAAGACGTAGATGCCGTCATTGTGCGGCAGTTCATCCCCGTCGGCATCGGTCAGAATTCCGTTTTCAATATCGTATTTGTAAACGTTGACAACCAGATTTTCATCTGCGGTTTCGCGGTCGGCAACCTGCGCGTCAAAGACCAGCTGAACTTTGTCCTCGCCAGTCTGGGATTCCGCCATTTCCGCGTCGACTTCGTCAGCCGTCGGGGCGGCGTTAATCGCTTTAACGAGAATCGTAACAGTAGCAGTCGCCGTTTCAGTCGGATCGTCGTCGTTGACAATTGTATAAGTGAATGTAACTGTTCCGCGATAGTCGGCGTTCTGAGCGAATTCAACTTTCTGGTCGACAATTTCAATCGAGCCGGCAGTCGGATCGCTCAAAGCGGAAACTTCCGTCAAGGTGAACGTCTTGCCTTCCTGTTCCCAGATCGGTTTGTCGTTCGCCAAAACGTCAATCGTGTGGACGGTCTGTTCCGGCTGTTCGTTGTAGGATTCGTCGTCGTCCTGAGCGTACATGGTAAACGCGATTGTTCCCGTTCCGTCAGCCGTCAAAGCGCCCAAAGGCGAATTGTCGTTAACCGTATAAGCAACGTCAATCGTCTGCTTGTCTAAAACCGTCAGGTCAACGCCGTCAGGAGCGTCAAGCGTGAGCGTCTTGGCAGCGGGATCAAACGTCGCCGTCAATTCAATGCCGTTAACCGTAATATCCGTCGGAGTTCCGTCCAGCGCAATCGCCGTATCGTTGAGCGTCAAAGCGGTAATTGACCAATCGTCATTATCAATGTCGGAAACAACGCTGTTGAAATCGAAGGACGGCGACCGGAGCAATGAGCTGATCGAAACGCTCCAGTCCACGTCGCCAGCTACCGGCGCGTCGTTAACGGACTCCGCTTTGATGCGGTACGTAACAGCGTTGGAATCCTGGTTGGTCGGATCGACAACGGATTCCAAATCGTTAAGCTGAATAACGATGTCGGCGTAGCCGTGAACGTAAGGCGCCAGTTTGTACGTGAAGACCAGTTCGTTGGCTCCGTTGACGGCAAAGCTGGCTTCGGAGAACAGAGCCTGCGCTTCGTCGTTGTTGAGCGTCCAGACGTGTCCGCCGTCGCCGGAAACGGTATAATACGTAATGTTCGCCGTCGCCAGAACGTTGTCAACGTCGGAAACGGTTCCCAAAACGATCTGGTTTTGAGCAGGTTCGGCTTCTTCGGTCAGTTCTCTCTTGAGCAGATACATGCCTTCCTCGTCGCCCGTTCCTTCTTCAAAGACGGCTTCGTTGACCGTAATAGCCGGAGCCTGGTTGACCGGATCGACGGTAATCGTCCAGGCGAACGTTGTCGAGCCGCCGCAGTCAGTCGTTACGGTAACGTCAAACGTCTGAGTTCCGTAGACGTTTTCCAACAGTTTATACGTGCAAATAATCTGTCCGTCAACGGAAATAGCGAACATTGGATCGCCGTCAAAGAGCGAATCCAGAGAATCGGACTCGTCGTTGAGGATGTGCGCTTCCAGATTAACGGACTGTGCAGACAATCCATTAACGGCTTCATTTACTGCGCCCTCGGGCAGTTTCGCAACAGCGACGCTAACCGTCTGGCTGTCGAACGTACTGTTTTCCTCATCCTCATGGTTGGCGAAATCGGTAATAACCGGATTGGTCGCCTTGCTGACGATGATAATTTCAACGGTTCCGTTATCGGTCAGCGGCGTTTCGCCGTCGGCAATAACCAAAGCAGGATTAACCCAGTTGGCAACCGTGTCTGTAACCTGATACGCAACGTTGACAGTTCCATTCCAGTAATTGTTGGGCAGGAAGTAAACGTTTCCGTTCGCCAGTTGAATGGCGCTGAAATCGGCGATCTCCGTAAACGTTTCGCCGTCTGTGGACTGATACCACGTTCCGTTGTCGGCATAGCCGCTGCCGGTAAAGGCAATCGTCAGATCGTTCTGAGCGGTTTCTTCCGGATCGTCTGCAATGGCGATGGCGAAATCAACCAGGACGTACTGCGGAGTGGTCGCGTCTTTGTTTTCAGCTCCCCATTCGTCTCCGCTTGTCGAGAGATTGTCTGCCGTCGGAGCAGTGTTCAGAGCGGCAACGACAATTGTTACCGTCGCGTCAGCCGTTTCTGACGGGTCGTCCAGATTGGCAATTGTATAGTTGAACGTAACCGTGCCGCGCCAGCCCGCCGCCGGAGTAAAGGTGAAGTTGTTCCCGGTAATGCTGTTGGCGTCAATAAGTTCAAGCGTTCCGACAGCGGGATCAATATCGGTAAAGTCGGAAATGGCAAACGTCTTGCCGTCCCAGCCCTCGGAGTTGTCGTAGTCGTTCTGTAAAACGTTGAAGGAATAAGACGCAGCGTCCTGAACCGTTGCAACGTCGTCGTCGGTCGTGTACGCGCTGAACTTGATTGTAGATCCGGCAACGTCGCCGATTCCGCCGTAGTTGTCCGTTACAGTAAATTCAATTTCGACAAGACCCTTGTCCAAAGCGGATGCTTCGTTGGAAGCAATAACAATCGTCTTGCCGGTCAGAGTAAACGTCGTTTCAACGCCGTTGATTTCCAGAACGCCGGATTCGCCCTGAGCGATAACAAGCGTATTTTCTCCGCTGGTAAGCGTCGCGGACGCAACAGTCAGATCGTCGTACTGGTCGTCAATGTCGGAGAACATGGTATTGTCCAGCGTAAGGACAACGTCCTGTCTGGAAAGCGTCGACAGCGAAACGTTGAACGCTTTTGACGTTCCGGCTTCAGGATTTTGATCCACCGGAGTAACGGTGAATGTCTTGGAGGGGCTGTTTTCTATAACGACGTCAGTCGGATCGCTGACTAAAGCGCCGGAAAGAGTTGCAATAAAATCTTGAGAACCCCAAACGTATTCCGACAAAACCCAGTTGTTCATGACGATGCTGAAGCTGGTCAGACCGTCAACCGTATCGCCTTCTATCACGCTGAATGAAGGCTCCGTATCAAACAGACCGCCGATTGAATCGGATGCATCGAATATGAGCGGTTGTGTTTCCCGGAATCCAGTCAGCCGTCCAGGTGCGGGGTTTGGTTGACGGATAGGTAAACGTTCCAATGACCTGTTCAGAGGCGAGTGAATTTTCATCAACGGACTCAGGGCTGATCCAGTCCACTTCCGTTTGAGTGGTAACAGGAGCAATTGTTACAACAACGTTTTTGCTTTCGCTTGTCGCCGGGGTGTTGGCGTCGTCAGTTGTAGTAAACGGAATCGTTTCCGTTCCGCTCCAGTAACGATTGGGCAGATAGTAAATCTCGTCGGCTGCCTTGAACGTGAAAACGCCTTCTTCCGGTTCGAGCGGAACATACGGACCGTTTGCTTCTTTTTTGTACAGCGCCCCGTTAACCACAGCTTCCTGAGGAATGGAAATAACCAGATTTTCAACCGGGGTTTCGTTGTTGTCGTCAACGTTGCCGGCGAAGTCCAGAGCAACGTACTGTTCGGAAGAATAATCGAACGGCTCGCCGTGTTCGTCAACGCCCTTGTTGCCGGGTCCCCATTCGCTTCCGTTCGCTGTGAACGCCGTTGCCTCTGGAGTGGTGTTATACCAAACGATAAACGTTTTAGCGCTTGTGTTGCCAGCCTTGTCGGTCGCTCTTACCAAGAGCTCATTTTTCCCGTAGACGTAATCCACGTCTCTGTAGATGACGATCGGGTCGGATTCCGTATAGCCGGCGGGAATCGTTTCGACTTTGTCGTCGAGAGTAAGCCTGACATTGGTAGCGTCCGGCTGAGCCAGGGTAACAACGACGTTAACGCTGGCATTGTCTTTGATTGAAACTTCGCCAGACGGATCGCCGGCAACGGCAACCGTTTCAATAACCGGAGCCGTCGTGTCGATAACCAGCGTTTGCGGATCGCCAACCTGTTGCGGGTCGTGTCCGTAATCATCCTGAACGAAAACCGTCAAGTCGTAAGAGCCGTCGGGAATAACGCCGTCTTGAGCGCCCATCGCGTCAAGCAAACCGTCAAAGCGCGTCAGGTCAAGAGTCGCAGTCGGGTTCTCTTCGTCAAAGGTTTGATAATCAGACCAGTACGTTTCGCCGTCGTACTCAATGCCAACGCGCTGAGAAGTGGAGTCGCCTTCGTCAAATGTGAAGTCCGGATCGACGACGACTTCTGACGAGCCGTCCGAATCATTGGTGTACAGAACGTCGCCTTCCGTCGTACCGTCCCCCTGCTGAGTTACGCTGGCGTCGTCTCCGACGTTGTAATCAGCGGTGGAGTCGTAATTAACGGTAAACTCGTACTGTCCGGTGTTGCCAATAACGTCTGCAACCTGGAAGAAAATCACAGCGGGTTCGCCCTCTGTCAGAACTCCGCCCAAAGCGTCGGCAACGTCAAATGTAACGTTTTCCGTCTTGCTTTCTCCGCTGACGGGAATGTCGGTGTACGATGTACCGTCGGTAGAATATTTAATCGACTTGATAGCGCTTTTCGCGTCTTCAAAGTTCAAGTTCAGAATCGGGGAATCGGTAGACGTTTTGACGTCAACGGCATAGTCCTGAACTTTGCCGGTCTTTTCGCCCTGTGTAACAGTCGCCGTGCCGGCAAACTCGCCGTCAGCGTTGACAACGTCAACCGTAAGAGCCGGAGATTCCTGGTCGAACGTGATATTGAAGTTTACCGTTCCAACGTTGTTATTTTCTTCTACGCGGTCAAGGTCTTCGGTATCCCAGACGCCGTTGGTATCCAGGGAAAACAGACCCGTGTACTCTTCAGGAAAACCGCTCTGATTAAGCAGTTTATTACCGTAGCTGTGATTCCAGTTGGTCTGCGGATCGTCCAGATATATCGCCGCTTCAACCAGCGTAACTTCATTATCGCTGATGTTGTTTTGAACGTTGGCGACGTATTCGCCTGTAGCCGGATCTACGGCGGGCAAACCCGTAGAAACGTCAAAGGAGTCTGTATCGCCAAGCAGAAACGCGACCGCGCCGAAGCTAGGGGCTTCGCCGTCGCCAGTCCACGAAACGGTAATTGAGTATTCCTGACCCAAGAGCATTTCCGCACAGGCGAAGCTGTAGGAATCCTGAATCCCCTCGCCCGGTTCCAGAAGCGGAATCGGGGTCTTGGAACCGTCGGCAGCGACCTTGTCAATGGAGCTGATTGTATAGCCCTCTGTCGTAGTTCTAACTCCACTGTCGTCCATGCCGTAAATGCGAATGCCCGCGAAGATGCTGGTTCCGTCAGGCGCGGTGTCAGAAGTCGGCGTTACCGTTAAGAACGTGGTAGATTCGCCGCTGGCGTCTTCCGTATACGGAATCGGCGAATCCAAAAGAGCGTTGGTCAAAGCCGCGTCGAGCATTTGACGGGATTCCAAAGCCTCAAACCCGTGGGAGCCGCTGCGAAACAACTTCTGCGTACTGCTCGAAGACTTGCGAGATGATTTACGATTGCTCTTGCTATTTTTCTTCATGGTATCTAACCCTAATTAAATACGGTTGAGGGGAATTGACTGCAATGCGCTTTTAGCCCGAAACGATTACAGCCAAAAATAAGGAACGCTGACCAACGCCGAACGTTGCCGATTATATTACTTATTATAATTAAAATTGTACGTACTTACGGATTTTACCTATAAATACATAAACACTTATTTTCAATTATCGGCAGTTGAGTTCAAAACTATAGAGGAAAACTTTTTGCCACCCTAAAACTTATTGCATTTTGCCCATTTTAACTTTCTATAGCTTCGTTTGTGGAATTAAGCGTCCCTGAATTGTCAAAATTTGCCCTCTTGACAGTTTTCTGGTTCATCTGGTTTGTTAGAATCTATTAATTCTCTAAAAGTTCCCCAAACGAATATTTTTTTATTTTTCTGATTATTTTACCCGCCGGATTGCTGGTAATAATTTCTTTTTCCGGTATAATGCGAATTGGAGTCAGTTCGGTAATATTAACCCTCGCAATTATATCAACAAATGATTCACAAACTCTCCCAAAGCGTCATCAATAAAATCGCGGCAGGCGAAGTTATCGAACGTCCTGGCTCCGTCGTCAAAGAGCTTATGGAAAACTCCATTGACGCCCATGCAACCAGAATTGACGTCTATGCGGACAAAGGCGGCAGCGACATGATTCGCGTCGTCGACAACGGCTCCGGCATCCCGGCGGACGAGCTTCTTCTGGCTGTCGCCCCGCACGCAACCAGCAAAATTCAAGATGCTGACGACCTGTTCAAAGTCCAAACGATGGGGTTTCGCGGCGAAGCCCTCGCGTCGATTGCTGAAATCAGCCGGTTTAGAATCAAAAGCCGAACCCCCGATTCTGACGAAGGCGCCAGTCTGGAAGTCGTCGGCGGAGAAGTTGGCGAAGTCGTTCCCTGCGGCTGTCCCGTCGGCACGACGATGGAAGTTCTCAATATTTTCTGCAACACGCCCGTCAGAAAGAAGTATCTCAAAAGCGTTTCGACGGAATTTAGCTACGTTGCTGAACAGTTTTACCGGATTGCTCTGCCTAACCCCAGCGTAGCGTTCACTTTAACTCACAACGGGAAAAACGTTGCGAACCTGCCGGGAACAGGCAGCCTTCAGCAGCGCATCGCCGATATTTTCGGCAGAGAGCTGGCGGAGAACCTCATTTGGGTTGAATCCCGCGCGGGAGACGTTTCTATCAGCGGGTACGTCGCCCACCCGTCTCAAACCCGGTCGAACAACAAAACGCAGTACCTGTTTCTCAACGGACGATTTATCCGCGACAAGTCCCTTCAGCACGCTCTGCAGGAAGCGTTTCGCGGGCTGATAACCGTAGGGCGATACCCGATCGCGTTCCTTTCCCTGCAAATGCCTTTTGACTCCGTCGACGTCAACGTTCACCCGACGAAGCTGGAAGTCCGATTCCAGGACTCTTCCCGCCTCTACAGCGCGCTGCTGTCGGCAATACGTCAAAAATTCTTGACATCCGACATGCGATCCCGCGTTTCGTTCCCGTCCCCAGACGGCGAATCCGCTCCGGTTGCCAACTACAACAGCCAGTTCAACAACCCGGCAGTCATGTCGGACGACGACGATTCCCCCTTCGCGCCTCAGCCGCCTGTTGGCGGGGCGGGACAGGTCAAACCGCTCAACCTCAACGGGGCGAAGTTCTCCGAATTTGTCCCCTTTGACGGCGTTCACACCCCGCCGGAGAATACCGGACCGCAGCTGGCGAGAATGGGAAATCCGCCGTCTGGACCGCAGTCCGGTCCGCAGTTGGGACAGATTCCGCACGCCGATTTAGTAGCGCAGTCCGATTTCCTCGAAGGGAACGGATACTCGCAGTCCGACTCGCGCCCTACTCTGCCCAAGTCCAAATTCGGTCAGCCGGACGCCCCGCCGGTTCAGCCGTCCAATACGGTTTCCGTAGACGATTTCCCTGGCGGGTTTGGAACAAAGAAAGTCCCGGAATTCAAGCCATTTGACGATGGGACGCCTGCCCGCAAGCCGGAAAAGCCCGCGCCAGAACCGGAAAAGCCCATGCCGGAACCTGAACCGCCGCGTCTGCCGGACGTCTCAAAACCAGCGCCGATAAAACAACAACAGCCCGCCATTCAGATTCATAACCGATACATTGTAACAGAGTTGCCGGAAGGGCTGGCGATTATCGATCAGCACGCTCTTCACGAACGCATTCTGTACGAAAGAATCAAAAGCTCGGTCGAAGCGCACGACGTTATTTTACAGCATCTGCTCGTTCCCGCCGCCGTCGATTTGACGCCGCAGGAGTTTGCCGTTGTTTTAGAACGCCGCAAAGATCTGGCGGAACTGGGCTTGGTCGTCGAGCCGTTTGGCGGTCAGACGGTTTTGCTTACCGCCTACCCAGCCATTCTCAAAAACCAGACGCCGGAAGAGCTTCTTCACGACGTCATCGACCTGCTTGTCAACGAGGTCAAAAAGCTGGAACGGGTTGAAGTCCTTGAGGCGATTTATCACCGTATGGCGTGCCGCGCCGCGGTAAAAGCCGGCGACCCGCTGTCGCAGGACGAAATCAAAGAACTCCTGTCGGAAATGACGCAGTACGACTACGTCCACCACTGCCCGCACGGACGCCCCAGCATCCTCGTCTATACGCAAGAGGAACTGGACAAGCAGTTTAAGCGCACGTAGCGGCAAAATTAATGGAAGGCGGTAATGGAAAAGAAAAATAATCTTCCGCTAGAACCGCGTAGCGGTTCCGCATTCGCCGTCAGGCGAACAAAACGCTGGTTGTGTGCATAACAAAACGGCGCAACCGAAAACCATATCGGGTCGCGGACGAGAAATGGAAGGCGGTAATGGAGTGAGCGCCAGCGAACGGAATTACGCATTCGCCTTCAGGCGAACAAAACGCTGGATGTGTGCATAATAAAACGACGCAGCCGAAAACGCCTCCGGGTCGCGGACGAAGTCCGCAAAAGAATTTAACCACAAAGAACACAAAGAACGCAAAAAAACAATCGACGATCGCTTGCGGCGGAAGCCTCCAAGAATCTAAAGAACGCGGAAAACCCGTCTGACCTGCGGGTTCGCGGACATACTGTCCGCAAAAGAAGAACCTTGACGGCATAGCCGTCAAGACAGGCGCCCTAGGGTGGGCGCCATCCGTGAAGGTTTTTGGCTTACGCAATGCGGTATTTCACACTTCACGGCGTTTCGGTTCGCCTTCGGCGAACTGCGTAATTCCGCTCCCGTTGGTCGCTTCATTACCGCCTTCCATTTAAATCAATAGTCCTCAAATTCCGTTTCCGGGATTTCCTCCCAGCGGGAATGGGCGTCGCAGCCGGTTCTCTGCTGGTATTCCTTGAAATCGACGCCCATATATGCGTTCTTCCATCGGAACAGTTTCTGCTCTTGCTGGTCATCCCCGCCCGACAAGGTCGGTTCCTGATTGGAAGCGGGTGTCTTCGAATCCTGCTTTTTCGGAGACATAACCTCGTCATTTCCGCCAGCGCGGCTCGCGCCCTGCCAGTAGACGTTGTAGTCGATGTCCCAGCCGGGTTCTTCAACGCGATTGTTGCCGAACCACAACATCGTATTCGCCGCCCGGCAGAATTTGTTGTTGCGGTACGTGATTTTCAAACTCTTGACGTCAAATCCGTAGCTGAGCATCGGCGTTCCGCGCTTGTCCGGCCGCTGTTCGTGCGACCAGCCGAACCCGGAATCGTAACAGACGTTGTTCTCGAAAACCAGCCCGTCCACAACGGTTTGCTTTCCAGACAGCCAGGTTTCGTAGCTCTGCTCGCAAAGCCAGGTTACGTTTCCGCGCCAAACCATGTTCTCAACCAGACAGTCGTCAGGTCCCTGATTGGTCATGGCGGTGTCGTAAACCTGCCAAAAGCGGTTGTTCTCCACAAGATTGTTTTTCGCTCCGCACCAGAACTCGATTCCGTTGCCGTATCGAGTCGGAACTCCGTCTTCCGAATACAGATGAGAGCCGCCAATCCAGAAGAAGTCGCAGTTGCGAATTATCGCGTCGTGAACGTCCGCGCCTTTGATTCCGTGCGCTCCGGTATATCCAAACGCCAGCCCGTCAACGATAAACCAGCTTTGATCGGTCATTTCGGCTGTATGCTGACGAATCGCCGCTTCAAGGAACGAGTACGTCTCCGCCGGATTCTTCTTGCTGTAGACGTAAAGCGTTCTGGCGCCGGAATGAGGAGAAAACGGCGAGGAAAAAAAGTCGCCCTGCTGTTTGAGTTCGTCCAGACTCCAGCGTTTGAATAACGCCTTTTTAGTTTTCTGACCATTTTCAATGACAATCACATTGCCAACGTCGGCTGTAAGCCCGAGCGTTGTAACGTCAACAGCTTTCGCTTCGATGGGAATGAAGTCCCAGGCGCAGCCGTCCGGAATGGAATCGCCGATAAAAAACGTCGTTCGACCGTCCTGCGCCGTTTGATCCGGAAGATAAATCAGAGAGTATTCCTGCCATTGAGGAGAAAACGACAGGACGTCGCTTTTATCAGCGCTTGTAACGCTTCCGTAAGATCCCCAAGGCGCTCGATACTGCATTAGCGCCGGCATTGACGTTGTAAACGGTTTGCTGGCGCGAGCGCGGAATTTCAGAAGAAAGCCCTGACCGGCGGCAATTTCAAACGGCGAATTGGTAAACTGAATCTGATTGGAGCTGACGCCCTTTTCGTTACAGAGCGCTCGATAAGCGCGTTGTCCCTTTTTGGTTGTTGCCGTCTTGAGTTCCGCTTTGCCCTCCCCTTCGCAGTACAAATGCCATTGAGACATCGTTTGAGCAAACGGCGTTTCCCGATCCGCCATCGCGTAACTGTCCGATTTGGTTTTCCAGAGGTTTTCCCCGGCGGGAAGCCAGCAGTCCGGGCTGGAAAGATCGACGCTGCCCTGAATTCTCGGCTTTTGCCCCGTCCCGTAAGAGGAAAAGACAACCGGATTCCCCTCTTCGCCTGAATGAATTTTAAGCGTTCCGCGCCAAATCTGCCCGCGGCAAAAGAGAACCTTGTCTCCCGGCTGCAATTCCGTCTGGTTGACTTTGTCCAGCGATTGCCACGCTGTCTTGGGACTCGTCCCTTCGTTCTCGTCCGACCCGTTGACGGCGTCGACGTAATACTCCGTTGCCCAGACGTGTGACGCAAGCAGAGCCAAAATAAATAATGCGTTTCTCAATATTGACATGATATTACCTCTGAGATTTAAGACGTTTGACGATTCTCTTGAGCGTTGCTTCCGAACTCGCTTCGCATTCCCAAACGACAATGACCTTCCAGCCCAGCGCCCGCCAGTCGCGTTCGTGCTGTTTGTCGCGTTCGACGTTCTTTCTGAACTTTTCCGACCAGTACCCGGAATGGGCTTTGGGGCTTTTGTTTCTCGTACACATTGGGGAAACGTGCTGATGCCAAAAGCAACCGCGAACGTCGATTATAGTCCGGTACTTCGGCAAGACGATATCCGGCTTTCCCGGCAGGCTTTTGACGTGCAGACGAAATCGAAATCCCTGCCGGTGCAAGTACGACCGTACGACTTTTTCGGGAGTCGTGTCTTCGCTTTTCACCTGCTGCATGGCGAATCGCCGCTGTTGGGGAGAAAGGGAATCCATGGGAACAATAATTAAAACTGAACAATATAGTATACAGTTTTATTATACGTTGTCTAAAAGAAGGATACAAGAGATCAGAGCTAAAAAATTATTGGAATACACAAAAAATATGGTTGCATAAAATTAGGAAAGGGAACGCAGAGACCGCAGACTACTCGCAGAATACGCAGACGGGCTGGGAATGTGGCGACGACGCCAACTACGTTGTCTACGCCACGATTCCCGCCCGATTATTTATTTATAATATTATTTAATCTTTTTAAAATCGCAAGCGGACATCGTGTCATAGCCCAACGGGCGTAGATGACACATGTCTGCTTGCTTCTGCGTTGTCTGCGAGGAGTCTGCGCACTCTGCGTTCTAAAAACAAACTACATATCTTCGTAAGAAAAAATTGAGCGTACGCTAATTCCTACTGCCTAAAACTTCATCCATCTTTTTCGCAACCGCGCGAATCATCGGGACGGCGACGGCGTTTCCGGTTTGACGGCGGATTTCCTGCAGCGAGACGACAATCTTGAACGTATCGGGAAATCCTTGCAGACGCAACAGTTCTCTTGCAGACGGGCGGCGCACGCCGTTGACGAGCAGATAATTATACGATGCGCCGGTTCTCAGAGCGCAGGAATAGTTCAGAATCGAAATGTTGCCCGCCTTGTTTTCGTGCCAAATCGACGGATAGAAAACGTCTTTGTCCGCAACGCGTTCCCGGCGCTTTTGGACGATTCGTTCAGACGCAAAGAGAGATTTGTCGACCGCGTCGTCCGGCTCTAAAACGTCTGCCAGATTGTACGGCTGAATGGGGAAATCAAAGTTGAACGCTTTCGCCTGCCGGGCGCTGCGGAACCCAACGATAATGATTCGTTCCCGCTTTTGAGGAACCCCAAAATCCAGAGCGTTCAACACCTTCCATTTGACGTGGTACCCCAGCTGATCCAGCAGTTCCAGAATCACCGCAAACGTCCGCCCCTTGTCGTGCGTTGTGAGCTGCTTGACGTTTTCCAGAAGAATCGCCTTTGGCTTGCGATAGTCCAGAATTCGGGCGATCTCAAAGAACATCGTTCCCCGGGCGTCGTCGAAGCCCTTCATTTTGCCCATGATAGAAAACGCCTGGCACGGAAACCCCGCCAGCAAGACGTCGTGAGCGGGAATGTCCCGGGCGTCGATTTGCGTTATGTCCCCCGCCGGACGATGACCGAAATTCGCCTCGTACGTATCGCAGGCGGCTTCGTTCCATTCCGAGGCGAATACGTTTGTATACCCCAACTCGTCAAACGGAATTCGAATGCCGCCAATGCCGGCGAAAAGGTCGATGAACTTCATGTGGAGGCAGTAGGCAATAGGCAGTAGGCAGTAGAATTATTCTATCGGATGAATTCCCCGGATGTATCCCTGCGGGCTAAACGCGTCGGCGGCAATCGGGCGGGAGACGTGCGAATTGACGTTTCCGGCTTTGTCCTGCATTTCCATTTTGATAATAATTCGAGCTGGCACGTCGTTGGGCATCGTCCAGAGATAATCTCCAATCGGCGGCAGCTGGTCGGCAATGAGGCTCCACGGTTCCTGACCGTCGCGGCTCCAATACAAAGCCACCGGCGTCGGCGACGGGTAATCGTCTGAACAAACCCAGTGCAGACGCATTTGCGGAATGCTGGTGTCGACGCGAATTTCCGCCGATTTCAGCTCGCCAATCGGAGCGGTTCTGTCCAAAACCAGCCAAGACGTTGGCGCTTCTCCAGGAACCGGACGACGACCGCCAATCCCTGCCCCGTTTTCAACTACCAGCTTGAGTCCGTAAACGCCGTCTTCAGACACCTCAACGGCAATGGGAGTAATATTATCGTTATCTTTGGCAAGCAGATACCAGTCCGCCCCGCGGTTGCGCGTCGCCCAGAGTTCTACAGCCCCAACCCCGGAACGACCAACTGAGGTTATGTCGTAGTCCAGATTGAAATGCGTCTTGTTAATAATTGTTGCGGTTGAAAAGTCCGCTGGATTTCGCGGCAAAATTGGACGCTGCACTCGAGTTGACGTCGCAAGACTGTTCGATCCCGGAAGCGGGGGATTGTCTCGGATAGCCGACCATCCCGGAGCGGAACCGGAAGGCGGAATCGGCGCGGGGTCGCTGGAGACGCTTTGAGCGTCTGCGCTTTGAGCGACAGCGCTTTCCCCAGACGGATTGAGAAACGCAGAACGGAACTCGCCCCGCGCCAACGCGTCTGTCCCCACAACGTTTTGACGAGCCGCGCCCGGCAAAATTGAGCTGTTTGCGCCGCCTGTCATAGGAACGTTCCATAAAACAGCAGTTGGAATCTTCGCCTTGTCCTGAGACTCGCCTCTGATATATAACTGAGCAATTCCGCGAGAAACCTGAATGGTAAACTGTCCTGTCGCGCCGGCGCTGCCGTCGGGATTGTTAAACAAAACCGTCGACCGCGGATTGAGAGGAATAGGCGTCCAATCGGCGGTTTCTGAATACCGCTGATAAAAGCGAACGGTTTCCACATCCGGGTTCCGATCCGTCAGCGTCCAATAAATCGTCAATTGATCTTCGCCGGTCTTCTGCGTTTCGATTTTCATTATCGGCGCAGTCGTATCTATTACAATCCGAAGATCAGGGCGCGCCCCAAAATTAGGCGTTGGACTGTTTTCCATTCGGCTGGGACGTATCGCAAACCAATATTCCCCGTCTGACCCGACGCGAACGTTAAACTGTCTCTTTCCGTTGGTTGTTTCGTTTGCTGGGATAAGAGATTTATACAGTTCCCACGACTGTCCGCGATTTTTGGAAACGTACAGATTCAACGGCGCATTGGCGTCCGATTCGTCATTTAACTGATAGGGAATATAGAAGTCGTTCTGCCGCAAATACGCCATGGGAACCTCCGGGGTTGAAACGACTCTTTCCCCGCCCGCCAAAAACGGATCTGCGGCAAAAGAATTCAACCCTAAAGATAATAGCGCACATACAACTGACAATATTATCAAATTATAAATTGAGAGTAGAGGGCGGGGTTTTCTTTTCTCGCAACTCGCAACTCGCAACTCGCAGTTTAACAAACCGTTATTCAACTCGCACCTCATTATTTCCAAAAAATTTTTGAATTTTTTAAAAATATGTATTCCTATTTATTCAATTATACGTTATAATTCTAATCGGAAATAAAAATAATGTGAATTATTTAATTTGTGAGTATTCCGATTAGATAAACTGTAGCGGTTAAATGTTTTATTCCGACCTCGGAAGAAGTCTTTTGATTTCGGCAACCCCCCTTCCCGAATTTTCAGCAACCACATGGACAATGGCCATCGCGGGACTGATTATATTTATCGCCGCGTCCATGTTCATTTTTCGCCGTCTTAAAGAAGCCGCCAAAGAAGAACCGTACCTCGGTCCGCACGCTATTCTCTCAAAATTTCGAGATTTGCGAGATAAAGGCGCGCTGTCAGAAGAAGAATTTCGGAAAATAAAACTGCTTATGGCTGACCAAATTGCCGGTGAAGATAATAACGCCAGCCAGGAAGAACAATAATCCAAGTCTTTCTGGTATATCTTTCCTAAATAAAGAGAGTTGCGCTTCAGGCGTTATAATAAGGAAAAAATTTCAAAAAAATTGAAAGAAACTCAAAAAAAGATTATCTTTTTTAAAAATACTAGGTTATAATAAATGATAATTGAAGTGAACTATGGATATTGGCAGTAGCGTTTTACCTTTATCCAAGTCAGATATCAATTAACCTATATTACCTCTTTTTGGAGATTTAACATGAAATTACGCAGTTTACTTTTATCGACGGCTATTGCCCTGCTCAGCGCAACCGTTGCATTCGGTCAATACTACAATAACGACTCCAACCGCGTCGGCGGCGTTTCCATTGACGCTAACGGCTTGGTTCAAAACGTTCAGAAAAGCGAATCGGCAAAGCTGGTTCAGGCGCAGCAAGCCGCTCTTCAGCCCATCGCTCAGGATCTGCAAA
The DNA here is from genome assembly GCA_902770245.1 of uncultured Planctomycetota bacterium. Lineage (GTDB taxonomy): Bacteria > Planctomycetota > Planctomycetia > Pirellulales > Thermoguttaceae > RUG11551. The sequence continues at coordinate 15,744 of CACXSS010000073.1, read as the reverse complement.
AGGCGTCTCCCGCTCGAAAGATTTCGCTCAAGGCGATTAACGAAGCGGTTGCCAACGCCAAGGCTAACGGCGAAACCATTCCAGACGCTGTCGCGTTTTTGGGCGGTTTGACCAAAATTGAATTCGTCGTTGCCCTGCCGGAACAGAACGACATCGTTCTTATCGGCCCGGCTGAACCGTGGAAAATCGGCAACGACGGATCCCCGGTCGGAACCGTAACCGGCGCGCCGATTATGCTTCTGGAAGACCTCGCTACTGCGATTCACACTTGCGCTCAGGCGCAGCGCGGTCCGATGTCCTGCTCCATCGACCCGACTCCGGAAGGAATGAAAAACCTGCACGCGTTCGCGTCCCGCCTCACTCCCAACATGAACCCGGCGAAAGCGGCTCAAAAAATCGAACAGGTTGTCGGCAACCAGTCCGTTCGCGTTATGGGCGTTGATCCAACGTCGCACTTCGCGCAAGTCATGGTTTCTTCTGACTACCAAATGAAACAGATTTCCATGGGCGTTCGTCCTGCTGGCGTTTCTAACCTGCCGCCGTTTACGAAGTTTGTTGAATTCAACTCAACCGGCGCTCAAAACGCGATGCCCCGCTGGTGGCTGGCCCCGAATTACGGCGCTGTCCTGCGCGATCAGTCCGGCTTAACCTGGCAGATTCAGGGCGGTTCCGTTAAGACGATGTGCGAAGCGGACTTCTACGCTGGAGACGGCGTTCGTCAACAGGGCAAAGCCAAAGTCGCGTCCGGATACCAGAAATGGGCGGACGTCATGACTGACCGTTACGCCGATCTGTCCAAGGCGGAACCGGTCTTCGGTCAGCTTCGCAACTGCATGGATTCCGCCGTCGTCGGCGCTCTGATTGTCAAAGAAAACATGATGCGCAAAGTCGGCAACGCCTTTACGGACGTAACGGAACTGACTCTGTCGGAATTCAACGAACCGAAAGAAGTCCCGTGCATGGCGGCGGTTAATAAAGCGCGCCGCGTTACAATCGTCTGCGGCGGCGTCGACATTGACCCGTGGCTGATCCTCAATAACGTTCAGGTTAAGAAAAGCCTCAGCGCCCTGTCCGCCAACGTAGAATTCGAAGAAGGCTCTTTCTACGCCAACTAAAAATAACCTTCAGGGCTTGAATTCAAGCCCTCTATCGCCAACTTCCCTGCAGCCGTCAATTCTGACGGCTGTTTTTTTGTATTAATTAATGGAGTAGTTTGGGTACAATTGCACACGGTTGAGTCCGGTTCGCGGGCGTGTCGCCCGCAAAGAACCGCGTAGCGGTTCAATGTTTCTAGCCGAGGGTTTTAACCCACGGACATAAAGAATAACGAAAAAAGAAATCGCCCCCTTGACTTCTAAAATCGGGGAAAGTACAATTACAGTTAGAAGTTTTCCTTTAACGTTTGGAGAAATTGAAAGGAGAGATTGATGGCATCGAATGATTTAGGTTATGCTACCTTGTCAGCGCGAGATAGAGATGAAGGCGAACGCCGCGTCGTCCGCATTGGCGCGGAACGAGCATATTTTAGATGGTGCCCTGATGGTAAGTACATGATGGGATCGTCCCCAAAAGAAAAAGGACGCGATAATCATGGCAATATAGAAACGCAACATCCGGTAATTCTGACCAAAGGTTTCTGGATCATGGAAACGCCGGTTACGGTTGGCATGTTTGAGGTGTTTGTCAATAATTATAATGATAAACACAAATACAAATCTGTAGGGGATACGCCTTTTGGTTTGGTTAAAAATAAAAATAGAATGTATCCCAATAAGAAGTTTTCCTGGGATAATCCCGGGTATGAATACGACAACGACCATCCGGTAACGTGCATTAGCTGGAAAGATGCGATCGCTTTCTGCAAATGGTTGAGTGAAAAGACAAATCAGAAGATGCGATTGCCGACAGAAGCGGAGTGGGAATACGCCTGTCGAGCAGGGGAAACAAAAGTATCGACAACTCTTGACGAATTGCTTGACGAATTGAAAAAGAAAGCGTGGATTCCTGATAATAGCGATAATCAAGCGCATCCAGTAGCAAAAGATAGCCATTATAACACTTGGCACATCTGTGATATGATTGGCAACGTTCGAGAATGGTGTCAAGATGGGTATGGTAAATACCCCAATGGAAGTGTTACAAATCCAATAATACCTCCAAAAGGAAAGTTGCGAATCGTTCGCGGTGGCAGCTGGGCAAGTGCATTAGAAAACTGTCGACCAGCAGCCCGCCTTTCTTACTGTCAATCGTATAGAAGCAGCTATCAAGGCTTCCGCGTAGTTTGCGAATGCGAACAACAATAGACGATTGTAACCAAAAACGTTGAGTAATAACCAATTGGCGTTCCTATTTCCCACTACTCCCTACTCCCCATTCCCTACTCCCTAAAAACATGAAGTTCCAAAATACAAAACTGTCGTTTGCTTTGATTGTTCTGCTGGCGTTATTGTCCGGCGTTACATGCGCTCAAGATGTAACAGACCCGCCGGGGGCGTTTGCTCTGATTCTCGATCAGCGGCCGGGAGAGGTCTGTCAGCCGGATTCCGGGTACGCGATGGAAATCGCTCAGCGGGCGGCGAAACGAGCGGGGGCGACGCTGGACGTCTTGTACGTCTCGAAGGAGGGGAAAATCTGTTCTGCCAACGCCCTGTCCTGCGATCTGGACAAATACGCCGTCGTCTGGGCGTATCAGGGAGATTACGGAATCACCCAGTCCAGTCCGCTGTTTTCTGCCGCGGTCAAAGAGGCGTTGAAAAAACATCTCGACGCGGGAAAAGTCCTTGTTCTGTCCGGCGGGGCGGCGGCTTTGATTGGCGCTTTAGGAACTGTGGAAAAACCGCTCGATATGAAAACCGCGCCGCTGACGTTCGGCAACGACCGGTCGCAGACGGGATACAGACCGGCGCGAGTCGCCGACCCGATTTGGGCGGGGCTGGAAATGGATCGCGGCGTTTTCTGGTTCTCAAACGCGGTCTATCCAACGTTTGCATCGTTTAGCGTTTCCGGGATAAATGTAACAGTCTTTGCGGCAACTGTCGGCGGGTCGTCAAATCCCGGCTATGCCTTCATTCGAGGAACCGGGACGGCGTTTGCGATTCCCTTTCAGATTTCGCCCGTCTACGACGAGGCGGACTCGCATTTTCGCCGCAACTTTGAATCCCTGATATACAATCTGCTGACGTTTGCCAATACGGCAGAGAACCGAAACGCGCTTTTTTCTCCCGCCAAGGAGTTCAACCCGCTGCCGGTTGACGCCTTGCGCGACGCTATCGCCGACATTCAGTCACGCTATCCGGACGAGTACGATGCCCTGCGTTATCTTGACCGGCTTGACACGATAGTTCAGCAGATTAACGAGCAGAATTGCGCCGACACCCCGACAAGGTCGGTTCCTGATTGGACGTGGGCAGCGCCGAAAAAAGCTTGTTCGGAGGCAAAACCTTGTCCTTCTGCCCGTGCGGCTACGCACCCGACGCCGGAACTGCGCGCTCAGTTTGCCGCGTTACAGAAAGAGGCGCTGCTTGCCAATCCCGATTTGGACTTTGAGGAAATCCTGTATATAGAGCGTTCCGCGTCGGCGCTTGGCTTGCCGCAAAACTACAACAGCAACTCGGTTCTTTCCAAAACGGGATACAACAACTCCATCAAGGCGTTCAACCTCAAAACCGGGTACAGCCGGCTGATTTACAAGCCGGAAACCGATGTCTTTGTCGGGGACGTCGACCTGCATTTTGACGCGAAGCGGATTCTCTTTTCCATGCCCTGCTCTGACGAGAACAACCGATGGCGGCTTTGGGAACTGGCGTTGGATGGCTCTGTGACAGGAGCGAAACTCGTCCCGACGATTGAACAGTCCGACGTCGACAATTACGACGGCTGTTATCTGGCGGACGACGGCGTCGCGTTCTGTTCTACCGCCTGTTTTACGGGCGTTCCCTGTATTGACGGTTCCGGGCACGTTTGCAATCTGTACAGAAAAGACGCAACCGGACAGGTTCGTCAGCTGACGCTGGAGCAGGATCACGACTGGTCGCCGACGCTGATGGAAAACGGGCGGATCATGTACCAACGATGGGAATACTCGGACTTGCCGCACGCCTTTTCCCGAATCCTCATGCACGCCAACCCGGACGGGACGAACCAGTCGGAATTCTACGGGAGCAATTCCTATTGGCCGGGCAGCCTATTCTACGCCCGACCGATTCCCGGTCAGCCGTCACAGTTCGTTGCGATTGTCGGCGGACACCACGAGCAGAACCGCATCGGCGACCTCGTTCTTTTCGACACGTCCAAAGGGCGCAAGGAGAACTCCGGAGCCGTCCAGCGAATCCCAGGGCGTAACAAGCCTGTATGCAGACAGGTCTTGGACTTGCCGATTTCGCAGTCGTTCCCGCAGTTTACGCACCCGTTCCCGATAACCGACAAAGTCTTTCTCGTTTCCGCCAAGCTTCGACCCGGCGCGGGCTGGCAGATTTGTCTGGTCGATACGTTCGACAACGTCGTCCCGTTGATTTCCGTTCCGAATTTCGCCTGTTTCGAGCCGATTCCGATTCGGGAAACGACCCGTCCGCCGGTGATTGGGAACCGAACCAACTACGACCGTCAGGAAGCGGACGTCTTTATTGCCAACGTCTATTTTGGCGAGGGGCTTAAGGGCGTTCCCAAAGGGACGGTTAAAGCGCTGCGAATCTATACGTACCAGTTCAGCTATCAGGGCATGGGCGCGGAACCGCACAGCGTTGGGCTGGACGGTCCGTGGGATCCGAAAACCGTGCTGGGAATCGTTCCGGTCAACGAAGACGGCTCAGCTCATTTCACCGTTCCAGCTGTTACGCCCTGCGCCATTCAGCCGCTGGATAAAGACGGCGCTGCGATTCAGCTGATGCGATCCTGGTTTACCGCCATGCCGGGCGAAGGCGTTTCCTGCGTCGGGTGTCACGAAGAACAGAACTCCGTCCCGCCGCCGCTGGCGTCTACTCAAGCCTCGCGCCAAGCGCCGGTTCGACTTCAGCCCGTCGGACCGAAACAGGGTTTCTCCTTTGAAAAGCAGGTTCAGCCAATTCTCGACAAGTACTGCGTTGAATGTCACGAGGAGAAAACGGCTCTGACGTTCAAGCGCGGCCCCGTCGCCCCGGCTCTGGATACAACCGCATATATTAACAGGGCGTCCCGATTCTCGCAGTCGTACTATAATCTGCGCCGATACGTTCGCACGCCGACAAAAGAGTCTCAAATGGACGTTCTCAAACCGTACGAATTCTATGCGCCCGCCCAGCCGCTGATGAGAATTCTTGCGGATCATTACAATGTAACGCTTGACGACGGCGATCGACGAACGCTCTATACGTGGATTGACCTGAACTGTCCGTACTACGGGAACTGGGGCGAGATCCGCAACTACGCCATTCCCGACCAAGTCGCCCATCAGTGGGAACGACGAAAGGAACTCCGCAAACTCTATGCGGGAATAAACGACCCGCTCGACGACGACCCGACTTTGGAACCGGGTAACGCCTCGCCCGATGCCCCGAAATGCCTGACGACCGTTGACCTCGGACCGAAACAGTACGTTCAGCCCAACTCTGCTGCGGTAACAGAAATTGAGAAAGACCGTTTTCCCGCCGACAACACAATTGGAAGCAACGACGCGAGTGCGAAAGTCGGCGATCTGGTTTTGGAACTCGCGTCAGGCGTTACAATGACATGCCGCCGCGTTCCCGGAACGGATTATTATCTGGGGATTTGCGAAGTTACAAACGAACAGTACAGCGCGTTTAATCCGTCGCACGACAGCGGCGTGGAGTTTGCCGACTTTATTCATTTCAGCCCAGGGGAAGCGTGGCACGCGCTCAACCGTCCGCGTCAGCCCGTTGTTCGAGTAACCCGACAGGACGCGCAGGCGTTTTGCGATTGGCTGTCTAAGAAAACCGGAAAGCAGGTTTCACTCCCAACGCAGGAACAATGGACGCTCGTTGCTAAAGCAGGAATTGAAGATTCTCCCGTCTGGTTTGGCGCTAACGCCGACTACAGCCGCCTGGAAAACCTGTCGGATAAATCGAACGCGGACATCAACCCGCTTTCGTGGTCAGGACGTCTTGACACGCTTCCCGCGTGGCGCATAGCCGACGTTCGCGTCAACGACCATTCCCGCGTCAGCGCCCCAGTCGGCTCGTACCTGCCCAACCCGTTTGGCTTTTACGACATGCTGGGCAACGCTGCCGAATGGACGGCGTCCAATACAGACGATGGCAAAGCGGTCGTCTGCGGCGGCAGCTGGTATACGCCTTTGCGTGACGCCGGAGCGAAACCGACCCGCGCCTATTTCCCCAGCCAGCCCGGCTTCGACGTCGGCTTTAGAGTAATGGTGAACGGCGAGGCGCCGCTCCCAATCCGCGCTACCGCGCGAGACGTATTATAATCGCTCCCGTTGGTCGCTTATATTTCCCTACTTAAAGTTTTTTGGAAAGGGGAGTTTGAGGGGAAGAACCTTTTTTTCAAAAAAGGTTTTCCCCTCATAATTAAACTTGA
>CACXSS010000073.1:0-9149 GCA_902770245.1 uncultured Planctomycetota bacterium | reverse complement strand
TTCTCGTAACGGGGAGCGCTTGCGTAATTGCTAATTGCTAATTGACAATTGCTAATTACTCTTTAATTCTCAGCTTGGGTCGCTCGATTGTAACGGTCGTGCCGGGGGCGACGGACTGCGTCAGCCAGACGCTCGAACCGATAACGCAGTCTTTGCCGATAACCGTCTGACCGCCCAGGATTGTTGCGTTGGCGTAGATGACGACGTTGTCTTCAATAGTTGGATGTCGCTTGACGCCGCGAACGAGGTTGCCTTCTTCGTCCGTTGGGAAGCTCAACGCGCCGAGCGTAACGCCCTGATACAGCTTGACCCAGTTTCCGATGTTGCACGTCTGCCCGATAACGACGCCGGTGCCGTGGTCGATAAAGAACGATTCGCCAATCGTCGCGCCGGGGTGAATGTCGATTCCCGTTTTGCTGTGCGCCCATTCCGACATCATGCGCGGAATCAGCGGGACGCCCAGAATATAAAGCTCGTGAGCGATGCGGTAAACCGTAATCGCCTCAATGCCGGGATAGCAGAATACCGCCTCGTCGTAGGACTTGCACGCCGGGTCGCCCTTGTACGCCGCCTGAACGTCCAGCATGAGCTTGCGCCGAATCTCCGGAAGACGCCGCAAAAACTCTATCGACTTCTCCAGCCCAATTCGTTCAAAATCCTGACGCTGCTGCGCTGTGCAGGAAATCGAAAGCCCTCTGTCGTGACACAACGCCCGGGAAATCTGGTTTGTCAGACGTTCGTTGACAGAGTCGATAAGCTGACCGATGAGATACTCGACGTTGCCGAAATGCAATTTTTCTTTTCGTCGGTATCCGGGAAAGAGGATGTCTTTTAAATCTTCCAGCGTCTCGACAATAACGCGATAATTGGGCAGCGGGCAGTATCCAAGATGATGAATAGAGTCCTCTTGACGATACGTTTCAATCATGTCGTTGGTCAGCTGCGCCAGCGTCGCTTTGGGGTCGTATTCAAATAAAGAAAGATCCATAAAATTTAGAACAAATGGAGGGAAGGGAATAATTGTTACAACAGGGAATTCTGATAGCCAAACGACGGGCTACTTGAACGACGCGCTTCGCAGCTGCCAGCCGGCGTACGGGACGTCGATGAGTTTCATTCTGGCGACGGTTATAACCATTGGACGCGTTTTCCGACCGTTCATCTCGTCCCAGGAAATCTCGTACTGAAGCGATACAACTTCCATAAACGGCGTTTCATCGAAATCTGCCTGCAAATACTTGTATGACGGATGAAGATCGTGGTCGGTAAGAATCTTCATGTGGTCTGTTTTCATATAGGACTCGAAATCTTCCCGATTTTTGCTCCCGGACGCGTATTGCGTTTCCAGACCACGCCCCGGCAAATGCCGATTGAGCGGATGAGAAAACAGCTGATACGCCTCCAGAGGTTTGTCGGAGAAGAGCTTGTCAAACCACAAGTCTGCAAACGACGTCGCTTCCTGCCGGAGATAATACCGATAAACCGCCCAGTCTGTAAAGGCGGTTAAACCGCAGAAAATCGCAATTGCCACAGCCCAGCGCAAAGCGCGGCGCCCGAGCAGTTCGTCCGGCTGACGAATAAACGCCATCGCAGCCCAAACGCCAACGCAAAGCGCCAGAATCGGAATCACCCACAGCAGAGGATGGAAAAACGCCAGCGGGCTAAGCCCTGCCAAAACGCAGGCGACCACAGCCGACGGACATACTTTTTTGTAGTCCGCGGTTTCGTCCGTACCCCCGGACGTTTCCCAACGTCGGTTGAAATACGATGGCGTCTGCTCTGGTTGTGACATTATCGAACTCCTCTATGAACAGTAAGCGGTTAGTCCTTCAGTTTGACGACGGCTTCGACTTCGACCATGGCGTCTAACGGCAAAGCGTTTGTTCCCAAAGCGGAACGCGCCGCCTGCCCTGCTCCGTCGCCGAAAATCGCCATGAACAGTTCGCTGGCGCCGTTGAGAACGTTTGCCTGCGAATGGAACGAGTCTGTACACTGAACAAATCCGACGATTTTGACAATGCTTTCGACCTTGTCGAGAGATCCCAGCGCGTTGTTGAGCGTAGAGAGAATGTTCATCGCCGCCCATTTCGCCGCGTTGTAACCCGCCTGAATGTCAGCCTCCAGTTCGCCTTCTCCCAGCCGACCGGTAATGAGCTTGCCGTCTTCTACCGGCAGATGACCAGCCAGGTACGCCCAGCCGTCTACGATGACAATCGTCTGATACGCGCCTTTGGGAGCCGCCGGAGCGGGGAAAGAAATCTTGTTAGCGGTTAAATATTCGTTTAATTTGTTCTGAGCGCTCATTTGCGTTCCTCCATGGAGTCAATGTATTGTTTAAGACGTTCCAGCTCGTCTGTAACGGTGCGAAGCTTGAGCAGGTTGTCAATTCGCTTGAGCAGTTCCAGCTGATTGACCGGCTTGCTGAGGAAATCGTCACAACCCGCCTTGACGGCGCGTTCGATGTCGCCCAGCTCGCCCAGAGCCGTTACCATCAAAATCATAATGCCAGCCGTTTCCGGATTGGATTTGAGCTTTTGGCAGACTTCAAACCCGTTGAGCTTGGGCATCATGACGTCCAGCAGAATCAGGTCCGGGTGGAATTCCGACGTCTTTGTCAAGGCGTCCTGACCGTCAACGGCAATCTCGGTATCGCAATCGACCTTCAACAGGTACGCTTCGAGCAGTTCAACGTTTTGCTGGTTGTCGTCTACAAGGAGTATGCGTGGTTTCATTCTGACAGTGTGTCTATGGGATGTAGGGAGTGGGGAATAGGATTTAGGCAGTAGGCAATAGGCAGTAGGCAGTAGGCAGTAGCGAGGAGAGATTAGACATAAGTCAGTAGTTTGACGCTATGCGTTGACTAACTTCTCGCAACTCGCTACTCGCAACTCGCAACTAACATTAGCCCGGCGGCCAGTCCATAGCTCGACCGCCCAGCAGGTGGAAATGCAAATGTTCAACCGTCTGACCGCCGTCTGCGCCGCAGTTGTTGACAACGCGATAGCCGTTTGTCAGCCCCAGTTGAGCCGCCAGTTTCGGAATGACGGCAAAAATGTGCGACACCAAAAAGGCGTTGTCTGTGGTGATGTCGTTGGTAGACGGAACGCACATTTTGGGAATAATCAAAACGTGAACCGGCGCCTGCGGATTCACGTCGCGAAACGCCAGACACATTTCGTCTTCGTAGACGATGTCCGACGGGATCTCTCGCGTAATAATCTTTTCGAAAATGTTCATTGCAAAAATCTAATAAATGATTGGTAATATGTAAAACGACGCTCAGCGCCGTCTTTCGTTTCTCTATTTATTATATACCATCGGCGCAATAATACCAGACCAGCAAAGCCGTTTTTCCCGATTTTTTTGCAAAAAGACGTCAAAAATCAATTTGTCGCCCTGCGCTGCGGGACTGGGTAATATGGTCAATAAAAAAGCCCTCTTGCGGACTGGTGCAAGAAGGCGTTGAATGGAAACGGGGGGAATTGAACCCCCGTCCCGCGACGAGTCCGCGGGCGCTTCTACGTATGTAGTCATCAATTTGAGTCTTATTCCTCGGACGACCAATGACAGCCTTCCTTTGGAACCAGGCGGGAGCAAAATTTAGTAATCCGCGTGCCTGCCAGCGACGGAAAACGATCCGAAATTACAGCCTGCAGTCGGACGCCTTCGGCGAGCCTCCTCAGCAAGGGCAGCCTTTACTAGGCAGCCAAAGCCATGTTATTGTTGGCAATTGTGTTTCAGTCTGATTTTTACGAGGCCCTCAGACCAACCTCGATACGCGACGCACGTTTCATCTGCCCGGTCGAATCCAATTCGTTCCCATTTCAGATGTGTGTTGTATCATTTAATACGTATGAACATTATATTCTGTTCGAGAAATTTGTCAAGAGCGGGAAAAAAGCTGCGAGTCGCGTTCAAAATTTGGGGCATGAAATTATAAAAAAATAGAACGCAGAGATCGCAAACTACTCGCGGAGTTCGCAGACGGGCTGGGAATGTGGCGACGACGCTAACTACGTTAGCTACGCCACGATTCCCGCCCGATTTTTTAATAATTTTAAAAAAATATATTTAAAACGCAAGCGGACATTGTGTCATAGCCCGAGAATCGGGCGTAGATGACACATGGTCGCTTGCTTCTGCGTTGTCTGCGAGGAGTCTGCGCACTCTGCGTTCAAAAAACTACTCAAAATTGATCTACGGTCTATCCCCAATGCCCTCCTTTTTACCCCAACGTCTGGCGTTCTCCAAAATCGTCTCCCAATCGGGTATTCCGCTGACGGCGTCGGCGGCTTGGACGTTGCACGCGCCGGCGGCTACGGCAACGTCAAGCGCTTCTTCGGGATAAAAGTCTTTGATCAGCGAGGCGAGGAACCCGGCGACAGTCGCGTCGCCTGACCCCGTCGTGCCGACAACCGGGACGTCGTAACAAGGCGAATACATATCAATTCCACGCCAGCTCTGCCAGTCATACTCAGCCCATTTGCTGCGGGTTTGCAGGATTGATAAATCCTCTGCCGCTTTGACGTACAAGCCCTGATCGCCCAGTTTCATGACAACGATTTTCGCCCCCCAGTCCATCAGTCGGGTAGAAACAGCGCGGATTTCCTCCTGGCTGGACGCGGCGGCGGGATTGGCTTCTTTTTCGCAAAGCTGGTCGTACCGCGGCTTGTCGGTCATGAGCAGAATCTCGTCAAAAGACGGCAGGAACACGTCAACGGTCGGCAAGACGGTTTTCAGCCACGCTATCCAGTCCACCCGTCCAGACTCGCCCAGCGGGTCCGGGTTCGCCATGTCCAGCGACGTCAGCAGCCCGAGCGTCTGAACCTGTCTGAACTTCTCCGCCAGCCCTGCTCCGCCGTCTGAGTAAATGCCTCGCATTAACGGCGGGTACCCAAAATGGAGAATTCGCCCCGCGGCGATTTGCTGCGTATTGAGTTCGTCTGCCGTAAAGACGTCGTTGACGCCTGGACAGTGCAGAAACGCCCGATCGATTCCCGGCGGGTTGAGTACGACCGTATACGACGTGTTCTGACCGGGGGAAACAATCATGCCCGCCGTCAGAGCCGGGTCTTTCTTTCGAAGAATATCCAGCAGCGTCGTCCCCAACGGGTCGTCGCCGACTTTGCCCGCCATCTGAACGCGAAATCCCATTTGAAACAGAGAAAGCCCGGTGTTCGAGACAACCCCGCCGGTCGACAGCGTTGCCGGTCCGACCGTCCGAAGCGTTCCCGGACAGAATACGTTTTCCGACGTCGTTCCCGCCAGCAGTTGAGGAATGACGTCTAAACAAATGTGCCCTGCGACAGTAATATCAATCTCTGACATGACGTTTTGAGTAAAAATACGTTTACGTAAAATTCTTTTCAAACCCTGTACCTCCAGTTTACTACAATCGAGAATAAATTGCAACCGCGCGTAAAAGAAAATAATTACTAATTACTCATTACTAATTACTCATTACTAATTACTCATTACTAATTACTAATTACTCATTACTAATTACTAATTACCTCCCCCCTGTTGCATTTCTTTTTAGACTCAGATAGAATTACAAGCAAATGGGATGTAAACCTCTAAACCAATTATTCATCTGAAAGGAGCCGTCATGAAAAAGCTTTCCCGACGCGATATGTTAAAAACAGGAGCCGCCGCATTAGCCGCGGGCTTGTCGTTCCCTTTGAATCTCTTAGCCGCCGGAGCGGATGCGCCTGCTCTGCCGGAGGCGAGCTGGAATAATCTGCCCGCCTGGCATGGGTTCAATCTGTTGGAAATGTTCATGAACCCGTGGCAAAACAAGGATTTTGTTGAAGACGATTTCCGCATGATTCACGACTGGGGATTCAATTTCGTCCGGCTTCCGATGGACTATCGGAACTGGATTATCGACAAAGACTGGCGCAAAATCGACGAGTCGGCGCTCAAACGAATCGACAAAGCGCTGGAATACGGCCGCAAGTATGGGATTCACGTTCTTGTCAACATGCACCGGGCGCCGGGATACACAGTCGCCTCGCCGAAGGAAGAGAAACCGGTCTGGACGGACGACGAAGCCCTTGACGTCTGCACGCTGCACTGGTCGACGTTCGCTAAACGATACGCCGGCGTGCCATCCAGCCAGCTCAGTTTCAACCTGTTCAACGAACCGGCAAACGTGGATATTAAACCGTTTATGAAAGTTCATCGACGCCTTGTCTCCGCCATTCGGGAGATCGATCCGCAGCGGCTGATTATCTGTGACGGGATGTCCTGGGGCGTGCGACCGGTTATGGAACTGACGGAATTAAAAGTCGCTCAGGCAACCCGAGGGTACAAGCCCATGACGGTCAGCCATTACAAAGCCAGCTGGGTCGGCGGCTCTGATAATTGGGCGAAACCGCAATGGCCGGGACTCAACGCCTACGGAACGCTCTATTCGCCCAATAAAAACGGCATCGACGACAAAGCCAAACAACCGCTGACTATCGACGGGGATTTCCCCAAAAAAGCGACTCTGCGCTTGAAAGTCGGGCAGGTTTCCTCTGCCGCTAATATAGAAGTCAAGGCGGACGGCAAGACGATTCTCAAGCGCTCGTTTGTGCCCGGACCGGGCGAAGGCGAATGGTCGCAAGTCGTTCATCGACCGGAATGGGGCGGATGTTACCAAAACTACTACGATCTGGACGTCTTCGCCGATATTCCCGCGGGAACAAAAAAAGTAACAGTCAACATGACCGGCGGGGACTGGATTTTCTTCAAAGAGCTTGGTCTAAAAGTCGAGGGCGAAGCGGAAGAATCAATTGCCACGGAGATGGGCTGGAATATTCAGCCGGGGCAATTGCTCTGGCAGCGTACAGACAACGGTCGTTACGAGTTCGCCAACGGCGGGATTTCCGGTCGGCAATGGCTCTATCAGGAAACGATTTTGCCGTGGGAACAGCTGCGTCCGTTCGGCAAATGCGTCATGGTCGGCGAGTTCGGCGCGTATAACAAAACGCCTCACAACACCGTTCTCCGTTGGCTGGAAGACATGCTCGCCAACTGGAAAGCGCAGGGCTGGGGCTGGGCGATGTGGAATCTGCGGGGAACGTTCGGAATCCTCGATTCCCAGCGCGAAGACGTTCAGTACGAAACCGTCGCCGGACATCAGCTCGACCGAAAGATGCTTGATTTGTTACAAAAGTATATGTAAGAGTTGCAATCGATGAAAGGCGGTAATGGAGCGAGCGTAGCGAGCGGAATTACGCAGTTCGCCGTAAGGCGAACCAAATGCATTGCCATCTTTTATCAATAGCGTTTAATTGGAGACTCAACTATGACCTATCGAACATTCATTGCAATATTATTCGCTGCCGTCTTTTCGGCTGTTGCCAGCGCAAACGACGGCGTTTACGTTCTCGACAACTTTACCGTAGAAACCGCGCCGTTGTGGCGTTCAACCAGCAGTTCGGAACGTGAACTGACGGCAAAACCGGAAGGCGCCGAGTTCTCTGTCTCGTTCAAAGCCCGTCCGGAACTTGAACGCGCTTCTATTGACAGAACGTTTGACAAGCCGATTGACTTGAGCGAGTATTCCCGCTTTGAAGTCGAACTTGAAGTGGATAACCAGGAAGCCTTTTCGCATTGCTCGTTTTACTTTCATTCGGGAGACGGGTGGTACGGCTGCATCACCGACATCCCGCCAAAACGAGGCGTGATGACGTTTCGGAAAGTCGATTTCCATATAGAAGATTCGCCGACGGGCTGGGATAAAATCGATGGCATTCGAATTTCGCTATGGCGCGGTCAGTACTCCAGCTCGCGCATTACCTATTATTCTCTCCGCTGCTATCAAGAGCCGATTCTGCTTCTTTCCGTCCCCAACAGCGAGGGCGTTGTCCCATGGGTTGGAACGAACAACGGCAGACTGATTCAGTCCATGCTCAAGAAACTGGGACTTTCCGCCGACTCCATTACCCTGCCCGCCAACGCAGACGAAAGCTGGTTCAAACGGTTCGACAACCGCGGCGCCGTCGTTATCGTTTCTGATCGTCACTTAACCGAAGATCAGCAAGCCCTTATAGGAGCGCAGGCGAAAAAGCGCAGCTTTCCTCTGATGATTCTCTGTGACGACCTGCGAGAGAAACCGCTGGGGGAAACGGATCTGCTGGCGTTTTTGCTGCAAAGCGATAAACTCAAAGCGTCGATTCGTCAATACATGCTCAATCTGGCGTCAACCGCCGCAGGGCAAACGGTTCCCGAAGCAGAAAAGATTATTTCAGAAATGGCTCAACTTGAACGCGAGAAGGGATTCCAGGAATTCGTCAAAGCCTGTCGGGAACGGCACGATGAAGAACTGTTCAAGGCGGCGGCTCCCCTTCGGGATTCAAAGACGCTTCCTTTCCGCGGCTGGTGGAATCACAGCGGTTTCGGCGCGTACAAGGGCGACTGGGAACGGACAGCGACAGAGCTGGAACAAGCTGGTTTTAACGCCGTTTTCCCGAACCCGATCTGGTCGGGAGAAGCTCGTTATCGGAGCAAGATTTTTCCCGTTTCCCCTGAAGTTGACCAATACGGCGATCAGCTCGAAGAGTGCGTCAAGGCGTGTCACAAACACGGAATTCAGGTTCACGTCTGGAAAGTAAACTTCAATCTTAAACATCGCATTTCCGAAGAAATGGTGGAAAAATACCGACAGGAAAAGCGATTGCAGGTTGACGACGAAGGAAATGAGCATCCCTGGCTGTGCCCGTCCAACCCGATAAATATCGATCAGGAAGTCAACGCCATGGTGGAAATCGCGACAAAATATCCCGTCGACGGCGTTCATTTCGACTACATCCGTTACGAAGGAATGAAATACTGTTTTTGCGACGGCTGCCGAGAAAAGTTTGAGAAATCCATTGGAAAGAAAGTGGAAAACTGGCCCAAAGACTGTCTGGACGGCGATCTGAAAGCGCAATGGACTCAATGGCGAGCCGACTGCATTACCAATATCGTCAGGACGACTTATCACAAAATCAAAGCCGTTCGACCGGACTGCAAGGTTTCCGCCGCCGTGTTTATTCATTATCCCGGCGTTATTAAAACTATCGGTCAGGACTGGGCAGCCTGGGCAAACGAAGGCATCGTCGATTTCCTCTGCCCGATGAACTACACGCTCGACGCGAACTCCTACAGACGGTTCTATA
>CACXSS010000072.1 GCA_902770245.1 uncultured Planctomycetota bacterium | reverse complement strand
CAATATTGAAGTTGACGCGAATACAGTCTTTTCGCCCGGCAACTCCATTGGCGAAGCAACATTCGGCGGCGGGTATGTCCTTAAAGACGGCGCGACGCTATTGCTGGAGGTTGGAAAAGACGGCGACGATGTTCTGACGGACGTTCTGAATGTTACAGGCTCCACAACGTTTGAAGATGGTTCTATTATCGAAATTGCGTTGGATTCCAGCTATGCTAACGCCTTTGAAGACGGCGATCAGGCGGATATTCAGCTCCCGACTGGAATTAAAGGCAGCGTCGGAGACCTCGATATGAATAATCTTGTTTTCCGGTCGAGTATGTTTGAACTGGTTAGGTATGATTCCGATACAGGTTATTTGTCCGTTGTCTATTCAGCGCCTGCTGCAGGCGTTCCTGAACCGTCGACGTGGGCGCTGCTGTTGCTCGGCGCCGCGGGGCTGATGTACGTTCGGAAACGAACTCGTAAATAGTAAATACGCAATCGTAAAATTTTTCGGAGTGCGAGAGGGAAGCGTTAGCGGAACTCTCGCTTTTTTTATAAATAGAATCGCTTTAATCGTCAAGCGTAGCTTGATACAGAAATAAAGAAACCTCTTCTTGACGGCAAGCCGTCAAGTACGAAAGCGGCGTCAAGCCGCCGCACTCCGAAAGGCGCTCCGAAATGCCGCCAAAATTTTCCATTTTTTCTTTTCTCCCCTATTGCAATCGAATTGCGATTCTTGTAAAATCAATAAATATAATTGAGTAAATCGCTCAATTCCCTGCCTGAATTCTCTAAAAAAGGAGTTGTATCAATGCCCTCAAAACGTCAAACATGGATAATAGCAACTATCCTGCTTGCCTTGTCAAGCGTTTTCAGTTTAACGTCGCAAACGCAAGGCGAAGAGCCTGCGGTTTCCCAAGCGGTGGTTAACGACTGGATAGCTCAGCAGGCGTCTCAGTACAAAGGATTGTTTACCTCTAAAGACGATTCGATTAAAGAGAACGCCGTTTTGACGGAAATATTTTCTGACCTCGACGACGGCGGACGCGCATTCAAGGCGGAATTCGACGCTCTGTCGGACAAGCCCGGCGCCGATCCCGGCTGGCGCGCTTTGTTTATAAAAGCCTGCGCCGCCAGACGCGCTGAACGGCTTTCGTTCCTTCACGACGAAAACGCCCGATTCGTTTTCATAAAGCGTCAGAACCTTCACGGTTCCCATTACGCCTATACGGAAGGGCTGTCCGACGCCAACTCGGAACGTCATTTCCGCCCCGGCTCGCAGCTGTGGATGCTGGAATTTACGGAAGACGGCGAAATTAAAGAGACGCTTTTGCTCGACTGCCCTCACGGCGTCATTCGCGACCCGGACGTCTCGTTCAAGGGCGACTACATCGTCTTTGCCATGAAGAAATCCGACCTGCTGGACGACTACCATCTGTATAAAATGGACGTCGAAACGAAAGAAATAACTCAGCTCACCTTCGGTTTGGGCTACGCGGACTACGAGCCGTGCTGTCTGCCCAACGGCGACATCATTTTCAATTCCACCCGCTGCGTTCAGATTGTCGACTGCTGGTATACGGAGGTTTCCAACCTTCATCGAATCGCAGAAGACGGCAAATACCTGCGCCGCGTTACCGTCGATCAGGTTCATGACAACTACCCGACTCTGACGGAAAAAGGTCAGATTCTTTACACCCGCTGGGATTACAACGACCGCGGTCAGATTTACCCGCAAGGTCTGTTCCAGATGGGGCTTGAAGGCACAGGTCAGACGGCGTTCTACGGCAACAACAGCTGGTTCCCGACGTCGATTCTTCACGCCCGCGGCATTCCCGGCTCCAGCAAGGTTCTGTGCATCTTCTCCGGGCACCATTCCCGCCAGCGCGGCAAGCTGGGCGTTCTCGACCCCCGCATGGGCACGGAAGAAAATTCCGGCGCTCAGCTGGTTGCTCCTTATCGAGACACGGAAGCCGTTCACGTTGACCATTACGGTCAGGAGGGAGATCAGTTCTGCTATCCGTATCCGATGTCGGAAAACGACTGTCTGGTTTCTTACCGTCCCAACGTTGGCGTTATAGAACAGGACGACAGCGATCCGTACGGACTTTATTATATGGACTTCGACGGGAATCGGGAACTGCTCGTTCCAAGTGACGGCAATCGTTCCAGCGTTCAGGCGGTTCAGATCAAACCCAAAGAGCTGCTCTTTGAACGGACGTCGCCTACCGACCCAACGCTGGACTATTCGACGTATTACCTTCAAAACGTCTTTATCGGACCCGGTCTGGAAGGCGTCGACAAAAGCCAGGTTCGATCGCTGCGCGTAATCGCTCTGGAATTCCGCACCAATTCCATCGGACGCAACGGCAACTACGGACCCGGCGGCGGGGCGCTTTCGTCCTGCCCGGTATCGATTGGCGGCGGTTGCTGGGACGTCAAAAAGATTTTGGGAGAAGCGACGATTTACGACGACGGCTCCTGCTGTTTCCGCGTCCCGCCTCTAACCCCGGTTTATTTCCAGGTTATAGACGTCAACGGACGCGCCATTCAGACAATGCGTTCCTGGAGTGCGCTTCAGCCCGGCGAGCGCTTCTCCTGCGTTGGCTGTCACGAAGACAAAAATCAGACCAGAACCAACATAGCCGGCGGAATTACAAAGGCGATGAGAAACGGACCGCAGGACTTGACCCCGTTCTACGGAGAGCCGCGCGGATTCTCGTTCCAGCAGGAAATCCAGCCGATTCTGGATAAACACTGCACAAAATGCCACGATAACGAAAACGTTTCTCCGTCTCGGGAAGACGTTCGATTTTATCGAAATATAAATTCTCCTGAACAGCTCGGATTAACCTGCATAACCAATCCGGACGCGGTTTGGTCGGCGTCAACCAAAAAACCGGCTGACGGCTGGAACGCGCTCTTTCCGCTGCCGGACGGAACCGATACAAAATTGGGGATTGGCAACATTCCGTTCCTGGAAAAACACAATCCCGGCTGGGATTCCAATCTGGATCAAGACGTCTGGACGACAACTCAGCTTGACTTGCCAGACGATTATAAGCCCAGCCCGCTTTACGCCCGGCTTATTTTTGACGACAATGTCGAAATGTACATCAACGGTCAGCTGGTTTATCAGTCCAAAGAATTCCTGACAAAATATCAACTCGTAGAACTCAACGTCAATCCGCTCAAGCCGGGGAAGAACGTCATTGCGTTACACGGTTCCAATCCCATCGGCGGCGGGCAGGGAATAGACGTCAGCCTTTGGGAACAGCGCAGCGTAACCGTTCCCGCTGAAGGTCAGCGTCCGTTCAGTTTGAAAGCTGCGCCTGTTGAAGACCGGGTTGCTAAACGAATCTGGACTCGTTCGTACGTCAATCTCACCTCCGGATTTATTCCCGGCGACGTCAAGGCCGACGACAGATTCTATCGCGGTCGGCAGACGGCTGTCAACGACTGGCTTTGCGTTCAGGAAGCCCCGCCGATGCTCAAACCGTATCATGCCGGATCTGTTAAGAGCAAACTTTCGCATCAGTTTGACGGCGAATTTCCTCATAACGGCGTTCAGCTGTCACAGGAAGAAAAGGACAAACTCAACGCCTGGATTGACCTGCTCGTTCCGTTCTGCGGTACGTACGAAGAAGCCAACAACTGGACTGAAGAGGACAAAAAAATCGCGGCGTATCAGCAAGCCAAGCGCGACGCGTCCGACCAGCTTAACGCCGAGAACTTTGACGCGTGGCTTAAATCGCAAACGCCGCGCAAACACGGCAAGAAGAAAGAATTTGTCATTCAGGGAGCGGACGACCCCTATCGCGCGCTCAACGCTGATATGACGCCGGAAACAAAGAACAACTCTGTCGTTTGGACTTTTGAATCTCTCGTCCTAACGGATCAGCTTAAACTGTCCGTCCCGGCGAAAGAAGACGTTCGATTCACGTTTGACAACGGATTCACAACGGTTATTCGCGCCGGTCAGACGTCCGTCGTTTTCAAACCGCAGAAATGCTCGTCTGTTTCTTCTGGCAGTTACGTCGGCGAGTTGTCGATTATGGGAATCAATTTTAGAGTATTACGAGAGAAGAAAGAGAATAAGAAATAGACGTAGTGCATAGTGCTTAGCGCTTAGTGCTTAGCGCTTAGTGCATAGCGCTTAGTGCATAGTGATTAGTGCATAGTGATTAGTGCATAGGAATGCGCGAAGCGCAAACTACTCCCTATTCCCTATTCCCTACTCCCTATTAACCCCCTATTCAATGAAAGGACTTATTTATGAAACGATTTTGTTTTGCGATTGCGTTTGCCGCGGCGATGTTCGCTTTTGCGGCTGTAAACGCTCAGGAATACACCAGCCTAAAGCAGATTGAAGAGCAAAGCGCTGAAGACTGGATTGATTATCAGGCGCAGGGCGAATACCTGTATCAGAAAGGCGACATGCGATTCGCCGTTCAGGTTATCGCTCTGGGCAAAGGTCAGTTTGATTTCGTCGGCTATCCCAAAGGTTTTCCCGGAGAAGGCTGGTCTTCCAGACGCGTCAAGGTCTTCTATTCCGGCAAACGCGATGGCAACGTTGTAACAGCCCTGTTCACCGGACACCAGATTTTGGCGGAAAGCGAGGATATGCTTCCGATTTCGGCGGATAAAGCCGGCTCCAAGGCGGTTTTGGACATTGAGAAAAAGACGATTGACTTCGTCGCCCCTGACGGCGGCATTCGCACGGCTTACAAAGTCGATCGTCCCAACCCGGCTTTGGGAGCAAAAGCCCCCGAAGGCGCGACCGTTCTCTTTGACGGCAAAACCGTCAATCTGAAAGAAGGATACAAGCTCAACGAAGAAGACGGAACGGTTTGGGCGGAATTCTTCACCAATACTTTTGAACCGGATACGCCGTATCATCTGCACATTGAATTCCTCACCACGTTCCGCCCGAACGATCGCGGTCAGGGACGTTCCAACAGCGGCGTTTACATCGCCGAAGCGTACGAATGCCAGGTTCTGGACAGCTTTGGCTTAAAGGGACTCAACAACGAATGCGGCGGCATTTATCAGGCAGCCGCGCCGGCGTTCAACGCCTGCCGTCCTCCGCTGACCTGGCAAGCGTACGACATCTACTTCACGCCAGCCAAATGGGCGGACGGAAAGAAAGTCGAAAACGCTCGCGTTACAATCAAGCAGAACGGTCAGGAAATTTACAAAGACCTGGAACTCAAGTCCAACACGCCAGGCTGCAAAGGCGAACCGCAGCAGGGCGAAGCCCGCGGCATCTATTGCCAGGGACACGGAAACCACGTCCAGTACCGCAACATCTGGGTTGAATATCTGAAATAAGATTTCGGTATTAAGTAAACAGGGAATAGAGGTCAATCTCTATTCCCTGTTTTTGTATATAAATACCGAAGGATTCTCACGCGAAGAAATGAAAGGCGGTAATGAAGCGAGCGGAATTACGCTTCTTAACAACCTCGTAGCGGTTGAATGTTTCTAGCCGTGGGTTTTAACCCACGGAACAAAGAACGCATAAAAAAGAACATCGTCAAATAACCTTTTCCTTCTGTACTCCTGAAAGGAGGGCGGGAGGAAAAGGAACTGAAACGATTAGGCGAGCCGGGGTGCGTAGAGCCGCCCGGAAAACTCACGCTCTAGTTCGCGAAGTCCGCAAAGAAATCTATTGGTAAACGCTTGCAGTGGAAGCCTCCAAAAATCTCCAGAACGTGGAGAGCCTGCTCAAAAACTGTTAGGTACTCAGTTACCGGATGAGCCATCTTTTTTATCGATTCAATCCATCTCAACCCATAAATCGGAATCGTTCTTTATCGCGCTGTCCAGAATCGACAGTATATTTTCATACAATATCATATATGGCTTTTTTGCTTTATGAGTAACAAACATTTCCGGGTTGCTCTTAATATGCATTGACTTGCAAAAATCGTACATTACGCGAATAATTTCTAACGGAACAACTGAATTGTCTAAAACAGCAGTCGGGAAATTATATCCCGTTTCCGCTTCCACTTGCTTCCAAACAATATCCAGAGATTTTGCTTCCTCAAGCGAAATTGTTCCCGCGTAGTCGCTAAAACGCTGTTCGTTGTTTTTGTCGTGTAAATAGAAATTATACATCTGTCAAATCAATTATTCGAATCGTATTATGAATTCCGAACAGTTGTCGTCTGTTTCACAATAAAAATACCGTATTGGACGATATTTGTCAGGCGGGACGTTGAGAACAAGCTCGCTGTCAATACTTGACTTGACCTTCAGCGCAGCGTCTTTGGTTGAACACCCCAAAAGCAACCGGAACGGCGTGGATTTGTGCGCGTCTATAAGCCTGTTTACGTCGACGTTTTCAAGATTGTCATAGTCAATGTCTGGATCAGGGGTTTCTGATTTCCAGTATTCTCCCGCCTCAACAATAGTCTGTAGAAAGAACAGTTTGTCGCAAACGGAATCTTTCAAAAGATATTCCGCGTTTCTGACAACTAAAACGATCTTTTCCGGGGTTACAACAGGAGGACGCAAGTTGTAATCTTCTTCCCATTGAATATCAAGGCATAAACAGTCGCGCAGTGCATAATAGTTTTTACCGAATCCGTCGAAAAACGGCATTACCCGCTCAAACGTTTCCATAAGCGACTTGACGTCCTTCATCTGAGATCCGTCAAAGACGCGATAAAACGTTGAATTACAGTTATTGAACGTCAACCTGTCAAGAATATCGCAGGTAAACAAACCGATATAGGTTTCAGAAGGTTTGTTCAGCCATTCGTTTAACGTCTCAAGAGCTTTCATACCTGACTTGATTCTTGTTTGGTTGACCAATCGAGAAAACCGTTACAAAAAAAGGAAAAGCGGTTCCCGTTACAGAGAATTCAAGCGCTTTTCCTTTTGTGATTTAATCTTTTTTCTGATTCAGCGCCAGACCTTCTGCAACGTTTTCGAGGAATTCGTCGATGTGCTGTTTGGCTTCAAAGCCGACGATCATAACGTCTTTGTACGGCATTCGGGTAACGGCGATTGTGGATCGCTTGCGCCCCTCCGGCGTGTTAATGGATCCCTCTCCGAGAACTTTCATGATAATAATGCCTTTGCCGTTTTCTTTGGCGGTTTTGGCAATGGCGACGTTTTGATCCCAGTCGCCGTCCATTTTTTCCCGTTCCGAGTTCAGACGCAGATGCATGGAATCGACCCAGGGGTGTTTCGCCGCAATTTCCGCCGCAGATCGAGCGTGACAGGAAACGCCGTGAGCGCGAATGAGTCCTTTCTTCTTAAGCTTTTCCAGCGGTTCGAACTGGTACTCGAATCTTTCCACCCAGTCCGGCGACATGAGACAGTGAATATTGATCAGGTCGATGTAGTCCGTATTGAGTTCCTTCAAAAAGCGTTCGATAAGCTGGTCTGCCGGGAGCCGTTCTTTTTCGGGAATGCCGCCGCCGGGATAGCACCAGATTTTTGTACTTAACGTATAGCTGTCGCGGGGTTTGCCTTTGAGGGCTTCCGCAACGAACTGATGCGTGCCGTAAGAGTCCGCCATGTCGAAAAACCGGATTCCGCAGTCGTAGGCGTACCGCATGTTCTCGACGCCAATGCCGTTACCCATGCGGTGCATGTTGCTGTTTCGCATACCGGCGCGAACGCCCGTTCCGAACCCAACGCGCGACGTTTTAATCTGCGGCGTTAAATTGACAAGCCCAACGGGATTGGTATCGACGGACTCGCTTTGAGCGTTGACGCTTACCGCCGACGCGGCTGCGACTCCCGCCGCGGCAGTTTGAATAAACAGACGTCGTTTCATGGCAATGAATTCTCCTGATAAATTGAGGGGATTAGCAAGTGGAAAGTGGTAAGTTGTTAGTGGTTAGTGGGAAGTTGAAGGAAATTAGCAAAGACGCTTTACGTCCTTGCTGCTGAGCGCTTTTAACTTGCCACTGTTTACTGCTTATTTTACCGGATTTAAACTTTGATGTCAACAGGGGGAATTGTCCATTTTTAAACACGAAATACACGAAAAAGACGAAAGAGGTTCTTTGGCGGCTGATACAGCCGCGATCCAGCAGGTCGAAGGGGCAACTCTGCGAAAGAGTTTTTGGGAGGCTTCCGCCGCAAGCGACAGGCGATCCGGGATGCGTAAGCTCCCGGAAAATACTCACGCGAAGTCCGCAAAGTTCGCGAAGTTTTAAAAAAATCTTTGCGTTCTTTGCGGCTTAAAATTCGTAAGGAAATTGTAAGCGACCAACGGGAGCGATTATAATACGACTCGCGCGGCAGCGCGGATTGGGTGTGCGCCTTCGCACCGCGGCAGCGCGGACTGGGAGCGGCGCCTCCCCGCATTACTTCAGATATTTATCTGCAAAGTCCATGTATCGTTCCCAGTCCCAGGGCGTGATGTCGTGTTTGCCGGTGCGAACGTGATAATGAATGATTCCGCCGACGGGATTGTCCAGAGACGGCATTTTCAACGGGTTGACGTCGCTGCCAAGCGGGTTTTCGTAAAATAGTTTGTAAACCGGCTCTGCGTTGCAGGCGGAAAGGTACTCGCCTTTCGGGTCAGCCCAAATATCTAACGAGGCGGATGCAACGTAAACAGGACGCGGCGCCTGTAACGCGATTAACTCGTGCATATCAAAGGGCATTTCGTTCTCTTTGTCTACGTATTTAAATAAGTTGTCGCAAAACCAGAATGAGTGATAGTCGTTTCTCAAAATACGCATTCCCGCTCCAACAGGGCGACGAAATAACGACGCGCCGCCTTCGCCGGATTCGTTGGAAATTACCAGCGCAAACCGTTCGTCAGACGCACCAGCCCATAAGGCGGTTTTGCCCAGTCGGGAATGTCCGATAACCGCAACCTTCGTTCCGTCAATATCCGGGTCGGTTTGCAGATAATCCAAAGCGCAGGATAAAACCCACGCCCACATGGAAATCGCGTTCCATTCCGTACCGTCTTTAACGTCTTTTTGAGGGAACAGCGTTGCAACGCCGCTTTTCGTATATTCGCTTTTCGCGTCCGGGGCGATTTCGCCCATGTAGATTGTGCATAGAGCGTAACCGCGAGCGATAATATTATCAATCGGCCATTGGTTGGCAAGGTTTCCGCGGCTGGCTTCCGTTGACCTGTTATTCACGCGTCCGAGTTTTGGTTCGTTGGGAACCCACGCGTCGGTAATTGTAACGTCCGGTTCGGTTGTAACAGCATGATTCCCGCGGAAATTCAGACCCAGGAACGCGGGGACTTTCTTTCCTTCCGGACGGTTGTTGGGAACGTAAATCAATATGCGGGCTTTGACGCCGTCCGGCTTGCCGTTGAAGTTTATGACGACTTCTTTTCTGGTTGCTTTGCCGTCGCGGGCGTCTTTTTTAACGTTCTCGACGGTAAAGGTCATGGTTTCAAACTTGGGAGGAAGGACGCCGTAAACGCCTTCTGCAAACAGCTTGTAAATTTCCGGACGTCGAACGGCTTTCCACTGCTCGGCGGTGGCAATCTTCGTCCCGTCGTTAGCCGTCAGCGGGTCTGGCAGCGTATACTCTGGAATCGGAACCGGATCAAAGTGCGGATCGCGTTCCCCTTGAGCATAGGCGACAGAGCAAATAACAACGGCTGCAAACAAAGCAAATGTTTTATTCAAAACTGACATGAAGCGTTCCTTTGTAATTAGGTTTGGTAAAAATACTGGCGCCTCGCCGCCCAACTTGAAAAAACTTTCGGTCGCCAGCAAGCTGGCTCCCTTTTATACAAGTTTTTTCAAGTTTAATTAAGAGGGGAAAACCTTTTTTGAAAAAAAGGTTCTTCCCCTCAAACTCCCCTTTCCTAAAAACTTTAGTAAGGGGAGAGGAATCAACAAGAAGTAAAAATAACCAATCGGTGAAAATCCGTCTAATCCGTTAAATCCGTGAACGGACTGCGCGACGAAAACATAAGCGACCAACGGGAGCGATTATAATACGTCTCGCGCGGCAGCGCGGACTGGGTGTGCGCCATCGCACCGCCGCAAAGCGAATAACACGTGCGGCGCCTCGTCGCTCACACGCCGCCTGAGTACGAGTCAAAATCCCCGACCCGTTGCGTGTACTTGTTGACGAACTTCGTGTACTGCGGACGCCAGAGGACTTCTACGTCTCCGACGGCGCCGTTACGCTGTTTGGCAAGAATAATCTCCGCCTTTCCGATAACGTCCGGGTTCTTTTCCTTGTCTTCCGGAGACATGTAATACTCTTCGCGGTGAACGAACATGACAACGTCTGCGTCCTGTTCGATAGCGCCGGACTCTCGAAGATGGCTCATTCGCGGGCGGTTGTCTTTGGTCGTTTCCGCCTGACGGTTAAGCTGTGACAAGCAGATAACCGGGACTTCCAGCTCGCGCGCCATTCCTTTCAGGCGTCGGGCGATTTTGGAAACCTGTTCCTGTCGCGGGTCGTTGGGGTTGTCCGGCTGGATGAGCTGAAGATAGTCGATGATGATAATATCCAGCTTCCCCGCCCGTTTCAGACGCCGAGCCAGCGCGGCGATTTCCGTTACCGTTCTGACCGGGGAATCGTCGATAACCATGCTCGAACCGCTCAGCTGACCAACGGCTTTAAGAATAACGTCCTTGTCTTCCGGGGCAAAAGAGCCGGTTCTGAACTTGCTGCCGTCGATCTCGCCGCGGGAGCTGATCAGACGTTTGACAAGTTCAATCTGGTTCATTTCCAAACTGACAA
This sequence comes from uncultured Planctomycetota bacterium, assembly GCA_902770245.1. GTDB lineage: Bacteria > Planctomycetota > Planctomycetia > Pirellulales > Thermoguttaceae > RUG11551. Next base: position 2,728 of record CACXSS010000072.1, on the reverse strand, counting down.
ACAAGACGCCTTTCCCCTCCACGACGGCAATATAGTCGGCGAAGTTGGCAGCCAGAGCCGTCTTGCCCATACTGGGTCGAGCGGCGAGAATAATCAATTCGCCCTGGTGCATGCCGCCAGTCATCTTGTCCAGATCCGCCAAGCCGGTCAGCAGACCCGGCGCAGCGCCCTTGAGCATCGTTTCGTTAATCTGGTCAAGCGTGTCCTGTAGGACTTTAACGAAATCCAGCTTGTCGGTTTTCGTTTCGTCGCCCTTGAGAGCAAAGATGCGCTCTTCCGCCTGGTTGATAAGGTCGTTCGCGTTAGAACTGGACGTGTACGCTTCCTGAAGGATTTCAGAAGACGTTTGAATCAGCGAGCGCAGAATGGACTTCTCCCGGACGATTTCCGCGTACGACCTGGCGTGCGTCGCAATGGCGACCGAGTGCAGAATCTCGACCAGATACGCCTCCCCGCCGATTTTATCCAGCAGGTTGTCTGAACGCAGATCCTCGACCAGCAGGGGGATGTCAACCTGATGCCCGGTGTTGTACATTTGGACGATTCTGTCGTAGAGAATCTGATGAGCTTCCAGATAGAAGTCGTCCCGATGAACGATAGATACGATGTCGTCCGCCGACTTCGGGTCGATCATCAAACAGCCCAGAAGGTTCCGTTCCATTTCGATGTTCTGAGGCGGAGTCGCGCCGAAAATGCTGGTGTCGACTGCGGAGACGCTTGTTTTTTTCGTGTGTTTTTTTGATTCGTTTGCCATAGTGATTTGAAATATACCCCAACTCAAAGTGAAAGTCAAGGGGACGAGGAAAAAAGAAAAAAACTATACATAAGCGCCCTACTGGACGGCGATTGTCTTAACAGTATAATAATTATTGCCTTAGCAATGAGGGACAAATTATTCCAGATTATAATAGAGTAAACGTTTTATATAAATACAAAAAGCCTAATGAACGACAGCGAAAACAGTTACGAAAAAATTCAAAATTCCAATAATTTTGACGCCAGCGAACCGACTCAACCGCTGGATTTCAATTCTATTGAGAACGTATGCCATGGCGTAAAATACTATTGGCAAACCATGCTTTTGTCAATTCTGGTCAATATTTGCCTTCCTGTAATATGTTTTTTTATTATATTATTTTTTCCGAAATTGGCGGTAGTTGTTGTATTCGCATTTTTGGCGGTTTTTTCACCGAATCTTTTACAAATCACTGGCGTTGGGCTTCAGGAACAGTTACCGCCGAATTTTAGCGCTCTATTACAGGCGCCGCCAGAAGTGTTGTTACAGTGGTGCAAATTAATTGTAGTTGCTGTTTATCTCGCGGTTTCAGCGTACTATGCACTGTGTTTATGCGTTCCGATTTATAAATCGATGACGCGGCTGTACAAAACGCCTGATAGCGTTTGCCCGAACGCTCGGCGCCTTCTCAACGCGTCATGGCTTCTATTTGCAATCGCTTTTTGCGTTACGGGCTTTGCCATTTATTTCTTTAACACTCCCTTTCGAAGAATTCTATTTGCAGCTGCTGTAGCGATCTCATTTTCGAGCAGTATCGTGTTTTATCGTCTCTTGGATAAAATCGGAGCAATTATACTCCCAAAGAATAAATATTGCCATATTGCAATTGTTTTATTAATGATTACGCTGGTATTTAGCGTTGCTGAAATACTTTTCTATAGTTATTTGCCTACAAAAGTTTATAGATTCTTCCTACCCTTTCGATTTATCGAAGCCATCGCTGTGGCGCTCATTTTCGTTTATATTTTTCTGTTGCAGCGCCGCTGTTCAGAGATTCTCCAAACGGGAACTTTTACCCGTCCAGCGCTCCAATCGCCGGAGGTTCCGCCGTCCTCTGTTTTGAGAACAGGATTTGACAAACTCAAATCCATTCGGAACTTAAGACTAATCATATTGATGTCGATTTGCGTTCTGCTTCTCGGCGCGACTGTTTACTATACGTACGCTTATCCCCCTGAAGGTCAAAAGATAAATTGGAGCTGGTCATCGTTTTTCTCTCCCCAAAGAGATAAATCCCCATATCAGGAAATCCAAAACTGGAACGACGCGGTTTATAAACTCAATCATGGAGATATTTCCAAAGAGTTTTTTGTACGATGGGTGTATATGACCTATTTGCCTGATCTGGAATCAAAGTACAGATCAGATACATCGGAAAAGCTTAAGGAAGAATACTTCCGAAACGGCATTCTCAAAGAAAAAATCGATTGCTGTATGACTTTTCGGAAAGCTCTCAAACAGGAATCGCCGGAAGCGCTGCAGCAAGCCATCGAAAACGTCCACAGAACAGATTTAAAAGAGTTCAAAGCAGAACAGGAAAACGGTTGGAATCATAAGGTTCCCCTTACGACAAACGACGCGCTATTATTAGCGGTTTCAATGGACGATCTCGACATGGCGCAATGGCTTGTCAGCGTCGGCGCTAACGTCAATTACAAAAACAGAGACGAGAAGACGCCGTTACAAATCGCCAAAGACAAGAACAATCAAAGAATGATCGAATTCCTGTTAAACAACGGCGCAATTGACCCAGACAAAAAATAATTTCAGGCGCGCATATCGCCCAATCACCCATGGCGGCAAGCCGCCAAAAAGAAAGCGGCGCCAAGGCGCCGCACTCCGAAAACGCCGAAAAAAAGCCCTCGAGAGAAACTCTCAAGGGCTTTAATATACATAAGGCGGAACTTCCTTGCACCGTAAGCAAGTCGTCTC
>CACXSS010000071.1 GCA_902770245.1 uncultured Planctomycetota bacterium | reverse complement strand
GGACGCTGTCAGGTAACAACCGTCGTACATTGCGTTGTAAGAGTCCGTTTGTTTAACGATTGTTAAATCGTTTAAACATAGAAAAACCGGGATAGCTTTCGCTTCCCGGTTTTCTGTTTTTAATCAGCGTCAGCAGAGCGAACGAGTCGCTCGCTGTGTTTCCAAACTGCTATTCGGCTTTGTTGGGATCGTCTTCAATCATGGAATTGGCGTCAAAATCGTTGACAATCTCTTCGTGAATGTCGAGGTCGTCATCCGCCGATTTCGGCGCGTTTCCAAACAGCGAATCCAGCTTGGAACCGAGTTCGTCGGAATCGACAGTCTGTTCCGATTCGTCGTTCATGAGCGTGTAGTTCTCTTCCATGATCGGCTGCGGACGACGGCGCATTTCTTCCATCGCCTCTTTGGAAATGCCGAATTCCGCGTTCTGATAAAGCTTGAATCCGGTTCCCGCAGGAATCATGTGTCCGAGAATGACGTTCTCCTTCAAACCGATGAGGTTGTCGACCTTGCCTGCCAAAGCGGCTTCGGTAAGAACCTTGGTTGTTTCCTGGAAGGACGCGCTGGAGAGGAACGAATGGCTCTGAACAGCCGCCTTGGTAATTCCCAGCAGCTGCGTCTTGGCTTGAGCAGGTCTTGGAGTTTCCCAAGTTGCGATCTGTTTGCCTTCCATTTCCAACTTGTCGTTTTCATTCTCGAACTTGGCTTTCGGAACCAGTTCTCCAACCTGGAAGGAACTGGCGCCAGGATCTTTGACTTTAACGCTGTTTTTGAGCTTGTCATTGGCAGATTTGAAATCAAACTTGTCAATCAATGCGCCCTCAAGCAGTTTCGTATCGCCGCCATCGGTAATCAGCACCTTGCGAAGCATCTGGGAAACGATGACTTCAATGTGCTTGTCGTTGATAGTAACGCCCTGCGAACGATAAACCTTCTGGACTTCGTTGACCAAGTATTGCTGAACAGCTTCTTCGTTTTTGATTCGAAGAATTTCATGCGGGTTTTGAGGTCCGTCAACCAACGCGTCGCCGGCGGAAACGCGGTCTCCAGTGCGAACGCGAAGGTTCTTGCCGTGAGGAATAAGGTGCGTTGACGTTTCACCTTCAAGCTTTTCGGACGCGATGATAACTTCTCGCTTGCCGCCGCGCTTGTTTTTGCCTTTGCCGCGCAGTTCGATAATACCGTCAATGTCGGCAATAACCGCCGGTTCTTTCGGAACGCGCGCTTCGAAAATTTCGGTAACGCGAGTCAAACCTCCAGTAATGTCTTCTGTAGCAGACATCTTCTTTGGCGTTTTAGCCAGAATCGTACCGGCAAGAACCTGATCGCCATCGTTGACTTCCAGATAGGTTTTATCGGGCATGGGATACATGTCCAACGTTTCGCCATTGGAACCTTCAATGATGATTTGAGGATGATGAGCGCCTCGATGTTCCAAAATGACAATACGTTCTTTCTTAACGATTTTGCCAGATCCGTCAGAGTTGTCTTTGACCTCTTCGCGTCTGTACGTTTCGCCTTCAATGAAATCGTCGAAACGAACGCGGCCAGGAACGACTGTGAAAATCGGGTCGTTGTGCGGGTCCCATTCGCAAAGGGAGTCGTTCACTTTGACGTGCTGTCCGTCTGAAACCTTCATTTCAGAACCAGCTTGAATCTGATAAAATTCCAAAGAACGACCATGTTTGTCGAGAATCTCAACAGAGCCGTTGCGATCCAAAACGATTCGCTTGCCGCTGTTATTGACCACGATTCTCATGTTGACCAGTTTAACCGTACCTTCCTTTGTGGTTTTGATGCTGTTTTCCGCAACGGTTTTAGCAGCAGTACCACCGATGTGGAATGTACGCATTGTCAACTGCGTACCAGGTTCGCCAATGGACTGGGCGGCGATAATGCCGACCGCCATGCCCTGTTCAACCAGAGCGCTGGTGGAAAGATCCATGCCGTAGCACAGAGCGCAAACGCCCAGCGACGCTTCGCAGGTCATTGGAGAACGAACCATGATCTTTTCCAGACCGAGTTTTTCAATACGACGGGCGATTTCCGCCGTGATAAGATCGTTTTCCCGAACGATAACTTCATCAGTAAACGGGTCAACAATGTTCGTTCGGCTGACGCGCCCGCGAATGCGTTCGGACAGCTTGACTTCGGAGCTTTCGTCGCCCTTGTTGATAACGCTCTTGGTAATGCCGCGGTTGGTGCCGCAGTCGTGACAGGTAATAACGACGTTTTGAGCGACGTCAGCCAGCTTACGGGTAAGGTAACCGGAACTTGCCGTCTTCAAAGCGGTGTCTGCCAAACCTTTACGAGCGCCGTGCGTTGAGGAGAAGTATTCCAGAACGCTCAACCCTTCGCGGAAGTTGGCTTTAATAGGCGTTTCGATAATCTGACCGTTAGGCTTGGACATCAAACCACGCATACCAGCCAGCTGACGAATCTGTTCGCGACCGCCTCGAGCGCCGGATTCCGACATGAGGAAGATCGGGTTGACATAGCCGTCAGGACGATTGTGAATGTTGGCTTCGCCCTCGTAATGCTTGTCGTTTTTCAGAGCGTCAAGCATGTCGTTGGTAATGCGTTTGTTTGCCTGAGTCCAAAGGTCAGTAACCTTGTTGTGACGTTCGCTGGACGTCTGAGCGCCTCTGACGAACGCCATTTGAGCCTTGGCGACTTCTTTTTCCGTTTCCTCGATAATTGTCTTCTTGGAAGCGGGGGTAATAAGGTCGTCAACCGAGAACGAAAGCCCGGATCGCGTACTTTCACGGAATCCAAGCGGGTTCATGCTGTCCAGCAGGTCAATCGTAGCTGCGCGGCCGAGAAGTTCGTAGCAGTCAGAAATGACTTTCTGCAGCCCCTTGCTGGTCATGAGGCTGTTGTAGTACGGCATGCCCTTGGGAAGGATTTCATTAAAGATCATTCGACCGACAGTCGTAACGATTCTTCTGTTTTTGTATTCTTCCTGGTTGAGGTTGTCTTTACCTTTTTCGTCAGCGACTTTCAGTCCTTCGGGAAGACGAACTTCAACTCTGGCGTGAATGTCAACCTTCTTCAGGTCGTAAGCCATGAACGCTTCTTCAAACGAGCTGAACTTCATGCCTTCGCCGAGTCGATCTTCCATTTCCAGGGTCAGATAGTAGTTGCCCATAACGACGTCCTGAGACGGAGCGATAATCGGCTTTCCACTGGCTGGCGAGAAAATGTTGTTGGTTGACATCATCAAAGTGTACGCTTCCACCTGCGCTTCAATTGAGAGCGGAAGGTGAACTGCCATCTGGTCGCCGTCGAAGTCTGCGTTGAACCCTTTGCAGACCAACGGGTGCAATTTAATGGCGTTGCCTTCAACCAGAATCGGCTCAAACGCCTGAATGCCCATACGGTGAAGCGTAGGAGCGCGGTTGAGCAGAACCGGGTGATTGCGAATCACTTCTTCGAGAATATCCCAAACCTCCTCGTCCTTGCGTTCGAGCATCTTCTTCGCGCTTTTGATTGTATCTGCGTGACGAAGATCCTTCAGACGGCGGATAATGAACGGCTGGAACAGTTCCAGAGCGATCTTTTTCGGAAGACCGCACTGATGCAGTTTCAAATACGGACCAACGACAATAACCGAACGGGCGGAGTAGTCTACACGTTTGCCCAACAGGTTTTCACGGAATCGACCCTGCTTGCCTTTGATCATGTCGGTCAAAGATTTGAGCGGACGGTTGGACGGCCCCATAACCGGGCGTTTGCATCGACCGTTGTCAAACAAGGCGTCAACGGACTGCTGAAGCATGCGCTTTTCGTTTTTGATAATGACGTCAGGCGCGTTGAGGTCTTCCAGCTTGCGAAGACGGTTATTGCGGTTGATGATTCGACGGTAAAGGTCGTTCAGGTCGGAAGTGGCGAAGTTGCCGGATTCCAACGGAACCAACGGACGCAAATCCGGCGGAATAACCGGGATAACGTCCAGAACCATCCACGCCGGGTCGTTGTCGGAATCGCGAAGGGATTCAACCAGCTTCAGACGGTTAATCAGCTCCTTTTTACGCTGAGCGGATTTGGTCGTGTTGAGTTCTTCGCGAAGCTGCTTGGAAAGCTCTGTCATGTCCAGTTTGGAAAGCAGCGTACGAATGGCTTCAGCGCCCATTTCCGCTTTGAAGGAACCCGCTCCGTAAGTTTCAACCGCTTCACGGTATTCTTCGTCTGTCAGGAGCTGAGTTACTTTCAAAGGCGTGTCGCCAGCGTCTGTAACAACGTAGTCCTGATAGTAAATGACCTTTTCCAGAGCTGTGGTTTTCATTTCCAGAAGGCATCCCAAACGGCTGGGCATCGCCTTGAAAAACCAGATATGAACAACCGGCGCGGCAAGTTCGATGTGTCCCATTCGCTTGCGGCGTTCGCGGCTGTGGGCGATTTTAACGCCGCAGCGGTCGCAAATCATGCCTTTGAATTTCAGACCGCGATATTTACCGCAGGTGCATTCCCAGTCCTTTTCCGGTCCAAAAATGCGTTCGCAGAACAGACCGTCTTTTTCAGAACGGTATGTACGATAGTTAATCGTTTCGGGCTTTTTAACTTCACCATGCGACCAGGAACGGATGTCATGAGGGCGCGCCAGTGAAATTTTAACAGATGTGTAGTCGTTGACTTTTGTATACTTCTGATCAATTGTACTCATGGTTAGTTGCTTCCCCCTTTACAGTTGCATGTTGCCTCGTTCCAGTTGCATGTTCAGACCCAGACCGCGAATTTCGTTGGTCAGAACGTCAAAGCTCGCCGGAGTTCCGGCTTCGAGCGTGTTTTCGCCTTTGACCATTGATTCGTAAATCTTGGTGCGGCCATCGACGTCGTCCGACTTGACCGTCAGGAGTTCCTGAAGGATGTAAGCGGCGCCGTACGCTTCCAAAGCCCAGACTTCCATTTCGCCAAATCGCTGACCGCCGGAACGGGCTTTACCGCCCAGAGGCTGCTGCGTAATCATGGAGTAAGGACCAGTGCTTCTGGCGTGAACTTTGTCGTCTACCAAGTGGTGGAGTTTGAGCATGTAAATGTACCCAACGGTAATTTCCTGATCAAACGGCTCTCCAGTGCGACCGTCGTACAGACGGGCTTTGCCGTTGCGCGGCAAACCGGCTTGTTCGAGCAGATCGTTGATTTCGGACTCTTTCGCGCCGTCAAATACCGGCGTAATAGACTTGAATCCGAGCGTTGCGCCCGCCCAGCCGAGGTGGGTTTCCAAAACCTGCCCGACGTTCATACGAGAAGGTACGCCCAAGGGATTCAAAAGAATCTGGATCGGGGTTCCATCTGCGAGGAAGGGCATGTCTTCACGACGCATAATCTTGGAAATAACGCCTTTGTTTCCGTGACGACCAGCCATCTTGTCGCCAACCGACAGGACGCGTTTGTTGGCGATGAAAACCTTGACCGTCTGCAAAACGCCGTTGCGAAGCTCGTCGCCCCGTTTGTGCGAATTGCGTTTGCGTTCCAGCGTTTCAAGGAGTTCTTTGACCTGCGGATACTTGCTGCGGTACATGCTGATGTACTGTTCGCGCTGCTTTTCCGTCAGAGACTTCCAAACGTCTGTACGTTCCGGATTGAACGAGTTGGCGTTTTCAGCAACGGTTTTGTATTCGAGGTCTTCGATAAGGGTTTCTCCAGCCAGGGAGTGAATCGGCTGACCGAGAAGCTCTTCCATCGACTGAATCATGGCAGAAAACTTGGCGGCAATCTTTTCGTAGTATTCCGCTTCCAGCTGAGCCAGAATCGTATCGAATTCGATTTTTTCTTCCGGGCTGAGCGTGCTCTTGCGGGCGATGCGCTGCGTGTCAATGACAATGCCTTCAACGCCGCTTTGAACTTCCAGCGAGTCGTTTTTGACGTCTTCGCCAACGCGGCCGAAAATAGCGTGGAGCAGTTTTTCTTCCGGAGTGAGTTCCGTTTTGGACTTGGGCGAAACTTTACCGACGAGAATGTCGCCCTGGCGGACGTACGTTCCGATGCGGACAATGCCGTTTTCGTCCAGGTTGCGAAGAGCTTTTTCCGAAACGTTGGGAATGTCGCGCGTGAACTCTTCACGACCCAGTTTGGTGTCGCGGATTTCTTTTTCCAGTTCAATAATATGGATGCTGGTGTACGTATCGTTCTGAACGAGTTCTTCGGACAGAATGATAGCGTCTTCGTAGTTGTAACCTTCCCAGACCATAAACGCGCAAAGGACGTTGCGCCCCAGAGCCAGCTCGCCGTGGTCGATGGCGGCGCCGTCGGCGATGATGTCGCCCTGAGCCAGAATCTGACCCGGTTTGACGATTGGGCGCTGGTTCTGACAGGTTTGGTCGTTGAGGCTGACGAACTTGCGCATGACGTATTCGTCTTCGTACTGTTCGGATTCAATAACCTTGCCGTCTTTATCTACCGGACCGGTAACGACGCAGCGAATGCCGTCTACATAGGTAACTTTACCAGCGCGTCTTGAACGGATGAGCAGGCTGGAGTTGCGAGCCGCCGGCTCTTCCATGCCTGTAGCGACAATCGGGGCTTCACTGCAAAGCAGAGGAACGCCTTGGCGCTGCATGTTTGAACCCATCAAAGCGCGGTTGGCGTCGTCGTGTTCAAGGAACGGAATAAGACCGGCGGAAACGCCGACCATCTGGCATGGAGAAACGTCGATAAAGTTGACGTCCTTGATTCTGCCGGTTTCGTATTCGCCGTTTCTACGTCCAACGACGTTAGCGCCGATTGCCTGATCGCAGCCGACAATGCGTCCGTCCTGAATGTGAACGTCTGCCGGGGCGAAGAAGAGGTCTTTTTCTTCGTCGGCGCGGAGCCAGCGGATTTCGTCCTGAAGAACGCCGTCTTTAACAACCTGATACGGCGTGGTAAGGAACCCGAATTCGTCTACCGCGGCGTACGTAGCCAAAGACGAAATCAAACCGATGTTTGTACCTTCAGGGGTTTCAATGGGGCAAATTCTGCCAAAGTGAGAGTGGTGAACGTCTCGAACTTCGGAACCGGCGCGTTTACGGTTCAAACCGCCGGGACCCAAAGCGGACAGACGGCGTTCGTGCGTAAGCATGGACAGCGGGTTGGTCTGGTCGACAACCTGTGACAGTTCGCCTCTGCCGAAGAAGAAGTCTACCGTTGAGGAAATGCTCTTTTGATTAACCAGGTTTTGCGGCGACAGCTCGGACGGGTCTTTCATGTTCATGCGCTCTTTAACAGTGCGCGTCAGTTTCATGAATCCCTTGCGGAGTTCGTCGACAGCCAGTTCGTCGATGGTTCTCAAACGACGGTTGCCCAAGTGGTCGATGTCGTCCAGCTGGGCTTTGGGGTCTTTGTCGCACAATTGAATAAGGTACTTCAATGCGGAGACGAGGTCAGTCGTCGTCAGACCCTGTTCGTTTTTGTCTACGTCCAGATTGAGTTTGCGGTTGATTCTGAATCGACCGACCAGACCCAAACGATAACGGGACAAATCCTTGAACTTTTCCTGGAAAAGCTGCTTTGCTTTTTCCAGCAATTGGGGGTTGCCCGGGCGCAGACGCTTGTAAATTTGCCACAAAGCGTCTTCATGAGATTTCGACATGTCGTCCTTGATTGATTCGATAATCATCATGTTTTTCGGCTTGGGAATGACTTCCAGCGAATCAATCGTGGAATTGGCGATGCGTTCGGCGATTTCTTCCGATATGGCTTCCCCAAAGTTGAGCAGAACGTTGCCGGCTTCTTCGCCTGTGGGAACGATGACGTCGTCTAAAGCATACATCCCGACCAGTTTGTCTGCGTCTTTGACGGTCTTCGTTTTGATTGTTACAACCGAATCGCCGTAAAACTCTTTCATCAACGCCGGCGTGGACGAAAAACGGCTGTCCATGGCGCGAAGCAGAGTCATGGCAGAGAATTTCTGGCTCTGGTCGATGCGAAGCTGCAAAGAGTCCTTTTTGGAAATGTTGATTTCAATCCAGCTGCCGCGTTCCGGAATAATACGGCAGGAAAAGGCGTAACGGTCTGAATTGTCTTCGTCGGTAATGAAGTCAATACCGGGAGAACGGTGAAGCTGGTTGACAACGACGCGTTCTGAACCGTTGATAATAAACTCGCCGCCGCCGAGCATGATTGGGATGTCGCACAGGAAAACTTCTGACTCCAGAGCGTCTTTCCCTTCGCGATACAGTCTGAACTTAACGCGCAGCGGGCGACCGTACGTCAGTTTGAGCAAACGACATTCGTCCGGTTCGTAACGAGGCGGACAAAGCTCGTAATCTACGTATTCCAGAGAGATTTTCCCGTCGTGATTCTCGATTGGGAAGAATTCTCTAAAAATGGATTCAAGACCGATGTCTTCGCGCTTTTCCTTGGGAACTCCGTACTGTAAAAAGCGTTCGTAATTGGAGGTCTGCAAACTGGTCAAGTCAGGAATCGGAACGGCGAAACGCTCTTTGCCAAAATGGCGCGTTTCCTTCGGATTCAGACGTCGAATTTCTTTCGTTGCCATGAATAAACCTGTAGTTAAAATGGTAATTAAAACGGGGAAAAATATCTTAACTCGCGGGAAATATGTATAATTTGAATGGAAATAAAGGGGTTAGGAAAATTATTTCCGAGGAAAAATCAGCTTCGGTAATAGAAGCAGAGGTAAAATCCTAAAATGTCCTTAAAATGGAGTTGGCGGGAAAAATACCAGGACAGCTTTCGATTTTTACTTCTGACCGGCTTTGAGAGAGCGGCGGCTGTATCAAGTAATTAAACACGGGGCTGTTCTTGGCGGGAACCTTAAAAACACGATGTTTTTGAGGTATACCAAGCGTCGGGTTAATTATACATGAACTTCCTTTGGGGGTTGAAGATGAATAAAATTATTGCAACAATTTCGCGATATTATAATTAAAAATCCGGTTCGGTCAAGGGGGCGAAAACGAATTTTTCTGAAATTTTCTCATATTTTTCTTAATAATCTTTGAAAGCGTAGTAGCCAGTGGCTGAATCTTCTCTATTTATCCTGTCGCAAAATGATATTTGATGAACGGTTGACATTGTTCTTAATTTGAACTAAAATAGACGTAGGAATTAAGGGAACCCAATCCATTCCCTACTCCCAACTCCCTACTCCCCACTCCCTACTCCCTACTCCCTATTCCCTACTCCCTAATAAAACCATGAAAACAAATCATATTTTCCTGACGTTGGTTTTGACGCTGACGGCTGGTCTGGCGTTTGGTCAGACCGAAACGCGGCACGAAGAAGCATTCTCGGGCGACGCCAACGGGCATGCTCTGATTAACAACCGGATTATTGAGATGACGCCGGTCAACGTCCTGGCGACGCCCAACGTCAAGCTGATTTCCAGTACGCTTATGAAGCCGGAGCAGAACGTGCTGCTGACGGACGGTTCAGCGGGCGTCTGGGTTGGCGACGGTCGCGTCTGGGTAGGGGGGAAGCCAGCAACCATTACGTACCGTCTGCCCAAGGCGATAAAGCTGGCGCTAGTCGGCGTCTGCACGTCCAATTCCGATCAGCGCGCCAATCAGGATTTCGAGATCGTCCTGTCCAATTCCGAAGGATATACGCTCACGATTTCCTCGGGCGACAAGATTATCGGCTGCAATTCCGGACCTTATTTGACGACGATGCCGGTCAATTCCAATATTGCCTTTGATACCGTTACGTTTAGAATCTGGAACACGTATCCTGCCAACGCCGGGACGCCAGCCAAGGCGAATTCGACTGCCAAAGACTGGTGCTCCGTCGTGGAACTGCTCGCCTTGACAACGCCGGAAACGGCGCAGTCGCTTTTCCCGACCCCGGATGAGTACAAGGCGTGGAGCGCTGAAAAAATCGAGGCGGCGAAAAGAATCCAGGAGGAAATGAAAGCCAGGTACATAGATCGCGTAACAGACTCGCTGCCCCGCAGGACGGCGGCGCTGCGTCTGGCGCTCAACGACTTGTACGATTCCTGGCCGGATGAGTACGAGTCCACGGACTTTATGGCGCGGCTGGATGCCATCGATAAGGAGTTGGCAAAGATTCTGCCGACGGTAATTTCGAGTTACGGCAAGCCGCTGCCGGAATCCGTTTCCGTGTCGCTGAATGATATTATTACCCGGTTTAACCAGCTTCAGCGCGAGGCGACGCTGTCGAACCCGCTGCTCAATGATTTTTCCGAGCTGCTGGTTGTCAAACGGTCGTATAAATCCCCGCGAATGGGCTTGCCGTGTAACTGGGAAAGCAATTCCTCTCTCCCGAAAAGCGGTTTTGACGATGCCATTGTCCGAATTCCGGTCAAGGGACAGACGACGGCTCTGGACTGGTCGAAAGTCCCGGTCGTGTATAAGCCGGAAAAGCCGGTGTTCGTCGGAGACGTCGATTTGAACTGGGACGCCGACAAAATTCTGTTCTCGTCCATTGGAGAGAACGGACGCTGGCAGGTCTTTGAGTACAATCTGGACGGCAAGTCCGCCCCGAAGGAACTCACCGCCGACGAAGCCGACATTGATTCTTACGACGCCTGTTATTTGCCCGACGGCAGAATCATCTATACGTCCACGGCGATTATGGCGGGCGTCCCGTGCGTTTACGGCTCTTCCCATATCGCGACGCTGTTTTTAATGAACGGCGACGGGACGGCGAAACGTCAGCTGGCGTTCGATCAGGAACACTCCTGGAACCCGGCGGTGTTGAATAACGGACGCATTCTGTATCAGCGATGGGAATACGCCGACTTGCCGCACAGCAACTCGCGCCAGCTGTTTCAGTGCAATCCCGACGGGACGGGGCAGCTGTCGTACTATAACAGCAACTCGTACTGGCCCAACTCGTTCTGGTATTCCCGACCCATTCCGGGCGAGCGGTCGATGATCGTTTCGGTTATTACCGGACATCACGATTCTCACCGCGCCGGCGAGTTGTGCCTTTTCGATCCCGCTTTGGGGCGAAACGAAGCGGACGGCTGTATTCAGCGCATTCCCGGATACGGCAAGAAGGTTGAGCCGATTATTAAAGACGGGCTTGTCGGCGCGTCCTGGCCAAAATTCCTTCATCCGTTCCCGCTGTCGGACAAGTATTTCCTCGTTTCCTGCAAGCCGACGCCGCAGTCCAAGTGGGGCTTGTATCTGGTTGACGTCTTCGACAACATGACGCTCCTTTACGAGGACAACGACTACGCGTTACTGGAGCCGTTCCCGCTGGCGAAACGCGAGCGCCCGAACCTGATTCAGGACAGAGTCAACCTGTCGCGCAAGGACGCGGAAGTCTATATCGCCGACATCTACAACGGACCGGGGTTGAAAGACGTTCCTCGCGGGACGGTCAAGCAGCTTCGTCTGTTCACGTACCATTTCTCGTATCAGAACATGGGCGGGCTGATGGGCATCGTCGGCGTGGACGGACCGTGGGACATCAAAGAGGTTATGGGAACGGTTCCCGTCAATCCGGACGGCTCCGCCCGATTCCGCATTCCCGCCAACACGCCGATTGCCATTCAGCCGCTGGACGAGTCCGGGCAGTCCCTGCAATTGATGCGTTCCTGGTTTACCGCCATGCCGGGCGAGCTGTTACAGTGCAACGGCTGTCACGAAGACCTGAATCAGGCGGCGATTCCCAAAACGTCTGTTGGGTTTACTGCCAAGCCGGCGGAAATCCAGCCGTGGTACGGCGATCGCCGCGGGTTCGCCTACGCCCGGGAAGTTCAGCCGATTATCGACAAATACTGTTTGGCGTGTCATAACGGGGCGGACGAAAACTGCAAGACGGTTGACCTTCGCGGCGACGTCTTTGTTCCAAACTATCATTCCATTCAGTCTGGAAACGGGACGGGGTACATTCAGCGCAATGCGCATTTTTCCGTTGGATATTACAATCTTCAGAAATACGTTCGCCGGTCTGGGATTGAATCGGATATGCACCTGCTGGAACCGAAAGAGTTCTCCGCCGACACGACGGAACTGGTTCAGCTTCTTCGCGCCGGACATCATGGCGTTCGTCTATCGGATCAGGCGTGGGACAGAATTCTGACGTGGATTGACCTCAACTGCCCGTATCACGGAACCTGGACGGAGGCGACGAAGAACCCGGGCGCTCAGCGTCAGCGGCGCGTGGAACTGGCTCAGCTGTACGGAAACCTTGACCCGCACGATGCGGAAGAGATTTACAAAACCGATATCGAAACCGGCGCGCCGATTCTGCCGGACGAGCAGCTTCAGAACGCTGACCAGAAGCCGGAACCGGTTGTTGAACTCTTCCCTGAGAACTACAAGCCGGAAACGAAGGTTGTAACGCTGCCCAACGGTCAGGAGCTGGAATTCGTCCGCATTCCTGCAGGAACGTATACGATTAACGGCGTTGAAACGAAAATCGAAAAGCCGTTCTGGATAAGCGCCAAAGAGATTCGCAACGATCAGTTTGCCGCGTTCGACCCGACGCACGACAGCCGCGTTGAATCAAAGCATTGCTATCAGTTTGGAATTCACGGCTATCCGATGAACAAACCGTCACAGCCAGTCTGCCGCGTTACGCAGCAGTCCGCGCAGGCGTTTTGCGACTGGCTGAGCAAACAGCTTGCCAGCGACCCAGCAACCGCCAATCTGACCTGTAAACTGCCGACTCAGACGCAATGGGAATGGGCGGCAAGAGCAGGGAAGTCGACGCCGTTCTTCTACGGAACGCTCGATTCCGATTTCAGCCCGTTCGCGAACCTGTCGGACGCAGCGATGAGAAACTTCCCGACAAACCCGTACACCGTCGACCAGAAATACGGATCCATGCCGGAATTCGACGACTGGATTCCTGCCGACAAACGCTTTAACGACGGCTCGGTTTTAACGACAACGCCCGGCTCGTACCGTCCCAACGACTGGGGCGTTTACGACGTCCACGGCAACGTTGCGGAATGGACAAACTCAACAGACGCCGCCGGACGTTACATTGTCAAAGGCGGATCGTGGTACGACCGCCCGTACCGAGCGGCAGTCCACGCCTCGCGTTCGTACCCCGCCTGGCAGCGAGTGTTTGACGTCGGATTTAGAGTGATACTGGAAGAGTAATGAAAGGCGGTAATGAAGTGAGCGAAGCGATCGGAATTACGCATTCGCCGAAGGCGAACCGAAGATTGTCTCACGCTCTAGTTCGCGAAGTACGCAAAGTAATGAAAGGCGGTAACGAATTTAATGAAAGGCGGTAACGGAGCGACCACCGGGAGCGTAGTTACGCTTTGTTGGAACTGTGCTTACCAAACCGACGAAGCCGAAACCCTCCTCTGGATGTAGCCCGTCCTCGGGCTACGACTTGACGGCGAAAGCCGTCAAGCCAACGCGGAAGCTTCCAAAAATCTGAGAATGTGGCGCCCCCCTTCGCCTCGCTGGATCGCGGCTGTCTCAGCCGCCGAAGTTTTTTAAGTTGCAAAGAACGCAAAGGACGCAAAGAAAAGAAAGACGGTAATGC
>CACXSS010000070.1 GCA_902770245.1 uncultured Planctomycetota bacterium | reverse complement strand
TGCTTTCCGGCGTTGCGTACGTCATTAAAAATCTGCGTCCGGAAGTCAAGATTTATGGCGTTCAGGCGACCGGCGCCGCCAGCATGGTCAATTCTGTTCACGACGCTCATATTGAACGTCTGGACAGCGTCTCGACCATTGCAGACGGCATCGCAGTCAAACAGCCGGGCAATCTGACTTTTGAATTCTGCAAACAGTACGCAGACGACATTGTAACAGTAACAGACGACGAAATTTCCTCTGCGATTTTGGCGATGATCGAAAATCAAAAGCTCATTGCCGAAGGCGCCGGCGCCGCGCCCGTTGCCGCTGCCATGTTCAACAAGATTCCCATCAAGGGGAAAAAGACGGTCTGTCTGGTTTCCGGCGGAAACATCGACGTTACAATCCTGTCCCGCATTATCACCCGCGGTTTGATGAAGACCGGACGTTACGGAGCGTTGAAAATTGAGCTTATCGACAAACCCGGTCAGCTGGAAGGCGTCGCGACAATTGTCGCCAGATTGGGCGGCAACGTCGTTTCGATTCACCATGAACGTTCCTCGCAAACGGCGGACGTCAACGGCTGCTATTTGAATATCGTACTCGAAACTCGAAACTTCGACCACTTCACGGAAATACGCGACGCTTTGACGTCAGCGGGATATAAAATCTGTTAAGACGAACTTGCTCTCTTTCGTGGGCTGCGTAAAGAGAATACATTTGGCAAGAGTGAAGAAGCAGGAGTTTTAATTCGCCGAGGCGAAGCGCTCCTGCTTTTTTAATTATTTAAAGGGAAAATATAATCTAAAGGAGAAATCAAATGACAAGAAAACTGGCAAGCATTGTAACAATAGCGTCCTGTGAACCGATACCGGATTCTGACAGACTTTCTGTAGTTAAGATGGCTGGTAAAGGATGGAATGTCGTTACACAGCGCGATGAATTTCAACCTGGCGATTTGGCTGTATTCTTTGAAATTGACAGCTATCTTCCAGCAGACGACCCAAGATATGAGTTTCTTAAAAACAGATGTTTAAAGAAATTTGTATCCAAATCAGGGGAAATGCTTAAAGAAGGAATACGCATCACAACCTGTAAGCTCAGAGGCGTTATATCGCAAGGTCTTCTAATGCCAATTTCAGGGAATTTTCCTGAACTCTGCGATGTTACAGATGGACAAGACGTTACAGAGCTTTTAAAGGTTGAACATTATGACGAAATCGTTGAAGCGCTAAGACCTGAGATTGGAGGAGGCTCAATTGCAGCAGAAGTAATGGGAAAATTCCCGTCTGCGTTTATTCCAAAGACCGATGAGGAGCGCATCCAGAATCTCGGCGACTACTTTGAAACCATGAAAGGCCGCGTTTTCGAGGTTACAGAAAAGAACGACGGTTCGTCGGTAACCATATTCTTGTCCAAGACGGTCGACGAAGAGAATCCTTTCGGAGTTTGCTCTCGAAATTTGAGACTGAAGCCTGAAGGGGCGAAGGGCGTTCCGGAGCAATGGCAGATAGTCAAGAAGTATGATCTGGCTGCCAAACTGGAACAGATAAACGCAATGTTCGAGAGTGAATTTGCGTTACAAGGCGAACTTGTTGGACCTGGCATAAATGACAACAGAGATAAGTATGCTGATTTGGAATGGCATGTATTCAAGATTTGGGATATAGCCAATCAACGATACCTGAATCCAAATGAGGCTGAGAATTTGGCGCTGCAGATGGGCATACCATACGTTCCGGTGATAAACAGGGCGATAAAGGCGTTTGATGAACTGACGTCCATGGAAACGATTCTTGCGTTTGCAGAAGGAAAAACCGCAAGAGGACATGAACGAGAAGGCGTCGTTTTCAAATCGGTAGACGACAAACCGTTTGTCAGTTTCAAGGTTATAAGCAATCGCTATCTGTTAAAACAGAAGGATTGAGCTGCGCTGCCGTTGTTGAGAAAAAATATGGCTCGTCTGGCGCATTTGTCAGACGAGCCTATATTATTGATAAGTTTCAATTTCTCTTTATTGAACTACGATGATTGCCACAGCTCGCGAATATAGGCGGCTGTAATTCTGCGATAGTAAGGAAACTCGGAATTGTTCATCGTAATGCTATTATATAAAACCTATTTTACGTTGCAAGTCATCCACAGCAGGGGATTAAGGACGGAACATTGATTGTTTTGGACGTCGTCTAGAACGCTGACGGCGAAAAACGCTTTTTTTCTAAACCTCGTTTTAACGACATTGACGAAATTGTACATGCCGTGCTTAATAAGGAAATCCTCGACCTGTTTGGAATGAGCGTTCCATTTGTTTGAGGACTGCGTAAAACGTTCATCTGCGCCGATGGCGTTATTTAACCCATTGATGTCGCACTTTGTAACAACGACGCAGAGGGGAATGTCGAAACCGTCGTTGAGCGATTCAGGATATAGATGTTCCAGCTTGCTGCAAAGTCTGCCGATAACGGAGCTGGCGTCCAGCGTTCCAAATTGGTAATTGGAAAACGGCTGATTGGAATTGTTTCCGTACGCTTTTACAATTCCGCGTTCCTCCCATGGGTCGATAACCAAAAATATTCCGTTTGCCAGATTGTAGTACGGTTCTGACGTTCCGGCTTCTAGATTATTATATGTTATTCCGCCGGCATCGTAAAAGTACGCCAAAGAAGCTCCGTCCGATTTTTTATAGCGCATGACATACGCCTCGGGATGTAAAAGTCGTTCAGTTGGAAAGCTGAATTCATTTTCTTTTAATTTCTGAACGGATAACAGGACGTCGTTTTTCTGTCTATCCATTGAGAAATTGACGAAATCAGGAAAACGAGCGCTCCACTGAGCCAGCGCCTGCATTAAAAACGACGTCTTGCCGCTTTGGAATGCGCCCTCAACGAGGAATACGGTTTCTGGAAGCTCGCCAAATTCCTTGATTGTCATTGAACTTTGACAATTCGGACACGTTTGTAAATACTCGTTTCGACCAGTCCAAGAAGAGCAGCTGACTTTCTTTCCGCAATGCGGACATCTTGTATTAAAAATCCCATATTGAGAAGGTCGCAGTTCCGTCAGACCTTCCCCGCAATGAGGACAACGATAAGCAAACGAATCGCCAGCAAAGCCGCAGTTTTTGTTTGGGCAAATATGCCGAACGTTTGTCCGGCGAGGAGGACTATCAATCATTCTCATGATGCCAAGCAAAACGAGATTGATTAAACCATAGATCATGAATAAAACAAATGGAAGCCAACCCCAAATAGAAAATAAACACTCTGGAAAAGAAGCTGTTATATAATCGGCGATTGCTTCTGGTATTTTGTAGTCTACTATTATTGCACATATAAATGCTATGAAGAGAATGCATAGAACAGCGCCAACGCTATATGCAAGATTACGAAATAACTCGCCATAAGTCGGTCTTCTTGGGTCATGGTAATCATAAATGAATACGGTTAACAATATACGCAAAAGAGTGATTACTATTGACAATAAAGCAATAAAATATAAAACCAGACCGAGCGTTGCAATTGCTGTTAATAAAAACGGCAGACCGTATTTTATCAGAGGAGCTGAAAAGAGTATGGCGATGTTCAGAATAACTGACAATGTCAAGGCGGTCAGATATGAATTCAGCCGAAAGGGAAGCATGGGCAGCCGCTGATTACTATCGACGTCTTGTTGATTCTGCAGGTCGGGTTCTGTACTCATAATCAGAATAATTTGAAATCGGATTTATGTTTACGAATTGTATGTCATCCACAACAACGGGTTAAGAATAGAGTCTGAACCTTCGCTGGAATCTTTGAGAGCGCTGACAGCAAAAAAAGCATTCTTTTTAAACCGGGTTTTAACGACGTTGACGAAATTATACTTGCCATGGTTTATAAGGAATTCTTCAACCTTTTTGGATTGTTCTTCCCACTTTATTGAAGATTGTGTAAAATGCTCATCGGAGCCAATCATCTTGTCCAGCCCGTTGAGGTCGCACTTTGTAACGACCACGCAAATGGGAACGTCAAACCCGGCGTTGAGCGATTCCGGGTAAATGTGTTCCAGTTTATTACAAAGTCTGCCAATAATGGCGTCGGCGTCCTGAGATGCAAATTGATATTTGGAATAACGCAAATTCTTTTTCTTTCTTCCAAAAGCGGTTAAGATTCCGTCTTCCGCCCACGGGTCAATAACCAGAAAAATCCCGTTCGCCAGGTTGTAATATGGTTCAGACGTTCCGGCATCAAGATCTCTGGACGTTTCGCCTCCGGCGTCGTAAAAGTACGCCAGAAAAGAATGGAACGATTTTTTACATCGTATCAGATACGCTTCCGGATGCGACAGACGCTCAGTCGGAGGACAAAAGACGCCTGTTTTAATCTGTTGAGCCATCTGACGAACAACTTTTTTTTGACGGTTGTCAGAGAAATGAACGTAAGATTTAAATTGTTGATTCCACAGGTTCAGCGCCTGAACCAGGAATGAAGTCTTTCCGCTTTTTGGCGCGCCTTCAACGACAAACACCGATTCTGAAAGATTGCCAAAGCCGTCATAGTTCAACGCCTTGTTACAGTCTGGACACGTTTTGGAATACTGGTTTCGTCCCGTCAGCCACGAGGCGTTTAAGGATAATCCGCAACTTGGGCATGTTGTATAGAAAATGCCATAGCGGGACGGATATAAATTTCTTAACGCTTCGCCGCAATGAGGACATTTATATACAATCGACG
Source organism: uncultured Planctomycetota bacterium (assembly GCA_902770245.1). Classification (GTDB taxonomy): domain Bacteria; phylum Planctomycetota; class Planctomycetia; order Pirellulales; family Thermoguttaceae; genus RUG11551. Next base: position 9,007 of record CACXSS010000070.1, on the reverse strand, counting down.
AGCTGACGTGACCGCAGTTTTCATGAGGGCAAATAAAACGAACTCGCCCCCAATGGGGACGCCAGTCAAGCAGCTTCATAATCCAAAGCGAAATCAGGCTGACTGTCCCGTAAATAATCATTGAGCCAATCGGAATCCACGACCAGAAGACAATTCCGGAACGCTCATAAATTGACATAAAAAATTCCCAGGACGTTGTTGTTAAATGCAACGACCATTCTGATAATGCCATTAGCGGCGGAAAAGAAAAATAGGAAATCAGGCAGGTTAAAAAAAGCCATGCCAGAGTGTAACCGGAGTTGTCGTTGTCGGAAACGTTATTTCGTGATGAAGCAAGTCCAACAACAACGGAGGCAACAATAATTCCCAAAGACCAGCTTAAAAACCAGGATAAATAGCCGACCAGCGTTAATACTGCGAAAACAACGCATGCAAGCAGGGGAATAATAATAAACAGTCCAACTGATAACGCCAGCATATTTCGATACGGACGCAATCGAAAGGGCAAAATCGGGCGCCGTGCGTCAGGATTTGCATTTGGCTGATTATTATTAAAATGAAAAAAGGATTGCCAGGTCATGATACTATGGTTCCTTTACGTTGTATGTCATCCATAAAACAGGATTAAGAACGGAACTTTGGTAGAGCCGTCCTTCATCCACAACGCTGACGGCAAAAAAAGCTTTCTTTTTGAAACGAGTTTTAACTGCGTTAACAAAGTTATACATCCCGTGTTTTATCAGGAATTCCTCGACCAGTCTGGACTGTTCTGCCCATTTTGTTGAGGATTGCGTAAACTGTTTATCGGAGCCGATAATTTTGTCCAGACCTTTAAGGTCGCACTTTGTAACAACAACGCAAATGGGAATGTCAAATCCGTCGTCGATAGAATCCGGATACAAACGTTCCAGCTTGTTGCAAAGTCTGCCGATAATGGCGTTAGCGTCTTGAGAAGCGAATTTGTAATTGGAAAACGTCCTGTCCATACTCTTTCCAAACGATTTCAAAATCCCGCTTTCTGCCCACGGATCAATCACAAGAAATATCCCGTTTGCGAGACTGTAGTATGGTTCAGACGCTCCCGCGTCAAGAACTCTGGAAGATACTCCGCCGGTATCGTAGAAATATGCCAGAAACGAATGAAACGCCTTTTTGCAGCGCATTATATAAGCTTCAGGACATGCGTGTCTTGGAGTTGGAGGACAGAATTTCCCCGTCTGGATGCGATCAGCCATCAGAAGAATGTTTTTCTCCTGTTGAGAGTCCGAAAAAAGAACTAACGGTTCAAAACGTTTGTTCCATAAATACAGAGCCTGAACAAGGAATGACGTTTTCCCGCTTCGCGTCGTTCCTTCTATGACAAATACCGATTCCGGAATTCTGCCAAAACCTTTATAGTTGAGCGTCTTGCCGCAGTCAGGGCATATTTTGGAATACCCGTTTTTTCCTGTCAGCCATGAAGAGCTTATGTGAGTTCCGCAATTTGGACATGGAGTATAAAAGATTCCATAAATGGAAGGATGAAGGTCCATTAAAATTTCACCGCAATGAGGACATTTATAAGCAAGAGACGAACTGACGCGTCCACATCCTTCATGAGGACAAATAAAACGAATTTGTCCCCAATGAGGACGCCAATCAAGACATTTCATTATTACAAGTACAAGATAACCGAATACGCCTGCAAGAACCATTAAAATTACGGGCGTCCACGACCAGTAAACAATTCCGGATTTTTCAAAAGCATACATAAGGTTATCCCAGCAGGAGCCTGCTGAAAATTTCATATTTGCACACAGAATTTCATAATAATCATCGCCTTTGGCTCCAAAGATGGAAAACCAAATAATGATATAAACTAAACATCCACAACCTTCACCGCGGCCGTTATTGTTTGTAGCGCCGCCTATTGTACCCAAAACAATTAAACCGAAAACAAGGAACCCCCAAAAGGATGAAAAAAAGAAAATTGTATACGCGAGCAGATATATTGAACCCCATAGAATAGCAGCCAGAATTGGAATAAAGGCCAACAAACTTAATGAACACAAGACAGCGCTCAGATACGATGATTTCCGAAATGGAAATATCGGTTGACGATTAATTGAAGCTCGTTCGGCAGGACTGACTGTTTCCGTGTCAGGGTTTTCCTGAGGATTGCTCATTTTAAGGCTTCTGGTGTTAATATGTTATTTGAACAATCATTTCTTTATGAAACCAATAATGATTTGTAAGAACTTTTGCAAGAGGGTTGTCTTTTTTTTCGGAATGTTTTGTTCCTCCAAAATTGTCAGTGCGGAAATCAGTAATTTTGAGTATTGTTCATTGTTGCGAATCTGTTCAATAGAATTCTCGGAAATCAGTCTGTTGAGCAATGCGTCCTGTCTTGACGCGTCTAAAAGGCTGTAAAATCTCAACTGCTCATCAAGAGAAAACAGAGCGTTATCCATAAGCGTTTCAACAGCTTGTTTTTTTAACTCTGGAACTTTCAGAGCGTTATCTATATCGTTGAAGGAAATCTGTTTTGGATGATTGATAAACGTCCAGAATAATTGAAGCGCCGATCCTGAATTGTAATACGCTGCAGGGATATTTTTATAAAACTCGTCCAGGAGTTGAAACTTGCCGTTGACGCTGATTTCCAGAATCTCGTCTGCAAAGGGAACGTCTGGCAGCGTTGTAGAAACAAGCTGCTCAGCGCTGGAATAAAAGCGGATGTTGGGACGCCGAGGCAATTCGCTGAAAATGTATTCGTCCTGATTTTCAAACGTTGTTGAAAGCGGGTAATTGACAACGTCAAAAGAAAAGGACAGCGAGGGCTTCTCGTGAGTTGAAAACGTTATACTGTTCCACAACTGCAGCGGCAAACATCGAGTTGCGCCCCACAGACAAAAAGCCGCCTCTCCCGGCAGACCAGTCAAAACAATCTTGTCACCCGATTTTAACGTTAGCAGACTTTTAAGTAAAAAGAGAAACTTCTTTTGCCGCTCCGAATCTGAACGAAGGAACTCTACAAACGAGTTTTCGTTGATGATTCCAAACTGAACGTCGCTATCGTCAATTGGAGACAGTTCAGGGGAAATTTCGTCGCTGTCCTGAGTAACCCAAAACGGGCTTCCCCACATTTGCAGCGCCGTCCGAACAGTCCAGGCGTTTGGAAGAGAATAAAGCAGATGAGAGAAATAATTGCCTTCTCGAAGCGTTTCCTTATCCGGATGGGCGTAAACGGAATGCGCCAGAAATCGCTGAAAGCCAGATCCGGTTTCCGCCTTGCCAAAGACGAGTTTTGCAAACGGCTGAACATTGGCTGCAATCTCTGCCGGCAGTTCAGACTTTGATGTTTGAGAATACTGCGGGTAATTGCAGTACTGCTTATAACGCGCCAGCTCGGTTTCTGACGTTCCCTTAACCGCGGCGCGAGCGCGGTCGCCGCCTAAGCCGGACAGACTGTTGCCCGCTCCGGAGCAACAAAATGTAAAATACGCCTGATTCATGATTGGTGATGTAAGTTGCGAGGCGGCGAAACGCCGCTCTCTAATCCATATTTTCTACTGGCTATTTTGTTCGCCTGACGGCGAATGCGTAATTTCGTTCGCTGACGATCACTTCATTACCGCCTTTCATTCACTCCCTATTCCCTATTTATTCTTCATCTCTTCCTCGGTTTGAAGGTATCCGAGCTGATTTAAAATCCAAAACAGCGAGTCGGCAATGTTAATTGGCTCGATGGATGTTAGCGTGCGGTCAGGACGGGGCGAACGACCCAGCGCCGACATCCCAAAATACTTGTATGTTTTATAATTGTTTTCGACAACCGTCGGAATGGAATTGATTCTCTTGCTGATAAGGTAGTTTCGAATCGCGTCTGACGTTTTATCCGCCGCAAGGGAGTCAAATCCGCTGCTGTGGACGTGGTCTTCAAAGACGGACGGATCCAAACCGTCAATGTTGCGAAGGAGGTCAAACTTTGAAATCGTAACAGCCAAAGGCGTTTTGATTTTTTGACTTGAATTGCGCCGTCCGGAGGATTCAATCGTCTGAGTGAGCACGCCCATTGTATCGTACGGGCGATTTTGATAGGACGTTGAATTGTAATTCATTTTAATGTCGCTTCTGATTTCCGGATATGACAGCGGATCAATCAGAGCAATAATGCCCGCCGCCCGGGAGATGTAACGACAATACAGAGAGAGCATTTCCGGAGACGACATGTCTTCTCCTGCAGCGTCAAACAGAACCAGGTCGATCGGACGATGACTGGCAAACGGGTGAAGCCATCGCTGCCGTTTGCTGAATCTGGTCAGATTGAGTCGATAAATAAGCGGAATTCGAATGTCGGAGTTTGTTTGAGCGGACAACGTTGCTCGGACGACTTGTGGATTGTCGCCGAGCAAGTCAGTACCGTAACGTTCGTTATAAATCTCGTCTGAAAAAACAGACCGCATCGCGCTGGTTGAAAACGTTTCCTGCGTGATGAGGTTCAAGCCGACTTCCTGAGAATACCGGTTTTTCAGCTCGTTAATCAAAACGCCGAAGAAGTTGCTCTTTCCGGAATCGCGATACCCGGTTACAGCAATGATGTTGCTTGTCATTCCGTTGTTTCCCAGCTGAACCGGCAATTTCATGTGACAATGCGGGCAGATGCGATGTTTTGTAACCCTGCCGTTATGAAGGGCAGGGTAGTAGAAATATCGCAGCGCTTTTTTGAAAAAACCGGTTTGCTCTTCTACTGGCGGCATGAGAGCTTCGCTTCCGGCAGGAAGACGAAGGAATTCCTGAACCACCGGATCGTTGACCAGAGCCGACGACGAGACTACTCGTTCCGGAGCCTGACCTAGATGGAAGTATTCAAAACAAAACGGACATAAAACTTTTGAAAACGGATGTGTAAAGGGCATATTGTTGGTTGTTGATGTAATCTGCGATTCAGGTTTTAACAGTAGACAATTGAAATTCAGGCGTTTTATATTGCCAGTTTCTGTTACCCGTCTTTTTCTATTGTCTTTCGGCAGCTTTTCGCTTGTCCGGCGGAAAAATAAACTTTGTTTCCAATTGTTACAGAGTTAAAAGCGACGATATACACTTTGGACGAAAATCTGACTTTCTGTCTTAAAGGGTGATTGACGATCCTTCGTTCCATTATAACAGGAGGCGCGCCTTGTAGATAATCATTGACGTTTTGAGCAAACCGATCTTGACGAATAACGATATATATTTTTGTAATGCCGCGATCGTCTGACCAGCTGGGAGACAAAACGATTTCATTTGAATCGTCGTCGAAATAAGCTCCCAAAAGATTTGCTTCTTCCGGACCTCCGACGATAATGGGAACTCCGCATTCAAACCAGTTTTCCCGGCTGACGGCTGGCGTTATGGTTAAAGTTTGGTATCTGGAATTGTCCTGCGGACGATTCCATTGCGCCGTTCCCGCGTCGAGGTCGATAACAGGATTGATTCCCGAAACGTTTGATAGCGGCTCTCCGTATTGTTCGACACTTTCATGCCAAATAAACTGACCCGGATACGCTTTCTTTTTTTTGTCTGTATGAAACAGGAGAACTTCTTCATTTGTCGGCTCCCATTCCAGACTTATTGAATTCTGATTCTGAGTCAGATTCAATTGTAACGGATATTCCTTCTGTTCTTGCGGTTTCCAGAATTCTTCATAGACGATCTCTTCCGGGAATTCCTCTGGAATTTGTCCGCTGGCAATCAATTCAACAATGGAACGCGCCGGCTGGGTTTGCAAAAACGGCGTATTAATTCCCATGAGCCATTTTCCCAGACGCGACAGCGTCTGCCGAGCGTTGGATTCTGACGTCCTTTCCATGGATGGCGATGGCAAGAGCTTCCAACAGTCGCCGACCTGAACGATGTTTGACCAGTTCCAATACTTGTATGCCAATCCGAGACTGCCCAGTCGAAGCGCCATGTCGCACAGAACAGAAACGAACGATTCTCCTTTGGATTCAGGGAATTTGTCTATTAACTGAGCGTCGTCCAATAGCGATAAAACCGCAGCCAGACGGTTGTCGACGATCGCAGCCTCTTTACACTCAACGCCAAAATAATCTTTAACGTTTCTCGACCAGTCTTTCCACAGCTGAAGCGTTTTATCGTCCGCTTGATTGGAAATCGCCAGCCAAACAGGACGGATAATTTCGTCCGGCGAACTGAATTCGTCGACAGTTTCTATAATATGCTCCTCGGCGGTATAAAAGGACAGAACTGGAGATTCTTTAATTGAAAAAATCTTCTCCAGTTTTCTGCCGGAAGGAAACGTTATGGTTTTTAGTGATGCCATGGGATCAGGGATTGGTTAATTGCGACTTGCCGCCTACTCGATTGTCAGTTTACCGTCTTTGAAGTCCAGAGTCAAGGTTGAGCCCTCCGCCGGGGCGTTATCGAAAATCCATGCGGCGAGCGGCTGCTCGATGTTCTCTTCCATTCGAACGCGAATTCGACGACCTCCGTAAAGAAGATTGCCGCGTTGTTTCATGATTTCGATAATCCATTGACACAGCGTTGACTCTTCCGGTTTATCTGTAACAGAGCCGCCTGCGGTTTTGTACGCCAGCTTGAAATTGTGACTTCCTGCGGACTTCTCCAGATTTCGCATGAATTTTTTGAAAATTCCTTTAATGTGCATCGGTCGGAGCAGATCGAACCCCAGAATATTGTTGCCCAGTCGGTTGAATATTTCCGGACGTCCCAGCCCTTTGACAAAATGATTCTGAACTTCAGAATAAAAGTGTCGATGAACGTCTTCGTACGCTGGCGATTCGTCTGATATGTTGTCCATGCCTTCAAGATTAAGCAAAGATTCCGCGCCGATGTTGCTGGTGAAAATAATAATCGACTGGTTAAAGTAAACCGTCAGACCTTTGCCGTCTGTCAGACGTCCGTCTTCGAGAATCTGAAGGAATTTATCCAGAACCGCGCCGTTGGCTTTTTCGATTTCGTCAAACAGAAGGATGCTAAACGGGTTCTCGCGAACGTAATTCGTCAGCTGACCGCCTTCTTCGTAGCCAACGTAGCCGGGAGGCGAACCGGTGAGCTTTTCCGCCGCGTGCTTTTCGGCGTATTCGCTCATGTCGAAGCGATGCATGCGGTTTTCGTCGCCAAAAATCTGCTGCGCCAGGGCTTTTGCCAGTTCTGTCTTTCCAACGCCGGTTGGTCCGACAAAGAAGAAAACGCCTTTCGGTTTTCCGCCGCCGGAACCGGAAGACGGCGACATGGTAATTCCAACGTTTGCCAGCTTGAGCATGTTGACGATGCTGCTGACTGCATGATCCTGACCTATAACCCGCTTGGAGATTTCCGTGTAGGCGTCGCGAATCTTTTCGCGATTGAATTCTTCCCACGGGTCGTCCATGGCGCCGTAGCGATAATAGAAAATCAGGTCTTTCATTTCCTGAACGTTTTTGCAGAACCTTTTCTCGCTTTGAGCGGTTCGGGCAATGGAGATCATGTCGGAAATGGTCAGATCCTCTGTATTGTCAATAAACGTTTGACGAATGGCTTTCTGTTCCGATTCGCTAATTCCGTCCACTGCAAACTTGTCGAAAAACCTTGTAATAAACGTCTCTCGCTGCTGGGTTTCCGGCCGCGGAATGCGAATGAGCGCCAGCGACGGGTGATCCTGATAAAACCAGGACGGCAGCGCCTGTAACGACGATGCAACGAAAATCATGCAGTTGCGGCGTCCGGACAACTCTTCAATTGACAACTCGCTGTTTTCTTTGAGTATTTCCGGCTTGATGCGGCGGGCTTGAGTAAACGTTTTTTTGAGGAGAATCAGCTCTTTGCGTTCCGCCTCGGTTTGCTGCTGCGGGTTGCCGGACATGCGGTCTGAATACTCAAACACAGCGGCAACGGGTTTTTCGTCCTGATCGATAAGATGGCGGCGAATCTGGTCGACGTTGTCACATGTGCGAAAAACGTTTTTGGCGGCTTCCGGGAAAACGCGTCCCTTTTCGGCAATATCGTAATGAATTATGCCGCAATACCCGCGATCGCGAAAGTAGCTGTCCAGGCATTTATCCAGCGGATCGTATCGATCTTTGAGTTCGTAACGGTCTTCAACGTTCCCGTAGAGCAAAACGTGTTTGCCCCGGCGAAGCTGTTTATCCAATTCTGTCATCCAATCTGTTTGCATGGCTGTTTTAAATCAATAGAAGATTCTGTTTGTGTTATGTTTAACGTTAATCCAGATCCAATGAACGATATTTTCCTGCGGACTGCGACCGCTCCAGTTCTTCAGCCGGATTGTTGTCGTCCGGCAGACTGTCAGCGTTCTTTTGAATCTTGTCCGGATTGCCTGACCAGTCCGGTTCCGACATTGATATCCCGTATGGCTTGAGCGCGGAGGCGATGTCCATGACGGTTTGTTTTCCAGTGTCGTTTTCCACAACCGGACGCCCTTCGACGCGGTTGCGTTTGAGGTTGTATCCGTCAAATTTGTAATTTACAGGTTCGTTGGCGCTTTGCGGAACGGTAATTGTAATTCGCTGTCGCTGACCGCCTTTTTGCGTATGAGGAACGACCTTGATAACCGTGTCAGAGGCTGCGTCGGACTTACTGGCAAGCGACTGAATGTCAAATCCCAGTTTCGGCAGTTCTGTTTTCATCGCTTCGACAATGTATTGACGGCGTTCTTCCGCCTGCTGCTTTAAGCCGGCTTCGGTTAGCATGTTTGTATAAGAATCATTCCATGCGTCAATTTCAGAATCTGCCGTTTGGAAAGCGTTTTGAGCGACGTTGTTTTTGATTGTCTCGAGGGTTTGTTTCAAATTAGCCAACTTGCTTCTTGTGAGCAAAGATTGTGGTTCCATTGTACGTTTATATAAAAGAAACACATGATTAGTTAAGCCGGGTCTGTTGATATCTAATGTATAGATACCAGCAAATCCGGCTTTTTCCGATATATCGTCCAATGTTAGACTCTCGTCTATCATCGGTAGAATAAGTTTCATTTGTAGACTCATAGGTTCAATGACTCTGAGCC
>CACXSS010000069.1 GCA_902770245.1 uncultured Planctomycetota bacterium | reverse complement strand
GGTTCAGACCCTTCACTCCCCATCGTGTAGCTAAAAACAAGATCGTCTGTTAATAATGGTCGTTCCATAGCAATATCCTATTAAAGCTGATTTTTACCGCATTTATCACTATTGTACACAAACATACCGCTTTTGTCAAGAAGTTTGAAAGAAAAATGAGAATACTACACCGTTCACCCCGTTTGATCATAATAATTTTCCTCTTGACTTTATCTGTTTTTACTGCTAAACTAAGATTCCCCATGAAATTTAAATTCGGGAATTTCACGAATTTTATAATATTTATTTAAACCAAGGATTTGATATGACCGCGGAAAGGACGCCGCACAGTTCCTCAAACTCCGTCAAGGAGTACAACTGGATCAACGTGTTTTTACAGCCGTTGACCCGGTTTGTAATCCATCATCCGTTGGTTGTAATCTTGTTAGCTCTGATTCTCGCCGGCGTCGGCGTTTGGGGGACGGTAAACAAGCTGGAATTCAAAACAAGCCGTCTGGATTTAATCAATCCCAACAGCGAGTTCAATAAACGCTGGCTTAAATATATAGAATCCTTTGGCTCGGAAGACGACGTTGTCGTGATTGTCGAAGGACGCGACGCAGCGTCCATTCAGCAGGCGGCGGACGGCGTCGGCGAAGCGCTTTCCCAGCGGTCGGACTTGTTCTTTGACGTCTTCTATAAAGCGGACAACACCAAAATCAAGCGAAAAGGGCTTCATTACTTTTCGACGACGGAACTGCAAAACGTCATGTTTTTCCTGCAAGAGTCCGCTTCCATGGCGCAGGGAGAACGGCAGGACGTGCTCAATCGTCTTTGGGTAAGCTGGCAGACGACAGTCAGAGCGGATCAGAACGTTCCCCCTGCTGTCAAAGCGAAATCGCAGGAAGGGTTCAACCGCTTGAGTAATTCTCTCCAGGCTGCGTTAGGTCCGCAATTCGTTTACCAGTCCCCGTTGTATGGATTGGGCGACGAAAAACACTCCGTTTCCGGTCGCGTCGGTCAGGGGCCGGACGACCTTCACCCGGACGTCGAATACCTTTGGGCGAAACAAAACGCGATGGCTCTGATTCTTCTCAAGTTCAAACAGAAGGACGGCTCGGCGTTCGCTCAAAATACGGACTCCATTACCGTTTTGCGGGATATTATCAAAGCCAAACAGGAAGAGTTCCCCAACGTCAAACTGGGGCTGACCGGCTTGCCGATTATGGAAAACGACGAAATGAGTTCGTCAGAAAAGGCGATGAACTGGGCGACGGTTCTGTCGCTTGTCGGCGTTGCCGCGCTGTTCCTGTTTGCTTTCCGCGGCGTTCGATACAGCGTTTTGCTCATCATCACGCTCTTAATCGGGATTTCCTGGACGATGGTATACGTCGTCTTTGGAGTCGGGCACTTAAACATCCTCAGCATCGCCTTTAGCGCCATTCTGGTCGGCTTGGGCGTCGACTTCGGGATTCATTATCTGGCGCGGTACTCCACGTGTCGATTCAAGGGGTCAGACATTCCCCGCTCGTTAATCAAGGCGTCCAAAGAAGTGGGACCTGGCATTTTCGTCGGGGCGCTGACAACGGCGATCGCCTTTGCCGCTGCGGGCGGACAGGAGTTTATCGGCGTAGCAGAACTGGGGCGGATTGCCGGCGTGGGAATTCTGCTTTGCTGTCTGGCGGCGCTGATTGTTCTGCCGGCTCAAACGCTGCTGACGGACAAGGTTTTCCACAACGTCGTTCTGGAAGAAGAAACGTTCCGAATCAAGATGTCGTCTGTTACAGACGTCTTTTCCAAAAACTTTGGCTCGACGATAATTCTCTTTGCCGGCGGCGCCGCGCTGAGCTTTATGTTCCTCCCGGATTTGAAATACGACCATAACCTCATGAACCTTCAGGCGAAGGGGGTTGAAAGCGTCGAATGGGAAAAGCGGCTCATGGCGGAAAGCGACCAGAACGTCTGGTTTGCCCTGTCGACCACGAAAGACAAACAGGAAGTCAAACGGCTCAAAGAGGAATTCCTCAAACAGCCCAACATCACCCGCGTTGAAGAAATCGTTTCCCGTCTCCCGGATACGACCGAAGAGAAAACGCAGCTTATCAAACAGATTCATCAGTATTCCGCGGTCGCTCTGCAGGGCTTTGCGAAAAATCGCGAAAGGGCGTTGTCCGCTCCCAACTATAACGATTTAAGCTCGTTCTTAACGGCTCTGGAATACAGCCCGGAAGTCAGCGCGCAAGCCAAAGACGTTTACCATATCTTTGACGGGCGAATTCGCGAACTGCGCCGACGGTTCAACAACCTGTCCCCGCAAGAGGTAACAGCCCGGCTCAATCAGTTTGAAATGTGCATGGCTCAGGACTATTACACCCGAATGCAGCAGATTTACTTCTGCTCCGACCCGGAACCGCCGACAATGGCGGACTTGCCTCAGCCGTGGGTGGATCGCCTGTACGCCAAAGACGGCACGTACGCCCTTCAGATTTACGGCTCCGGAGATATTTGGGACATGGAAAACCTGACGGAATTCGTCAAACAGGTCAGAGCCGTCGACCCGGAAGCGACCGGCAACCCGCTCCAGACCTACGAATGTTCTCTTCAGATGCAGCGGTCGTATATTTCCGCCGCCTGGTACGCTCTGGCGGGAATCATGTTTGTCCTGTTCCTGGACTTCAGAAGCGTTCGTCACACAATTCTGGCAATGCTGCCGCTGCTGATGGGTATTCTGTTCCTGTTTGGAATCATGGGATTTTTACAGATCTCGCTCAACTCCGCCAACATGATTATTTTGCCGCTGATTTTGGGCATCGGCATTGACGACGGCGTTCACATCGTCCACGATTACCGCCGCCGCGACAAGACCAAACCGTTCAGAATCAGTTCGTCCACAGCCGGAGCGCTGACGATGACGTCCATGACGTCCATTTTGGGTTTCTGCTCCCTGATGACAGCGGAACATCGCGGCTTGCAAAGCCTGGGGCTGGTTTTGACCATGGGCGTTGCCTGCTGTATGTTCACCTCGCTGTCGATACTTCCCGCCCTGCTGACGAGAATGTCCAAATGGGTTCTTTATCGGGAAGCGCGCCGAGCCGCCAAAAGAGCAAAGCGTTCCGGCGAGAAATCGGAACCTGTAACAATAGAACCGAACGACCCGCAAAACGGCGAAAATATTCTTCCCATTTCGGAAGACAAACCGATTCCGCTGTGGAAGCTGGAAGCGTTTTTGAAAAGCGGATAAATGAAAGGCGGTAATGGAGTGAGCGGAGCGAACGGAATTACGCATTCGCCGGAACGGCGAACATAACGTTGGGTTCAAGCTTTTTGGTTCGCCTTCGGCGAACTGCGTAACTCCGCTCCTGTTAGTCGCTTCGTTACCGCCTTCCATCAATCGACGACTCATAATTGCAACTTAATACATGGAAGAAATCATCAAATTACTCGAAACGGACAAACGATACAAGCTGGCGGCTTACGAGTTCATTCTCGCAGCGGTCAAGTTTGCTCACGATATTTTGGAATTGGGCGACCCGATCTCTCAAGTCAACCAAACGGGCGGCGACAACGTCTGCGTGGACGACGACGAACCGCCGGGAGACGTCGACCGGGACATCTCCGCGGACGACATCTGCAAGGCGATTAGAATCTACGCTGTCGAACAGTTTGGTCTGCTGGCAAAACCGACGCTCAACAACTGGGGGATTCATTCCACTGCCGACTTCGGACAGATTATATTCAATCTCGTCAAATGCGGAGCCCTGCTGACGTCCCAGCGAGACAACATCGACGACTACAACAACGTCTTCGATTTTGACGACGCCTTTGAAAAGCAGTTCTCTTTCGACGATAGCGCTTTTTAGGGAGTGGGGAATAGGGAGTAGGGAATAGTTAGAAAACTCCCCTATTGTCTATTGCCAAATACATGTAAATTGGTGTTACATAAATTAAGAAAAGGGAACGCAGAGATCGCAGACTACTCGCTGAATACGCAGAGACGGACAGGGAATGTGGCGACGACGCTAACTGCGTTAGCTACGATCGTGTCATAGCCCGAGAATCGGGCGTAGATGACACATGTTTGATTGCTTCTGCGCTCTCTGCGAGGAGTCTGCGTACTCTGCGTTCAAAAATAAAAAACGGTTTATTTTCGCAACCTAAGACTGGCAATTTCCCCTACTGCCTACTGCCTACTGCCTACTGCCTACTGCCTACTGCCTACTGCCTCACCCCCCATGAACGGATTCATCAACCTCAATAAACCCTCTGGAATTACGTCACGCGACGCAGTCAACGTCGTTCGGCGCATGCTGCCGAGAAAGACGAAAATCGGGCACGCCGGCACGCTCGATCCGTTAGCCAACGGCGTTTTGGTTATTGCGGTTGGAAGCGCAACCCGGCTTATCGAGTACGCTCAAGAGGGTCAAAAAACCTATCGGGCGGAATTTCTTTTAGGGCGATCCTCCGATACGGAAGACGTCGAGGGTGCGGTTGTAGAATTGGATAATCCGGTTATTCCCACAAAGGAAAGCCTGCTTTCCGCCGCCCAGCTCTGGACGGGCGTTATCATGCAAAAGCCGCCGATTTATTCCGCGCTGAAAATTAACGGTCAGCCGGCGTACAAACTCGCCCGAAAGGGAAAAGACGTTGACCTGGCGGCGCGAGAAATCACGATTTACTCTGCAACCCTGCTGGACTATGAATATCCGGTTATGAAATGGGAGCTTGTCTGCTCTTCCGGGACGTACGTTCGATCCTGGGGACGAGACGTCGCCCGATCGGCGGGAACGGAAGCCGTCATGTCTGCGCTGACCCGAACGCAAGTGGGGCTTTTCCGCCTGGAAGACAGCGACGACCCCGTCCCGGCAAGCCAATGTAACGGCGAATTCCCCTATCGGCTCTTGCCGCCGCTGTTCGGCTGTCCGGACTTGCCGAAAGTCACGCTGTCGGAATCTCAAATTTACAACCTGCGACAGGGAAAGTTCATTCCTTTAGACGCCCCGCCGCAGACCGCCCCCGGCGCGCCATTCGCAGGATTAGATGCCGCCGGCGTTCTGAAAGCCATTCTTGCCATGCGTCCCGACGGCAGCTTTCAGGCAATAAAGAATCTCGTTGAAGAATAGAGTCATGTAACATTTATTTTAGCGCTTGCGTCGGGGAGTGCGGCGGCTTGCCGCCGCCTTGTCCAACGACCCGCTGATAATCTTAGATAAGCCCGGATCGCGGCAGTCCCCTGCCGCCAAAGAAGTCTCACGCAAAGTTCGCGAAGTTCGCAAAGTTTTAAAAAAGCGGGCGCGAAGCGTTCCTCTAAAACCGCGTAGCGGTTTATATTTCTAGCCGTGGGTGAAACCCACGGAAAAATGAAAGGCGGTAACGGAGTTCGCGAAGCGAACGTAGTTACGCTTAGGCGAGCCACGGGGGTAAACCCGTGGGTGTGAGCATAGCGAACGTTGCATCCCGTATTACGCAGCCGAAAACCTCCCTTGGATGTAGCCCGTCCCCGGGCTACAACTTGACGGCGAAAGCTGTCAAGAAATGCGGAAGCCTCCAAAAACATCTTTCGCAGGAAAGCCCGCCTGAACAACCGGCACGCGGCAGTCCTCTGCCGCTCTCCGTCCCGCCGAACTCCCTTCGCCGTAGCCAAAAACCTTACTGGATCGCGGACGTAAGTACGCAACTTTCAATTCTATGTTACTAGGTAATGATTCTGATAAATAGGTGTTATTAAAGTTCTTCTTCAATTGTACAAATAAGCGTGTTGCATATTGTACGATTGCCTTCGTTATAAGACTCCTGAATTACATAGAAAACCGTATCTGTTATGGAATCTTTTAATAACATTAATTTTTTCAGAATGTTTAAACCTTCTAAATGAATATCAATATCCTTAATCTCAGGTTTTTTCTTTTGAATTATTCTTATAAACTTATCTTCATTTTGAATGCAAATTTTTTCATAATGTTTAAGGGTTTTAGCTAAACGATCTGTTTCTGTCGTAACGATTGATAAAGAGCTATCGGTTGCAATCCCTCCACCTGGTGGATATAATAATTTACCATTAATAGTTTGCAGCATTACAACATGTTTGTGAAACTTATGATATTCCGCTGGAGTCAAATCCAAGGGATCTGCAGTCAATCCTTTTATCTCAAAATTCGATACATATTCAGGCCAATTATTATCAAGAATTTCCAACAGTTTCTTATCCCCCCATGCATTTTTATGATCTTTAATAGCAATTAAGTATGCTTTAGAATTGACAGTATCAAATTTGACAAAGAGAAGATTTCCCGTTCTTTTTGACCATTTAGGATTTTTCCCATCAGGATCAAAACTGGTGTGAAAATGATAAAAGCCCCAATCGCCCAACAAATAATCACTTGCATTAATATTCGCAGTACTTTTACTTAAATGACGATATACATCAGGATTGCCTGACTCCAATAAATGTTTAAATCCATTAACGAAGGGTTTATAATCATTATGGACTTGAAGATATTGTTGTAATTCTTTAGATATTTCAACACTATATTTCTTTAAGGGAAAGAATTTGACCATAGTATGAACGAAACGATATATAATTTCGTAAGAATTGTTCTCAATATCGTCATATGGAATTTCGAATTCATCTAAAACTGGAAAAATTAAACGAGAATAATCATATAAAAAATCCATACATTTCCTTTCTTATTATTGTTATCTAATGGTTAAAGTTACTATATGATTGTACTAAAACTGGTAAATATTTACGAAAAAAAATGAATCTAACGTTTGTGCTTTTTTACATTTAGTTTGGTTTTTAGCGTGATTTCTATAAACAAGTATGATATACCTGTTCTGAATTAGGTCAATTACCAGAATTTAAAATCACCAAAGTCGTACAACTTATTCAGATTATCTATCATTGTACCATTGTGATTTGAACGGAGACCTGAATGATCATATTTATGGACATCGCTAGCTTGTATCCATGAAGATGTTATATGATCATAAAAACAAGTTCGTACAATATCTTGAGGTTCAATCTTATTCATAAGCTTCCATTTACTATCATGAGGATACAGTAATGGATTGGAATATTTCTCTATATCATTAGGGGAAGGTAATTTTTTGACTGCACTTTCGCTTTTAACATAAAAGAAACATGTGTTTCCATTGAGTGTACCACGTCCAAAAAGAAAGTATTTGTTTACCATTATAAAACTCCTTTACGTTAAGTATGAAACTGTTAATGCTTGAACAACCAGAAAATCGTAATCTTACATATAGCATTTTCTGAAGTCGTTAGCACGGTAATTTTGCATATAGGCAGAATCTTACTGTATCAATTATCAACGTTGTTTAAATAAAACCCAAATCTATTATACAAGCGTTTTCAAGCTGTCTATGTTTAAGCCACCCTTTAACAAAACACTATTACAAATTTCCTATAGTGCAAAAACCATGCCAGTCAAAAATTATGTAAAATCTGCCAAATTGACACTGTATGAAGGTTATTTCATTATATTACATATATATCAAATATATCTACAGTATTTATAAGAATTTTTATCTGATTGGCAGATAATCATATTTGGATTAGTCCGAATCGCTGCAGTCTCCTGCCACCAAAGCACCGTTGTCCTGCACACACACTGTGACGTCAGGCGAAAACCATACTGGATCGCAGACGTAAGTCCGCAACAGAATCGCGGCAGCCTCCAATAATCTTGAGAACGAGGATATCCTGCTAGACCCGCTGGTTCGCGGGCGTCCTCGCCCGCCGAAACGCCTTTGTCGCATCGGCTCTGTCTTCTGGATAGGAAATTCCATCTTTTTTCGAATTTTTTCGCAATTTGTAGTAACAACCCCCTTGTAATCTGTCGTTGAATTGAATATACTAATCATTGGACATTGACTCCTATTGTTGTTACTCTTGTCAAAAATAGTATTTATAACAATTTGAGAAAATGCCTGCTTTTATTTTGTTTTTTGTGGTTTTATACCCACAGATTTTATTAGAGAGCCTTTTTTATTAAAAGGTCATATTAGGAGGATATTTTCCTCTTAAAAATATTCATTGTGTGTTTTGATTAGTTCTGTGTGAACCAGTTTTTTAACTTTAACCTATCAGGGAAAAATGGACTTTCGAGAACAAATTCGAGATTTGGGCAGTAGAATTGGTCAGTTGAAAGAGCATATTGGAACGGAAGAAGCAACAAAAAACGCTTTCATTATGCCTTTTTTGCAAATTCTCGGTTTCAATGTATTCAATCCGCTTGAAGTCAAGCCGGAATTTGTCGCTGACGTCGGGTTGAAAAAGGGGGAAAAGATTGATTATGCAATCTTTAAAGACAACGAGCCTATTTTGCTTGTTGAATGTAAGCACTGGGAAGTTCCACTTGATGTGGACAAGGAAAGTCAGCTTTTCCGGTACTATCACGTCTCCAGTGCCAAGTTTGCATTGTTGACGAATGGAATTGATTATAAATTCTATTCTGATCTTGACGAACCCAACAAAATGGATTCAAAGCCATTTTTGGAGTTTGACATTACTAAAATCAAGGATAATCAGATCGCGGAGCTGAAAAAATTCTCGAAAAATGAGTTTGACAAAAATCAGATTGCAGCTTCCGCCAGCGAATTGAAGTACACCTCCGCCTTGCGTGCAGCCTTGCAGGCTGAATTCAACACCCCTTCTGAAGCTCTTGTAACTCATTTCGCGCGACAGGCATATGGCGGGCGTATGACGCAATCTGTTATTGAACAGTTTACCAAACTATTCAAACGCACTCTTGACCAGTACTTGTCCGATTTGATTACCGACCGATTTAAGTCAGCGATGGAAACGGAAAAAGCTAAAGAAGATGCGGCAAAGGCTAAAGATGAAGCCGAAAAAGCTGCCACCACGCCAGACGAAGACGGTATTGTTACCACCGAAGAAGAACTGGAAGGTTACAGAATTGTGAAAGCAATCGTCTGCCAGAAACTTCACAATCCCAGCCGCGTCGTTTATCGCGATTCCAAGAGTTATTTTGCAATCTTGCTTGATGATAATTCCAGAAAGCCAATTTGCAGACTTTATTATAACAGAGGAAAGAAGTACATCGGACTTTTCAACAACCCGAAGAATTTCCAAGGTGGCGGAGGCAAGGAAGATCATCGCGCTGAATTGCCAGACGATAACCCCAACGATGGAATCTACAATTACACCAACGACTTGTTGCAAACCATCGAATGGTACGAGAATCCAGAATCTGTTCCCGCAATACCCACAACAGAGGAGCCTCAAAATTAAAACGATTTTTACGTAATTGTTAGAAAAAATGTTTATATTCGCGAAAGCCCCACTTGTCTTCTTGCAAGCCGGGCTTTTAGCATAAAATCTCGGATTTTAAGTAAAAATTTTTCTTCGGAGACAATTTTTGCCTTATCCCCAATTGACTTGCTTTTTTATTTGAGCTATACTTGAATAAAAAAAGGATTTCATCATGTCATTGTCAATTGAATATAATCCCACACTCGATTTTGGCGAAACAATAAATAGCAATATTGTTATTTATTCCATCGGGTATGAGGGGCATACTATTGAGAGTTTTATTCGCCGTTTGCTGGAACTTGGCATTGAACAGATTATAGACGTTCGCAAAAATCCATTGTCAAGAAAATCGGGGTTTTCCAAAAATCCATTAAGAATGGCTCTTGAACAAAACCAAATAGAATACGTACATATCCCGGAATTAGGAATTCCCTCTGATTTGAGGAAAAACCTTAAAACGCCTAGGGATTACAAAGAATTGTTTGATTATTATGAAGCAGTAATTCTCCCTTATCAAGAAGACGCAATCCAACGCGCCATCGAATTGATTAAAGAGAAAAGATCTGCTTTGATGTGTTTTGAAGCAGAACCGTTGGAATGCCATCGGACGCGATTGTCTATGGTTATTGAAAGAATGACTAATTTTAGACATTATTATATTCGCAGAAAATGAGCGTATATTCTAAAAAGAAAGTACTGATTCTAGTAAAAACATATCCAGCGTTATCTAAAAAATATGATGAACTGGTATGCACTGCCGGTTTAACAGATGAAGGGGAATGGATTCGCTTATATCCGATTCCCTTCCGTCTGATTGATTATGATAAGCAGTATCATAAGTATCAATGGGTCGAAATGAGTGTCGCAAAGAATGACAGTGATTATCGTCCAGAAAGCCACAAGGTTGATATTGACTCGATAGTCCCTGGAGATACAATTTCTGCAACACCAAAAGGGTGGGAAGAACGAAACAGAATTATTCTTGATAAAGGTCCTAAAATTTATGAGAGTCTTGAAGACTTGATTGAACAATCTCAAAATAACAATACTTCTTTAGGAATTCTTAAACCTTTCAAAGTCATTGATTTTGTCGCAACACCTACAGAACGGGAGTGGGATCAGGCTAAAATCAATTTGATTTTGTCAAAACGTCAACAGCTGTCTTTCTTTCAAAACCTTGAAAATGATCTAAGAATTATCCGTAAGGTTCCATATAAATTCCAATACGTTTTTCAAGACCCGTCTGGACGCCAATATCAATTGATGGTTGAGGATTGGGAAATTGGAGTTTTATACTGGAAAATGATTGATAAACATAAAGATGAAACAATTGCAAAAGAAAAAGTTCGAATTAAGTATTTTAATGATTTCGTTGAAACCCCCAAAAGAGAATTGTATTTTTTCATGGGAACGACTTTAGAACATCATAAAAGTGCGAGTCCTTTTGTTATAATCGGGGTCTATTCAACGCCAAAACGTCCAGTAGAAACAACGATGTCATTATTCGACGATCTTCCAGAGGAGTAACAGCAGTAAAATTGATTAGAAGAACAATTGTTTTTTCTTAAGCATTTTAGCTTGTTTGGAGTAATTTATGGATTATGTAGCAATTGATTTCGAAACGGCGGTATACGGACAATTTATCTTGTCGTACGGAATATTGAAAGTCCATAATTCTGAAATTGTTGATTCGTTAAATTCGCTTGTCTATCCGCCAAAAGGTTGGATAGATCCTTTTCTGTCGTCAATTCATGGGATTACAAGCGATATGGTAACGGACAAAGGAGAGTTTCCTGAGCATTGGAGTAAAATCAAAGAGTTTATACGCGATTTGCCAATCGTTGCTCACAACGCAGCCTCGGCAGGTCGCACTTATCTTGTTAAAACCTTAGATTATTATGGAATGGAGCTTCCAAACAATTTATGGGGTTGTTCTAAAAATATGGCGAAAAAGCTGTATCAACTCAAGAATTATAAACTCTATAATATTGCGAGATATTTTGACATTGATTTTGAACAACATAACTCACTAGAAGACGCACAAATTGTTGTACAAATTGCCAATGACGCCTATGATAAGTTCGGACAAGAAGAGTTTATGAAATTCTTTCGGACGAAAGAAAGCTTTGCGCCAAAGCCAAAACGTTGGAGCGATGATTATATTCATTTCGACTTAGAAACCATACCACATAATAACCAATTGGAAGGCGTATCTATAGCAGTAACTGGAACACTAAGGAGTATGTCAAGAGATTGGGTTCAGTGCTTAATTGAATCATTGGGAGGACGTGCCGATCAAAGCGTTAGAAAAGACACTCAAATATTAATTGTTGGATATGATCGAGTTGCAGATTTCAAAGATGGCATTTATACCGCCAAATTAAAAAAGGCGTTATTAAGAGCTGAAGAAGATCCAACCTTTGAAATAATTGAAGAAGAAGCTTTTATGCGAATGATCGGAGCGAAGGAAAAAGTATAACACGCTTGTTCAAAGATTTAAGAGGGGAAAACCTTTTTTGAAAAAAAGTTTCTTCCCCTCAAACTTCCCTTTCCAAAAAACTTTAGTAAGGAGGGAGGAATAATAAAAAAGTACTTATATAAAATAAAGATTCTGGTTGAATAAACGGCGCTATAATCTACATTCATTTCTTAGAAACGTATGGGCGAATCTGATTCGGAAAAAGAACAAGCAGCGCTTTAGTCATCCCTGATCTTTCAGGATCGTGATAAATAAATTCAACGCGAAAAGCTTCTCCATCGTTGATGACGTCAACGATTGTTCCAATCTCTCCAGCTTCGACGTCGTCATCGTATTCGTCTGTCGAATAATAAGGTTCCAAAAGCTCTACAGCATCTAATAATTGAAATTTCATTACACTACCTCTCAATATAAATTGTTACAAGCCGCGGTATAGTTTTACAGCGATCTATTCTACCGCGCCCTGTTCTTTGAGCCAGTCTATAAGCTCTTGATTATTGCTTATTTTCGCATTAGACAAAACGGTTTTACCAAAGGCGTCCTTTGCGTTGACGTTCAGTCCTTGTTTAACGAGCCACTGAACCACTTCAAGATTGCCGTATTCGGCGGCTTTATGCAAGGCAGTATTATTTTGGCAATCCTTAGCGTTGATGTCAACGCCTTTTTCAACGAGCCATTGAACCAATTCCAGATTGCCGCTTATGGCGGCTTTATGCAAGACGGTTCCCCATTGACTTTTCTTTTTGACGTTCAGCCCTTGTTTAACGAGCCATTGAACCAGTTCAAGATTTCCGCTTTTAGCGGCGGTAAATAAGGCATTTTCTTCATATTGTTTTTCTGCTTTGACGTCAGCGCCATGTTCTACCAACCATTGAACCAGTTCAAGATTGCCAGTTCCTGCTGCCAAATACAAAATCGTATATTCGTTTGTTTTCGCGTTGACATCGGCGCCATGTTCAACCATCCATTTAACCACCTCAAGGTTACCGCTTCGAACGGCTCCATGAAAAGGCGTTCCCCCTGAATAGCAGCCTTTTGCATTGACGTCCAGCCCTTGTTCAACGCACCATTTAACCATTTCAAGATTCCCGCATCCGGCAGCAACATTCAAAATTGTACCTCCCCCCCTGTTTTTTGCATTGACGTCGGCTCCCTGTTCAACCATCCATTTAACCATTTCAAGGTTACCGCTTCGAACGGCTCCAAACAAGGGCGTCCAGTCATTATCATCTTTTGAGTTGACGTCCAGTCCTTGTTCAACGAGCCATTGAACTAATTCCAGATTTCCGCTTAAAGCGGCAATATCCAGAAGATTTAGACGTGATATATGCGCAGACGGTCTATATTCTGCGTGGATGTCAGCGCCATGTTCCACAAGCGTTTTAACCCGGTTCAGATTACCTGTCAAAGCTGCGTAGTGAAGGACTATACCGCCATTCTCGGCGCAATAATCGAAATCGTACTCCTCTTTTTGGAGCATCTGTTCAAAACGTTCCACGCATTGCGCGCCAAAAATATTAATGGCAAGCTTTATAAGCTCTGGATTGTCAGATTTATTTACGATTTCCTCTGCTGACAACGGAACGTCAGGGTTCTCTGTTTTGTTACATCCTGTAATAGCTGCAAGAAGAACAACGATTATGTTCAAAATGAATTTATGATTCATAATAGCAGGGGTTGGATAATGACGTGTAACAACGGGCGGACAACGCGTTGACTTGAAAATTGTAATAAGTAAAACGCAAGCGCCCGTCGATTGTTTCTTCGCGTTCTTTGCATGAGGTTTCTTTTGCGGACTTCGTCCGCGACCCGGAAGCGTTTTTGGCTAACGCAATACGGTATGTACACTTCGAACAAAGCGTAACTACGTTCGCTTCGCGAACTCCGTTACCGCCTTTCATTTCTTTGCGTACTTTGCGTTCTTTGCGGCTAAAATTCTTCAGCGGACTTCGTCCGCCTTGAAAAAACTTTCGGTCGCCAGCAAGCTGGCTCCCTATTGTAGAAGTTTTTTCAAGGTTATGTTAGGAAAGCGTAAGCGACCATCGGGAGCGATTATAATACGTCTCGCGCGGCAGCGCGGATTGGGTGTGCGCCTTCGCACCGCGGCAGCGCATACTGCCCGTGCGGCTTCGCACCTCCCCATTCCAAAAAACTTTAGTAAGGGGAGAGAAATCAGTAAGAAGCAAAATAACCAATCGGTGAATATCCGTTTAATCCGTCAAATCTGTGAACGGACTGACCTTGCAAACGCTTTATTTTCTGTTAACCGATTTGAGATGGTAAATAGCCTGTTCTGTCAGAATTCTGCCGCGGCGAGTTCTGACGATCAATTCGCTGCGTAACAGGAACGGTTCGACTTCGTCAACCAGCGTGTCGGGAGAAACGTTCATCGTATGAGCGACCGCTTCCACCCCAACCGGACCGCCGGCGAAAACTCGCTGAATCGTATCGAGATACTTTCTGTCCTGCGGGTCAAGACCGAGTATGTCGACGCCCTGCATTTCCAGCGCTTTATTGGCAACGTCTAAACTGATAAACCCATGAGCGCGGCTGACGGCGTAATCTCGTACCCAGCGCAGGCGGTTGTTGGCAATTCGAGGCGTGCCGCGGGAACGTCGGGCAATTTCCAGAGCCGCTTCGTCGTCCATGCCGACAGAAAGCTTTTGAGCGTTTCGGGTGATAATCGACGCCAGTTCTTCGTTCGTGTAGAAATCCAGATGTTCGCGCATCTGGAATCGATCGCGCAGCGGAGCGGAAAGCAGACCGGCGCGAGTTGTCGCCCCGATAACCGTAAACGGTTTGAGCTGCATGTTGAGCGTTCTGGCGTTGACGCCTTCTCCCAGCGTCAGGTCGATTCGGAAATCTTCCATGGCGGGATAGAGGAACTCTTCAACCGCCTTTTGCATACGGTGAATTTCGTCGATAAACAAAACCGACCGTTCCGTAGCGTTGGTTAAATACGGAATGAGATCTTTAGGAGCCTTGAGCGTTGCGCCGGAGGCGATTTGGAAATCGACGCCCATTTCCGCCGGAATGCACATAGCGAACGTCGTTTTGCCTAAACCGGGAGGTCCGTCAAAGAGAATATGCCCCAGCGGTTCGCGGCGTTTCAGAGCCGCATCGACGGTAATTTTAATTCGTTCGAAAACGTCCCGCTGACCGATCATCTCGTCCATGCGTTTTGGACGCAATGCGGAATCCTCTTCTGCGTTGCGGCGCAATGCGGATTTAGAATCGGTTGCGTTTTCGTTCGTCAAATCGTCCTGATTGTTGGATTCGTTATTTTCAAACGAATCGTCAGAATTATGGATTATAGCTTCGCGTGGCATTTGTGAGGGGTAGGGAGTAGGGAATAGGGAGTAGGGAATAGGGATTTAATTCTTAATCTGAACTGCTTTGATTTTCCAGTGATTTTCGTAGCCCATTAAGAAGCTTACCAACATATTCGATTTTTAAAAAGGTTTCTTCCGTTTGAGTCCTTTTGACGTAGTTTAATCTTTCTGCAATCAATAAATGAGTTTCTAATTCTCTTAATGAACCATTTGCAATTGACAGAAAACGAAGGTAATCATTTGTTGAATATCTGCCGTTTCCTTCTGAAATATTAGCGGGAATGGAAGTAGCCGCTCGATTCATTTGAGAGGTTAAAGCAAATATTTCATAACGAGGGAAATGACTTGTGATTTGATATATCATAACAACCAGATTCATTGCTTCTTGCCATACGAGCAAGTCTTTAAATGAGCTAATCATTTAACATACTCCTATTATACCACAAATCCCTGTTATGATAATGATTAAAAATCGCCGAAGGCGAAAAACTATTCCCTATTCCCTATTCCCTATTCCCTATTCCCTATTCCCTTTATCTCTGCTGTTGGTAAATCTCCATGAGTAGCTCCTGGACGTCTTTGAATTTCTTTTTGGATTCCAGAGCTTTGTCGATAAGCCGGCGAGCGTCGGATTCGGAATGTCCGAGAGAAAGAAGAGCTTCGTACGTTTCGCCGACAATGTCCGGGGCGATTTCCACGCCTCCTTTTTCGTCGTCGCGGGCGATCATCAAAGCAAACTTCGGGACTTTGCGACGCAGTTTGGCGATAATCCGTTCCGCAGAGGCGGGACCGATGCCCGGCAAGGCGGAAAGCGTTTTCGCGTTTTGCTCTTCAATAGCGGCGGCGATATCTCGAACCGGTCTGACCATGGCGCGAAGAGCTTTCTTTACGCCGACGCCGTCAACGGAACAGAACAGTTCAAAGAATTCCCGTTCTGCCGGTGAAAGAAACCCTACAATTCGAGGGGTTAAACGCCCGCCTTGAGCGGCGTTCCCTTCGATGTATTCGATGGTATAGAATCGAACCTCTTCCCCGACTTTCCCTTGAAGCTGACGCCGGGCGAATTCCGGGATAAAAACTTCGTAGACAAACGGACCGGTTTCAATTCCCGCCCAATCGTCGTACAGTAACGTCAGCTTGCCGGTAAGTTGAGTAATCATAATCGGTTGCGTTTACATCAAGCGGCAAATTCCGGCTTGCGTTTGGACAGCTGAATCTGAAGACGCTGAACGATGCTGGAATGAATCTGGCTGACGCGGCTTTCGGAAAGGTCGAGCGTTGCGCCGATTTCCTTCATGGTCATGTCCTGATAATAATACAGCAACAGAATGAGCCGTTCGTTACGTTTAAGCCCTTTTGTTACCAGACGCATCGTGTCGATTTTCTGCAATCGTTCGGTGGGATCTTCGCCCTTCATGTCTTCGAGAATGTCTAATTCGCTAACTTCTTTGGAACTGTCTGTTTCAGACCACTTTTTATTTAAACTGACAACGTTGACGGCTGTTGCGCTGGCGGTCAGCTTTTTCAGCTCTTCGACGGAAATCTGAAGATAGTCCGCCAATTCCTGATCGGTCGGCTGGCGCCCGAGCTTTTCGTCGAGAGCTTTTGTCGCTTCGCTTAGCCGTTTGGCTTTCGTTCTGACCAAGCGCGGCACCCAGTCCATGGAACGGAGTTCGTCCAGCATAGCGCCGCGAATTCTCGGAGCGCAATACGTTTCAAACTTGACGTCTCGGTTTAGATCAAACGCCTCAACAGCGTCAATCAGACCGAAAATTCCAGAAGAGGTCAGATCGTCAATATCTACGCCGTCTGGCAGTCTGGACCATACGCGTTGTGCATGATATTTAACCAGCGGAATATAGATTTCAACTATTTTATTCCGCAAGTCAGTATTTTTCGGATCGGCTTTGTAACGTTCCCATAACGCGGCAACTTCATCTGGGGAGACTCGTGTTGCGGTCATTATTTCCTCCGTGAATTAATTTAAGGTTATACAGCGCCCTATTGTTCCATAGTAGATGATATGAATCCACTTTTATGGAACATGATTCTGTAATTTTCCACAGCGCGTCCATACGCCATAGATACCTTCTGTTTGATTGTGATGTTTGGTTGTACATGTATTATCGTCCAGAGCGCCTTCAGAGAACAGAAAAACTTTAGTAAAAAATTTAAAAACCAAAAAGACTATCTAAATTAACATTTGGAGAATAGAGAATGGGGAATAGAGGCTTGAAAATAGGGAGGATAAGTAATTTGATAAAGGGAGTATGATATTGATGATAGTATAGATTAAATAAAATACATGCGCTGAATAAAAAGAATAGGCGGTTGATAAATCGCAAAGAACGAATCTGTTGGCGTCTTGTCAATAATAGCCCCGCAGCTAAAAAGCGGGAGTTTCGCGTCGCTTTCTTCCCGCGCTCCGACAGAATGTCAAACTTTATCCAAACGCTCTTGATTCTAATCCTGGATTGTCTTGGCGGCTTGTTTCTTTTTTTGGTTCTTCCGGCAAGTCGGTACCTGTGAGCTAAAATAAGGTTTATTTAGGGTCTATGAAGTCCCACACGGAAAACACGGATGAGACGGATTCACACCGATTGTTTATTTTTCATACTTGCATTATTGGCAAGACTTGATTTCCTTTGTATTTTTAA
>CACXSS010000068.1 GCA_902770245.1 uncultured Planctomycetota bacterium | reverse complement strand
ATAGTAGCGTTCCGTTCCGGACTCGGTTTTAATGCGTAATTCGCCAAATCCAACTCTGCCAATAAGCGGCGAGCGGTTGTTTTCAATCCCGATTTCACCATCGTACAACGGCAAAACGCAGGATACGCATTCCATATCCAGAACTTTCTTTTCCGGGGTTACTACGCTGATTTTCATAGTATTGAAGTAATTAAAAAGGATGTCAGTTACTGACTTTCAAACTATTTGGCAGCCGCCGCCATCTGTTCCGCCTGTTCAGCAGCCTGTTCAATGCCGCCGACGTACATGAACGCCTGTTCGGGCAGATGATCCCATTTGCCGTCGCAAATTTCGTTGAACGAACGAATCGTGTCCGCCAACGGGGTAATCTGACCTTTCTTGCCGGTAAACGCTTCGGCAACGAGGAACGGCTGTGACAGAAATCGTTCGATTCTACGAGCGCGATGGACGACCATCTTGTCGTCTTCGGACAGTTCGTCGACGCCCATAATGGCGATAATATCCTGAAGTTCTCGGTATCGCTGAAGCATCGTCTGGACGCGTCGAGCACAGGCGTAATGTTCGTCGCCAACGTACTGCGGGTCCAAAACGCGGGAGTTGGACGCCAGCGGGTCAACGGCGGGATAAATGCCTTTTCCAGAAATGGCTCGTTCCAGATAAATGAACGCGTCCAACTGTCCAAACGCCGTAGCCGGAGCCGGGTCAGTCGGGTCGTCAGCAGGAACGTAAACCGCCTGAACGGACGTAATAGCGCCGCGGTCGGTTGACGTAATTCGTTCCTGAAGCGCGCCCATTTCAGACGCCAACGTCGGCTGATAACCTACAGCAGACGGCATACGTCCCAGCAGAGCGGAAACTTCTGAACCTGCCTGAGAGAAACGGAAGATGTTGTCGATGAACAACAGAACGTCCGTTCCGGTGTCGTCGCGGAAGAATTCAGCCATTGTCAAGGCAGACAAAGCAACTCGAAGACGGCTTCCCGGCGGTTCGTTCATCTGACCGAAGACCATGGTCGTCTGGTCAATAACGCTGCGACCGGTGTCGCCGATCTTGGCTTCCTGCATTTCCAGCCAAAGGTCGTTTCCTTCACGAGTTCGTTCTCCAACGCCGGCGAAAACGGAGAATCCGCCGTGAGCCGACGCGATACGAGCGATAAGTTCCTGAAGAATAACCGTCTTTCCCAAACCGGCGCCGCCGAACAAACCGGCTTTACCGCCTCGGACGAACGGGGTAAGAAGGTCAATAACCTTAATACCGGTTTCAAAAATTTCCGTTTTGGTTGAAATGTTAGACAAAGCGGGAGCGTCGCGGTGAATCGGACGGTATTCCTTCGCCTTGACCGGACCGCGCTTGTCTACCGGTTCTCCCAGCAGGTTGAAGACGCGTCCCAGAGTTTCTTTTCCAACCGGGACAGAGACCGGAGCGCCGGTGTCGACGCATTTCATACCGCGCTGCAGACCGTCGGTTGTACCGAGGGCAACGCAGCGAACGCGGCCGCCGCCAAGGTGCTGCTGAACTTCGCCGGTCAGGTTGATTTCAACGCCGCGTTCGTTCGAATTGATTTTAATGGCGTTGTAAATCGCCGGCAGTTTATCTTCCGGGAATTCTACGTCAAACGTAGACCCGATTACCTGCGTTATGAGACCAATATTTTCTGCGGACATATTAAGGTAATTGGTGTTAAACAGTGTTAAAATTTTATGTTATGCCAGCGCGAAATTCAAAGTGTAACACTTTGGATTTCACCACTCAGCCCGGTATGTTTTTTCTATTTGAGCGCTTCGACGCCGCCGATCAGTTCGGTAAGCTCGCCGGTAATCTGACCCTGTCGCGCGCGGTTGTACGCCTGTGACAGCGTTTTGACCATCTGGTCTGCGTTTTCCGTGGCGGACTTCATGGCGACCATTCGCGCTATCTGCTCGCTGACTGCGGAGTCCAGGAAGCACTTGAACAGCTTCATCTTGAACGACGCGGGAACGACTTCTTCCAAAATGCTTTTTGCCGAGGGCAAAAATTCGTAGTCGTGAGCCGTGGACGTTTCCGTTTCGCCGCTGGCAAGTTCCGTCAAAGGAAGAAGCGTTTCTACAACCGCCGTCTGCTTGGAAACGGTTACAAATTTTGTATAAACAACGTCCAGACGATCCAGCTTGCCTGCCTGATACAAGTCCAAATACTTGTCAGCAATCTTTTCGACCTCTATATAAGCGGGCTTGTCTTCAAATTTCAAAAACGATTCCGCAACGGGAATTTGACGGAATTTGAAACCTGAAACGCCTCGTTTGCCAGAGCAGTCTACCGTGAGATTGAGACCAGCTTGAGTCAGTTCCTTGTATCGAGCGGCGGCTAAACGCAAAACAGCTCCGTTGAATCCGCCGCACATGCCGCGGTTAGAAGTCAACGTCAAAATAACGACGTTTTCAGTATTCTCGTGCTTTTGCAGCAGCGGATGCTGAACTTCCAAACCAGCGCGAGCCAGCTGACCAACCATGGCGGTGAGTCGATTTGTATACGCCGTCGCGGAGACTGCGCGGTCCATGGCTTTGCGGTACGTCGCAGTTGAGATTAACTCCATCGTATGGGTAATCTTGCGCGTACTCTGAATGGACTTGCGCCGTCTGTCTAATGCTCTTGCTTTTGCCATATTAAATTACGTGATAGTTAAATTGCCTGTCGGACGCTGTCAGCCATGTGACGTTTTTGGTTTATCCCAAAGCTGACAGCCAAACAAACTCTTTATTCGTACTGCTTGACGAACTCGTCGATAATCGCCTTCAGAGCGGTTTCCGTTTCGGAATCCATCTTCTTGTTGGCGGTTAAGCCGTCCCAGAAATCCTGATGATACGTGTGGACGAACGCGAGCAGTTTTTCTTCAAAGTCGTGAACCTTGCTCACTTCCAGTTTGTCGACGTAACCGCGGGTAACAGCGTAAATACTGATAACCTGATCTGTTACATGCATCGGATGGCAAAGCCCCTGCTTGAGCAGTTCGTTGATTCGATAACCTCTGTCCAGACGCTGCTGAGTCGCCGGGTCAAGGTCAGTTCCCAACTGGGCGAACGCTTCCAGTTCGGCGAACGCCGCCAAGTCCAAACGCATACCGCCGGCTACCTTTTTCATACAGGGAACCTGAGCGTTGCCGCCGACTCGAGAAACCGAAATACCGGGGTTCATAGCGGGTCGCTGACCGCGGAAGAACAAGTCCGGCTGAAGGTAAATCTGACCGTCGGTAATGGAAATGACGTTGGTCGGAATGTACGCGGAAACTTCGCCTTCCAGAGTTTCGATAATCGGCAGAGCCGTCAAAGAACCGCCGCCAAGGTCATTGGACAGTTTGGCAGATCGTTCCAGCAAACGGCTGTGACAGTAGAAGACGTCGCCCGGGTAAGCTTCTCGTCCTGGCGGACGGCGCATAAGCAAAGACAGCTGACGATACGCAACAGCCTGTTTGCTCAAGTCGTCGTAAACGCACAAGGTGTGTTCGCCCTTGTACATGAAGTATTCTGCCATGGCGCAGCCGGCGTACGGAGCAATGTACTGCAGTGGAGCCGGAGACGACGCGCCGGCAACGACGACCGTCGTGTATTCCATCGCGCCTTCGCGAGTCAATGTATCAATAAGGTTGGCGACTGTTGAGTCTTTCTGACCAATGGCAACGTAGAAGCACTTGACGCCCGTCGATTTCTGATTGATAATCGTATCAATGCAGATGGCGGTTTTACCGGTTTTACGGTCGCCAATGATCAATTCACGCTGACCTCGTCCGATCGGGGTCATGGCGTCAATCGCTTTAATACCAGTCTGGAGAGGTTCCTTAACCGGCTGACGGTCTGCAATGCCCGGCGCGGTTGTTTCAACCGGCCGTCGTTCCGTCGTTGCGATTGGACCTTTACCGTCCAGAGGATTTCCCAACGGGTCAATAACGCGCCCTAAAATTGCATCGCCAACCGGAACGGAAAGCAGACGTCCCGTCGTGCGGACTTCGTCGCCTTCGTTGATTTTCAGGTAGTCGCCCAGAATAATAACGCCGACGCTGTTTTCTTCCAGGTTAAACGCCAATCCGGTTACGCCGCAGTCAAACTCCAGCATTTCGCCCGCCATTACGTCGGACAAGCCGTAGACCTGAGCAATACCATCGCCTACTTCCAGCACCCGACCGACTTGGCGAACGTCGATTCGGCTTTCAAATTGCTTGATTTCCTGCTGAATTACTGAAGCGATTTCGTCCGCTTTAAATTTCATATCAGCTCCAAAAAATGTCTAGTAAAATTAAACGTTATAATAAACAGACTGAATGCGTTCAATCCGCCTAAAATTTACCTGTGATTCGTTCCCGCAATCTCTTCAGCTGCGTAGCGACGGAACCATCGTAAACCGTATCGCCCACGCAAACGACAACGCCGCCAATTAAAGACGGGTCTACCTTGCGCTGAATAATCGGGTTTCCGCCAATCTGCGCGATGAGCGACTGACCAATCTTTTCCGCTTCCTGGTCTGTAATCTCAACCGCCGTTGTAATCGTAATCGGAAGACGCTGAATCATCTTTTCGTACTGAAGGTACATTTGACGATAAATTGCGCGCAGGCAATCCATGCGTTCATGTTTGGCGACAACTTTAAGGAAGTTGACAAACATTGGGGAACCGCTTGTAACAGTACGACTAATTATGTCGAGTTTGTCTTCGGTGGAAACCAGTCTGCTGGACAGGATTTCCTCGAATTTGGGATTGGCGTCAAAATACGCCGTCAGGAAGGAATCGAACTCCTCGACCGCCTGACCGACCAATTCGGGGTTGTTGTCCAACGCGCCGATGTACGACTGCGCGTAGACCTGTCCGATTTGATCAGCGGATACGTCCGGATTGGAATCCGCAGCGTATCGGGCGTCAATGGCTTGAGTATCTAACATGGTTGATTTCTCCCGTTAGAGCGTTTGTTTTTGAAAATTCTCTACTGCTTTGTTGATCAACTTGGCGTGAGCGGCTTTATCCAAATCTTTCTGACAGATTTTGCCAGCCAGAACGAGAGCCAAATCGGCGGCGTTGTCTGCCAGCTGCTGCATGGCTTCCTTTTTAGCCAGTTCAATTTCCGTCTTCGACTTTTTCATTTCCGCTTCAGCATCGGCTTTTGCCTTGTCAACAATAAGTTGCGCCGATTTTTGAGCAGACTGTTTTGCGCTGTCGATCATGGAGGCAACTTGAGCCTTGGCGTCTGCAAGCTGAGCTTTATAATCAGCCAGAGTTTTCTGAGCGTCCTCGTTCAGCTTTTCCGCCTGAGCGATTTGGTCTGCAATGCCCTGTTCGCGTTTGTCTAATCCTTCAACAATCGGCTTCCAGGCGAACTTGCCTAAAACCAAAAGCGTGATAATGAACACGACAGCCGTCCAGAAAGCAATGTCTTTCGAAAGAGCCAGGGGGTTGACTGATCCGCCTTCTTCTGCAAGGCAGACAGCGTCTGTCAACAATACAGAACCAGAGGCAACAGCCAAGCTCAATATGGTTCGAAACTTCATAATTACACCGAATAGGGGCAGGGTTAATGAAATACCGTAATTTTGTTGGTCGAACGGCGGCGGTTAGAATTTAAGGACTCTAACCGCCAGCCTTTGTTCTGTATCTTAGGCGTTGAGGCCGAGGAAGCAAACGATCAAAGCGAAGAACGTAACGCCTTCGATAAGAGCGGCGGAAATAATCATCTGAGTCATGATGGATCCACCAGCTTCCGGCTGACGGGAGGTGCCTTCGACAGCCTTGGAACCGATAGTTCCAATGCCCCAGCCAGCGCCGAGAATGATAATGCCAGCGCCGATAGCGCAGCCAACAATCTGAAGACCTTTATTAGCAGCCGGAGCGGCAACAGCGGTTTCTTCAGCAGCGGCGGCAGCGGGCTGATCAGCAACCGGAGCGGCTTCCTGAGCAAACGCCGGAGCGCAAATGGCGAAAACAACCAGTAACAACGCAAAAAGTTTTGCAAAATTGGACACGATAAAATCTCCTGTGTTCTTCTAAGTCAGAATACCGAATTCAACGACTGTCGAGGGAATATTCCAACTAACGGATAAAATAAATTATAAATTCGATTCGTGGCGACGGCTGTTAGATGAGCAAGGGCAAAGTTCTTTTGCCGTTGAAAATGAAGCCGATAAATTCGGCGGCTCATGCGGCGCTCTTAAAATCGATACTACTTCTATTTGGGTTAGTGCCCCTTCATCGCCGAGCCAATAAACAGGGCGGAAAGGAACGTGAAAATGTACGCCTGTAAAAACGCGACGAAAAGTTCAAGCAGGTTAAGGCAAACGCAGCCCAAAACGCTGGCGGGCATGACGCCGTACCAAATCGCGCTTCCAGCCGTCATGAAAATAAATCCTAATATAACCGCCAAGACAAGGTGCCCGGCGAACATGTTCGCCAAAAGACGAACGCTCAATACGAAGTGTTTAATCAGCAAGCTGATGAATTCAAGCAGCCAAAGCATGGGGACGAGGACGATTTTCAAAGTCCAGTGAATGTCCATGTGTGGGCAAAGACCGACCCAGTACTTGATAACGCCTTTTTGTTTCATACCGGCGAAGTTGACGACAATGAACGTGGAAATCGCCAGAATGATGGTGGTAGCCCACGCGCCTGTTGCGCTGCCCAGCCACGGGACAAGACCCAGCAGGTTGCAGAACAGAATAAAGAAGAAAATCGTGAGCAAAAACGGCAAATATTCTTTTGTGTGTTCTTTGCCAATGTTGGGAAGGGCGATGTTGTCACGGACGAACATGACCATGGCTTCCATGAGGTTGGCGAAACGTCCTTTAACAGGCTCTCCAGTGCGAATTTTGCGCGCCAGAGGAATGAAGATCAAACAGCAAAGAAGAAATGCGACTACTTCGAGCCACATGTACTTGGTTCCAAAGTGAATGCTTGTTCCCAATACAGACTGCAGGCAATCCGGAACCGGGATGTCGAAGGATGGCAAGTGAATTTCCGTTCCAAACGGGAGTTCCAATACCGATGAGTCTTGAACGTGTTCTGTTGCGTTATACTCAGCGCTCATTTTTTGTATCCGTTGTGTTATTTGAATGTATCTCGCGCAGAACCAGGGTCTTTTCCAAAATAAGACAAACAGGGAAAAACGCGAGGAAGTATTTCATTATTATAACCAAATCTCCAGAATTTTCCAGTAGGTTTGGCGAAAATTTTGCGTAAATTAACAAAATAAGTGGAATAAACATTTCTACAGCCAGTCCGCCCATGATCCAGGGGTAGGCTTTTATGGGTTCCAAGCCGACTGCGCACAGCCCCATAATCAAAGCCGCAAACGACGTTGCCGCAATGGTCAGCGACCCCATTAAAAAGGGACGGCTGAAGTTCATCTGATCGACAGCGCATAATATTATCGTCCAAAAAACGATAACGATTACGGCAAATATGGTTATGGATTTTCCCATTGATTATTCATCTTTTTTCCCGGACTCATGCTCTTTCCCCGCTTCTTTGGCAATTTGCAAGATTCGATGAAACATGGCAAACATGCCGATTCCGCCGAAAATAAGCAAAAGCCAGGGACTTGTGGAAAAGTATTTGTCCAGGTAGTACCCAATAACCAGAAAAATAACGAATTCCAGCGTCGCGGAAATAATATTGTGCGACCAGTACAAACCGGTTGAAAGCGCGGAGCCAATTGACTCGTCTTCGTTCTTTTCCTGTTTTGAGTTCATAACTTATCCTCTAATAAGTATTAATTTATCCAATTATTTTATTCTGTCAATAGGAGAGGGAGAAAAATTTTCTTTTTTTGCTCTAATGGGGATTTGACTAATTAATTATATACTGTATAATGAAAACGATTTGCATGAGCAAGGATGCAGAGAATTTGCAATTCGTCTCAATGCGGATTTTTGCTTCGAGTGTTTTACTTCAAACCGTTATCCATTATTAATTATTTATGGAACTGCAAGACATTTTTACAGCAATTGTCGAAGGCGAAGACGACGACGCGGAAGAACTGGTTCAGGAAGCGATCGACGAGGGCGTTTCACCCGGAGAGATTATCAATAAATATATGATCCCCGCGATGGACGAAGTCGGGCGTCTGTTTGAGGAGGAAGAGTATTTCGTTCCGGAACTGCTCATGTCCGCCAACGCGATGAAAGCGGCGCTGTCTATCGTTCAGCCGCTGCTGAAACAGTCGGGCGGCGAGCCGGTCGGGTACGTTGTAATCGGAACCGTCAAGGGCGACCTTCACGACATCGGCAAAAATCTGGTCGCGTCTTTGATGGAAGGCGGCGGGTTTGAAGTCAACGACCTCGGCGTCGACGTCGCCCCGGAACGCTTTGTCGAAGAAGCCAAAAAACACGACAAAACCGTCGTCTGCCTGTCGGCTCTATTAACGACGACCATGCCGCAGATGAAAGCGACTATAGAAGCTCTTAAAGAAGCGGGACTTCGAGACAAAACGATCGTCATGGTTGGCGGCGCGCCTGTTACCCAGCAATTCGCAGACGAAATCGGCGCTGACGCCTATACTCTCAATGCCTCCTCCGCCGTCCAGAAAGCCAAAGAACTGGTTGCAAAATAGGCGTGAAACGTAACAACGCAGAGTCTTTTTATGGAGAGCTGCGGCTTGTCGTCGCTTTTCCAGAAAAAACGTTGAGAATAATCTCACCGCGACTCGCGCCAGTAACGTTTGAAGTTTAAAATATTTCCATCGTCTGAAATGTTCATACGTTATTGGCGCGATTATTGTTTTTTTGAAATTCGCGGCTGTACTGATATAAAAGCGCCTAAAGGCGCTGCACTCTGAACCGCAAATATACATTTTTTCACTTGCGCCTATCCTCTATCTTCTCCATCTTCTTGTTTAATAAAATATTCTAAGAAAATTTCCCTTTCCCCGCTTTAAACTTGTAAAAACTATTGTATAATATTATACTAGTACAAAAGCGATTACCTATTTTGTCCCGGGCGTTCCAGAGCAAAAGTCGTTTACATAACCGTTTACCAGTTTTACCCAACAGAAGGAGTAAAATAATGGCTAATTTTTTGAAACTGCATATCACATCCACCCTGGCGATTCTTGTTTTAGGGCTTTTTGTTCTGGCTGCCAACTCTATGGCAGACGTTACTTTTTCTAATAATACGTTTACCGGCTATGGAGTCTATGATCAAGCTGTCAATTCATCTTCCAATCTGGCAGCTACGCCAACGCTTCATCAGGAAACCGATCCTGATACAGGTCAGACAGTAACCATTCCAATTACATTTTCTAAAAATGTTTCTACAACAGGCGCTTTTACGTTGAACTGTTATACCGTAGAATTTGCTGCAGGCACAACCAATTCGTTTGGTTCTTTCGCAACTAAAAACACCACAAGCAACGGATCAACTGCAATTATTAATGGCAGCGTCCAGGCTGGAAGTCTCGCCCACTGCAACAGTAAAACGTCTTACATAATCATCAACGAAGGCGCAACGTTTACGGTTACGGGAAATTTTTGGTTAGCTGAAGCCGATGGCGCACAAGGCATTGTTACTCAGAATGGTGGGACGGTGTCTATAACAACTTCTGGAGACTCTGCAATTCGAATTGGACATTGGTTTAATAAAGACTACCCCTCTGCATACAATTTGAACGGCGGCGTTCTGAATATCCCCAATGCGGTAGCTCATGTTGGCTGGGACGCTTATGCAAAACTGAACATTTCCGGCGGAGAAGCTAACATAAAGGGAATAAACCTTTCAGCAGGCGGAAAAACCGTTAATAAAAAGTTGGGAGGAAAAGGATATCTCAATCTTACTGGCGGAACATTGAATTTGGGTTCTGAAGGCGTTACTTATATCAAAAAGAAAGGCAGTTATAACAGTGCAATCGCTCCTGAAATCAATTTGGGCTCTGGCACGGTCAAAGCGTCTGCAAGTCATACCTGGGCGAATAATCTGACGATAACGCTTACAGGTACAACAGAAGCAACCTCGACCATTTTCAATGCGGATTCCGCTAAAACAATTACCATCGCCAGCGTTGTTAAAGGAAGCGGCGGATTAAAAAAGACCGGCGCCGGTACGCTGACGATGTCCGGATCCAATTCGTATACTGGACCAACGACAATTTCTGAGGGGTCGTTGATTGCGTCCAATATTAATGCTGTCGGTACTGGCGCTTTAACTCTCAGTAATGCGACTCTGAGCGCTCCTCAGGGCACGATTCCCGCAAGCAGCGTAACCATAACGGGCGATTCAACGTTTATTTCTTCGAGCGGTTGGAATCTTTTTAAGTCTTTTTCCGGGTCTGGAACGCTTACGCTTACCGGTTCTGGATATTTGGCTTTTAAAGATGGTTATACAGCTTCTAATTATACAGGCTCTTTTAATGTCGGTACAAGCAGCGACGTTGGACGATTGGCTTTAGAATCTGACAATGTACTCAATGGCTCAACAAACATTCACGCTGTAAACGGAAGAATCAACTGGAACAATTATGTTCAATCGTTTAATTCTTTTGAGTATTTGGACGGCGTTATGGATGATATGACTGGAACGTTGACGCTTAGCAACGAATTCAAATACAATTCGTCTACCGATTTGGACGTTCCCGGGGCTATTGCCGGAGCGGCAGATTTGGTAAAAGAAGGTTCAGGAACGCTGACGCTGTCTGGCGCCAATACTTATTCCGGCGGGACGACTATTTCCAGCGGAACGCTCAAACTAGCCGGCTCTGGCGCTCTGGGAACTGGCGCTGTTTCGGTTGGCGAAGGCGCCGAGCTGGAAATTGCATACGACAGTTCTGAAACGGCTGTCAATATTCCTTCCATAACGATGGGGGAAAACAGCTATTTCAAAGTTACATCTGGAACGGTTACATTCGGAACTGAAGACGTAACGCTCAATAATCTTTCCGGCGAAGCTGGAAATATCAACGTCAATGGCTCTTTAACGCTCAATAACGACCGCCAGACAAAATACATCGGGGCGATTTCAGCTGATACAATCCAAAAGACCGGCGACGGAACGCTTCAGCTTTACGCCGCCGCAGAAAACATGATTGACGCTCAAAGCTTTGTTGTTTCCTCCGGTCGTCTGGATATGAAAGAGTATTTCACAGGTACGCTGGAAATTGGCGAACTTGTCGATGACAGTTTCACAACCGCAACGTTCTCGCCGGGCAATTCAGTTGGTTCATTAGAAATTACAGGCGATTTTACCCTCAATCCGGGTTCGACGCTGTTATTGGAATTCGACGAAACGGGCGCTGACTCCCTTATTGTTTCGGGAACGACAGATTTCGCTCAAGGGTCGTTTGTTACTCTGGCGTTAGCAGAAGGCGCCTCCCCTGTACCGAATCAGCAGGTTAGCTTCCAGCTTTCGCCCAATATTAGTTCATTCGGCGATGCGACGCTTTTGTACCCATCGTACCTTATCGACATGAACTACGACGCAACGACGGGCGTTCTTTCCGCAACGGTAGACGCCAACGCCGTTCCTGAACCGTCGACGTGGGCGCTGCTGGCGCTTGGGGTTGCGGGGTTGATGTACTGGCGAAAACGAAAGAATGTGTAAATTTCGGGGAGTGCGGCGTCCTCAGACGCCGCCTTGTCCAACGAGTCGTGAATTCCCTTTTTTACGGGGATGATCGAAACGTAAACAATCGGTTTTCATAGAGATTTTCGTAACACACAGGTTAAGGCGGCGTCAAGCCGCCGCACTCCCCGACGCAAAGCGCTCGTCCATTTCAACTCCTCTCTCCTCACTCCTAACTCCTCACTCCTAACTCCTCACTCCACAACTCCTAACTCAAAAACCGCCGATTTTTTCCAAAAAAAACTTTTCTCGTCTCTTGCTTTTTATTTTCGAATCGGTTAGAATACAAGAAATATATAAAACGTTTTTGGGGAATTGACGTCTGAATTCCTTGAACGGAACTCCCATTTTCCCTCCCCTTTTAACACAAAATCAGACCCATGAGTAAAATGAATCGACGAGAATTTTTAGAAAACAGCATGTTCGCAACCGCGGCTGCTATTGCCGCCAGCGCGGCTGTTAACCCAGAACCGATTCTGGCGCAAGAGAAAACCGGCGCCAACGACAAATTGTCGATGGCGGTAATCGGCGTTCGCGGACGCGGCGGCGACCACATCAACGGGTACGTCGGACGCAGCAACGTTCAGATTTCCTATATCTGCGACTGCGACGAAAAAGCCGGTAACGATCGCTGCGATCAGATTGAAAAACGAACGGGCAAACGTCCGGTTTATGTCAAAGATCTTCGGGAAATCATGGATAAAAAAGACGTCGACTGCGTCTCCATCGCCACGCCCAACCACTGGCACTGTCTTGCCGCCATTTGGGCGATGCAGTCTGGAAAAGACGTCTATGTGGAAAAACCCGTCAGCTACAACGTTTCCGAAGGCGCTGCAATTACCGCCGCGATGAAAAAGTACAATCGGATCTGCCAGGTTGGCACCCAGTGCCGTTCCAGCCAGGGGTTGATCGACATGGTCAAGTTCATCAATGAAGGTGGAATCGGAGAAGTCAACTTCGCTCGTGGATTCTGCTATAAACGCCGCAAGTCCATCGGCGCTTTGGGCGACTACGCTATTCCGGACACCGTCGATTTCAACCTGTGGTCTGGTCCCGCGCCGTTTACAACGCCCAAGGTAACGCGTCCGCAGTTCCATTACGATTGGCACTGGCAGCGTCTGTACGGCAACGGCGACAGCGGCAACCAGGGACCTCACCAGACGGACATCGCCCGCTGGGGTCTGGGGCTGGAATGCCATCCCAATGCCGTTATCGCCTACGGCGGACGTCTGGGCTATCAGGCGGAACGCAAAGATCCCAACTACGTCGACGCCGGCGACACGCCCAATACGGAAGTCGCCATTTACGACTACGGCAAGAAGTGCATCGTCTTTGAAACCCGCGGTTTGGACGTCAACAATTCCGACGACGACGAAGCCAACACGCTCTTCAGAAACAAAGGCGGCAAGATCGGCGTTATTTTCTACGGAACCGAAGGATACATCTGCAATCCGAGCTATACCAACGCGACTGTCTTTGACAAGGACTTCAACCCTGTTAAAACGTTCAACGGCGGCGGCGACCATTACGGCAATTTCCTCAACGCCGTTATTTCCCGCGATGCATCCAGCCTCCACGCGCCCGCCCGCTGCGGACATCTTTCCGCCGCTATCGCGCATTTGGCGAACACGAGCTACTATCTGGGCGAAAACAACAAGGTTTCCGTCGACGACGCGAAAGAAATTCTGAAGAACGTCAAATCGCTCGACGACAACGTCGAAACCCTGGAACGCACTGTCAAACACCTGGAAAAGAACGGCGTCGATTTGGAGAAATACCCGATTTCGATGGGACCGATGCTGACCTTCGACCCGGAAAAGGAAGTCTTCACAGGCGACCGCGCCGACGAAGCCAACCAGTGGATTACCCGCCAGTACCGCGACGGATTCGTTTGCCCGACGGCGGACAACGTTTGATTTTGGGTGTGATAAATCAGGTATTGCGGAAATAAAACGTTTTTATTTTTGAACGCAGAGTACGCAGACTCCTCGCAGAGAGCGCAGAAGCAAGCGGCGCGAAGCCGCGCGGGCAGAAGGACAAGGTTTTGCCTCCGAAAAAGCTGATTTCGGCGCTACCCACGTCCAATTGGGAACCGACCCTGTCGGTGTGTCATCTACGCCCGATTCTCGGACTATGACACGATGTCCGCTTGTAATTTTAAAAATACTTTCAATTTTATTATATAAAAATAAATCGGGCGGGAATCGTGGCGTAGACAACGTAGTTGGCGTCGTCGCCACATTCCCAGCCCGTCTGCGTATTCTGCGAGTAGTCTGCGGTCTCTGCGTT
>CACXSS010000067.1 GCA_902770245.1 uncultured Planctomycetota bacterium | reverse complement strand
TTCTTCGTTAATCGGTCGGACGATTTTCCCGTGCGGCGGCGTGCCGAGCTTGTTGAGCTTGGCAAGCTCTTCCATCGTCTTTTGGTATTCCGGACGCATGAGCGACAGAACCTGAGCGGTTTCCATGCCGCGTTCCGTACGCGCAATGACGTACTCGTTGTGCTTGTATTCTGACTTGGCGGGCGCGGTAAAAATACCGACTATCCGCATCGCTCCATATCGAACAATATATTCTGGCATAGAGTAATTAGTAATTAGTGATTAGTAATTAGTAATTTACGCGAAGCGCTACTCGTTGTTGTTCTCGCCACTCGTAACTCGCAACTCGCAACTAGAACAGCGACGCCTTGCTTCTTGTTTCTCGATTGGGGTAATAAAAATTCTCTTCCAGCAGGGGAGCGTATTGAGATTCTATGTAATACTCCAGCAAATTGCCGGTGTCCGGCGTGAGGGGGATGCTGACAACCTGTTCCTGAACGCTGATAACCCCGCCGCACAAGTCGATTAAATCGCGGGCGGAAAACGTCTCTGATGCGGAGCTTTGTTTTTCAGCCAGCTGCTGAAGCGTATAGGCGATGTACGTCTTTTGTCCCTGAACGGAAACGTAGTTGGAATCCATCAACCGGCAAGCCATGTTGCAGTTCCAGACCAGACCGTAAAACTGATTGCGCGAGTTATCGATTGTGAACCACGGGGAGATGCGAGAATCCGTAACCCAGACGGCTTTGGAATCCGTTTGCATGTCGAACAGCTCAACCTTATCGGCAAAACAGGACTGCTCGTAAAAATAGATCATCGGCAAGCCAAAGATTTCCTTCGCCCAACGGACGCGCCCGGAATGAATATCCATCTGCTGACAGTCTGTAAACGACAACGCCGCCGCGACGACAACCGCCATCGCCGCGAGAACGTATCCAAATCGGGACGCTGTTTTATAAATCATAATTTTCCTTGCTTGAAGACGAATTTTTATCTTCTTATTAATAATATTATATTATTTTAAGTCAAGATTGGGGAATTGTCAAGTAGAGACGGGGCTTTTTTTAAATTTTTCTCAAAATAGAGGAGAAAATGGGAATCGCTATTAGTGAAAGCGACCAACGGGAGCGATTATTGGCATTTCGCGCGGCAGCGCGGACTGGGAGCGTCGCCTCGCCGCTACTACTTGACTTTTTATATAATTATGGAATAATAACAAGACTTATT
The DNA here is from genome assembly GCA_902770245.1 of uncultured Planctomycetota bacterium. Taxonomy (GTDB): domain Bacteria; phylum Planctomycetota; class Planctomycetia; order Pirellulales; family Thermoguttaceae; genus RUG11551. The sequence continues at coordinate 17,898 of CACXSS010000067.1, read as the reverse complement.
GCTGTGTTGAGGAGTCCCTGATTGTATGAGTCAGTCAGCGTCCAGCTCCTCACTCCTAATTCCGTGGGTTAAAACCCACGGCTACTAATATTGAACCGCTAAAGCGGTTCTAGCGGAACGCTTCGCGTCAATTCCTAAATATCCACTCCTAACTAACTTAGAATCATGTCAACAGAATCGAACTTCAATCCCGATAAAATGAAAAATCTGGTAACGCTTTGCAAACGCCGCGGAATCCTGTTCCAGTCGAGCGAAATCTACGGCGGTTTGAACGGATTTTGGGACTACGGCCCCCTGGGCGTCGAAATCAAGCGGAACGTCAAGGAAGCGTGGTGGCACGACATGGTTCAGTCTCACAACGAGATGGTTCTCATGCCCGGCGCGCCGTCCAAGTTTGAGATGGTTGGTCTGGACTGCTCGATTATTATGCACCCGCAGGTTTGGAAATGCTCCGGGCATTACGACCTGTTCCACGACGAAATGGTGGACTGCACCGAAACGAAGGGTCGATACCGATACGATCAGATGCTCGGCCGCTGGGCGGAATGCAAGGGACAGAAGGCGTTTATTACCGCAGACCCGAAGGCGGAAGACGCCGAACAGGAAATCCATCGCCGCGCCATGAAGTTCTTCAACCTCCGCGCCAAAGACGAAGGGGAACTCAAGTTTACGTCTGATTTAACCTCTCTGACGACGCTGGACGATTTCTCCCAGGTCTTGGCTCCGGAAGCGAAACACGTTGGCACGCTGACCGAACCGCGCGAGTTCAACCTCATGTTCAAGACGATTGTCGGTGCGCTGGGTACGGAAGAAAACGCCGCGTTTTTACGTCCGGAAACGGCGCAGGGGATTTTCGTCAACTTCCGCAACGTGGTTGATTCGACCCGCGTTCGCGTCCCGTTCGGCGTCGGTCAGATTGGGAAATCGTTCCGAAATGAAATCACTCCGCGAAACTTCACGTTCCGATCCCGCGAGTTCGAGCAGATGGAAATTGAGTTCTTCTGCCCGCCGGAAGAGTCGCGTCAGTGGTACGAATTCTGGCGCAATCGCCGTTACGAATGGTATCTGAAAATGGGACTGTCGGGCGACCGTCTGCGCTTGCGCGACCACGAACAGGCAGAACTGGCTCACTATTCCACCGGCACGGCGGACATCGAATACTCTTATCCGTTCCTTCAGCCGGGCGAGTTCGGCGAGCTGGAAGGCATCGCTCACCGCGGCGACTTTGACTTGAGAAGTCACATGGAAGGCAAGCTGGTCGCCAAAGACGGTCAGCTGACGCTGGAACTGGACGAAAACGGCAAGCCGAAACATCGCGGTTCCGGAAAGGACATGTCCTACTTTGACGACTTAACCAAAAAACGCTTTATTCCGCACGTTATCGAGCCGTCTGCCGGAGCTGACCGCGCGACGCTGGCGTTCCTGTGCGAGGCGTTCCAGGAAGATCAGGCGCCGGACGAAAACGGAAACATGACGTCCCGCACCGTTTTGCGTCTTCATCCGCGCTTGGCGCCGTACAAAGCCGCCGTTCTGCCGCTGGTTCGCAAAGACGGCATGCCGGAACTGGGCGCTGAACTCTACGGGGAACTGAAAGAGCATTTCCCCTGCTTCTATGACGAAAAAGCCGCTATCGGACGCCGCTATCGCCGTCAGGACGAAATCGGCACGCCGTTCTGCGTTACGATTGACAGCCAAACCCTCGTCGACGGCACTGTTACCGTCCGCGACCGTGACACGTTGGAGCAGTCCCGCGTTAAGAAAGACGAAGTCGCCGCGTTCATCGAAGAAAAGATTAAGAAATAATTAGGCGAGAGTGAGCGAAGCGAACGTAAAATGAAAGGCGGTAACGGAGCGACCAACGGGAGCGAAGTTACGCTTAGGCGAGCCGGGGTGCGTAGAGCCGCCCGGAAAATGTCTCACGCGGAGATGCGGAGGCGCGGAGGATGTTCGCGAAGTTTAAAAAAACAAGGCGAGTAAGCCCCGGATGAAAATGAAAGGCGGTAATGAAGCGACCAACGGGAGCGGAATTACGCAGTTCGCCGTCAGGCGAACCGAAACATTTGTCCTGCGCACGCACATGGATGAGCTGGCGCTCGGCAGTCCCCTGCCACATTGCTTGTACAAGAAAAATCCCTTTCGCAGAAGAACCTCTCCGACCCAACTGGATCGCGGCTGTATCAGCCGCCCCTAAAACCTCACGCAAAGTTCGCAAAGTTTTAAAAATAACGTGACGTATTTTGCGTGAGGATAGTTCCCCGTTAGACAAACCGAAAGATAAGAGGCGAGCCGAGAACGTTAGTTCTCGGGTATAGAACCGCGTTAGCGGTTCAATGTTTCTAGCCGTGGGTGAAACCCACGGGAAAAAGATCGCAACAAAAGAACATCGTCTCACACAGATCTATTTAACCTGAAATGGAATATTATTTTCCTCGGCATACTCCTCGGCTTTTGATCCCTCTGGAGCATAAATAGTCAATTTTGGACATTCCTCGAACACATCGTGTTCAATCCACTTCACGTTATTAGTAACTGTCACAGAGATTAAGGAACTACATTCAAAGAACGCTCCCCATTTAATCTCAGACACTTTGTCTGGAATTACCACAGACGTTAAGGAACTACAGTGATAGAATATTGCCTCATCAATTTTCATTATTCCTTTGGGAATGATAACAGACTTTAAGGAAATACAATATCTAAACGCGCTATGTCCGATCAAATTCACGCCTTCAGGGATTGTAACAGAAGTTAAGGAAGTGCAGTTATCGAAAGCAGATTCTCTGATCTTCGTTACACTTTCGGGAATCTGATATTCCTTTGCAGACGGAAGACAAGCAACAAGTTCTTTTCCGTCTTTTGTCAGTAAGCCGACCCCGTCGCGTTTGAAATATGGGTGTGCGGAGGAAATAGACCAATCCTTCAGCGCTGTACAGCCTGCGAATACACCGTATTCGATCTTTTGTACACTCTCAGGAATCGTTATGGATGTTAATGAACTACAATCAGCAAACGCTCCTTGTCCAATCTCAATTACACTATTTGGAACAGTTACAGTAGTTAAAGAATTACAGTTGCTAAAAGCACATTTTCCAATTATCGTTACGCCTTCAGGAATTACCAGTGACATTAAGTAACTACAGTTATGGAACGCACCGATTCCAATCTCCGTTACTCCTTCTGGAATAGTCAAGGATTTTATATAATCACAACCAGAAAAAACATTGTTTCCTATTTTTGTTACTCCTTTGGGTATCAATACGGACTTTATGGAATTGCAATGACTAAAAGCTCCATCTCCGATTATTTGTAAGCCTTCGGGAAAATTTATGGACTTTAAGGAACTATAGCAGAATGCGCTTTCTCCAATCTCTATCACACTATCTGGAATTGACACAGAGTATAAGGACTCGCAACCAAAAAACGTGCGGTATTTAATCTTCGTTACGCCTTCTGGAATTGACACGGAAGTTAAGGAAATACAGTCTTGGAATGCCTTGTCTCCAATTTCTATCACGCTGTCGGGAATTGATACTGATCTTAAGGAACTACAGCCTTTGAACGCTTCCTCTCCTATCTCAGACACACCCCTGCAGATTACTACGGTTCTCAAGGATTTGCATCCGTGGAATGCTTGTTCACATATCTTTGTCGTACCTTCAGGAATCATCAAAGCCTTTAAGGAGCTACAGCCATAGAACGCACATTTCCCAATTATTGAAATCCCATCGGGAATTATCAATGAGGATAAGGATTTACAGCCATAAAACGCCCAGCCTCCAATTTCTATCACCCCTTCGGGAATCTGGTATTTCTTTGTAGAAGCGATGCATGCGATCAGTTTTTTCCCATCTTTTGTTAATAAACCGATTCCATCGCTTTTGAAATAAGGATGTGATGAGGAAATCAACCATTCCTTCAATGCCTTACAACCAACCAGAAAGCTTTAGATCCAATCTCCGTCACGCCTTCGGGAATTACTACAGATGTTAAGGAACTACAGTCCTTGAATGCCCAGTTTCCAATCTCCGTCGCACCTTCGGGAATTACCACTTCCTTTTCTTTGCCTATGAATTTTCTGATTATTGTCCCGTCCCACTTGAAGGAAGAACGGCTAGTAGCGTTTTCATTCATTGTCAGTTCCTTTAATTAATAGGAAATATTTTAGCTTGATTAGTTGACAGTATTCAGCAGACGTTACTGAAACTGTGCGATGCCTTTTGATTCATTTCTCAACCTAATCACTTCTACAAGTTTTTTATTGTACACGATTCTAATTCTTTTTTCAAGGACTTATTTCTAACTTTTTTGAATTTTATCTAAAATCGATTTTGAATATATTGTTGAAATCGTTTTTTGATAATTGTTTAAGTTCTTATGAAAATAAAGACAATTTAATTGTGAAATAATGAAATACCAAAACTATTTCTGTATTTGGGCGAGTTTTGTTTGTAAAATGATTAAATCTCTTTGTGCTTGAATGTCTTCTGGTATCTTTTCGTATACCCGCTTAAGGACTATTAGCGCCTTGTCATACCACATTCGTGTATCGGTAATGTTTCCATCATCTCTTTCTAAATCGCCTAATCTTAAATATGAAGCAACTAACCCCCGCATAGTCCAGATATCCTCGGGCATTTTTTTAGCAAGCACCTGTGCAATATAAAGAGACTTCTCGTACCATGTTCGAGCAATGGCAGTTTTCCCAATACCTATTTCGAAGTCGCCAAGTCGAAGATATGAAGCACACAACCCCTTTTTGATATCAACGCTCTCCGGCATTAGTTCGGCAAGTTGCTCCTTAATTTTCAGAGCATTTTCAAACCAAGTTCTCGCCATGACTGTGTTTCCAGATGTTTCCTCTATTTGACTGAGTCGATCGTACAAAGCGCTTAAATTTCGCTGGAAACCAACGTTCGTTGGCATCTGTTTAACTAACCTCTGATCAATTACCAAAGCTTTCTCGAACCAAGTCTTTGCATAGGTAGATCTTCCAGATTCAAACTCTAAATCGCCTAATTTTACGTATGCTCTACCTAAATCCCGTTGGGCACCAAGGTTTTCTGGCGTCTTTTCGGCAAGATACTGGCGAATTATCAGAGCCTTTTTGTACTCTTCTCGGGCAGAATCTATATTTCCAGAGTCTCTCTCCAAATCACCTAGGCTTGTGAGTGAAAAACTTAAAATCCGCTGGGCAAAAACATCTTCTGGTGTTATATCAATCACCCGTTGGAGGGATTCCTGAGCCTTTTTGAACAACTCTCTCGCGACAGATGTATTTCCATCGTCTTTTTCCAAATCGCCAAGTTGTTGATACCGAATTCCCAAATTTCGTTGGACATCAACACTATAGGGCATTTTTTCAGAAAGATTCTGGTCTATAACCAATGCCTTTTCGCACCAATCTCGCGCAATGGTTCTATTTCCAGCAACTTTCTCCAAATCGCTAAGTCGCCCATATGATGCACTCAAATTTTGTTGATTCTGAACATTCTCCGGTAGCATTAATGAAAGACTCAGACATATTTTCATAGCTTTTTCATACCACTCCCTCGCTGTCTTTATGTTTCCATTAGCTTTTTCAAAATCGCCAAAGTTTGAATATGAAACACTCAATTCTCGCTGGACATCAATGTTCTCTGGTACTATTTCATTGTGTCGTTTTTCAATTTCCAAAGCTTTCTCACACCACCTTCGAGCTGCGGATAAATTTCCGACATTTTTCTCCAATATGCCAAGTTTTTCGTATGAGGCGATTAAATCTTGCTGAATACTGACGTCATCCGGCATAATGTTAGCTAGTTGTTGGCTGATTTCCAGAGCCTGAATGTACATCACCCGGGCGGTTGCGGTATTTCCAATAACTATCTCCAAATCTCCAAATCTATTGTACAAAACGCTCAACCCCTTATATATCCAAACTTCATTTGGTATTATTTCGATAAGTCGCTTGTGTATTTCCAGAGCTTTCTCGTACCACTTTTGCGCTGCAAGTGTATTTCCGATGTTTTTTGAAAAATCACCAAGGTTACCAAAGGAAATACTCAAATCCCGTTGAATACCTACGTTTGAAGGAAAATTATGCCTACGTTTTACAGCGATTTCAAATAATTGATCGAACATATCCCTTGCATTAATCATTTTTCCAAGGAGATTGAGTATATTTCCAATAGTATTAAGCATCCACGTAAGATTCCAATCTATTTCTTCCTCAGAAATTTCTTCAGTCCATTTTTTCGCGAGTATCATGCAGAATTCAGAAACTGGCGTTATATTCCATGAATTCTTAGAGGAATACCAGAAAGTTTTGTCATTTTCAAGTAGTTCGTTGCATTTTTTTCGGATTATAGAAACGATTTCCTTTTGAGTTTCTTCTGAGATATCCTGCTTTACCGTTTCTGCCACTAAACGATGAATTCGGGCGAGATTTGGTTCACTTTCCAAAGGTGTGAGCAGACAGTATCCGGTTAACTCATCAATAACTTCCCACCCTTCGACTTCATCAAGATCAAGAAATTCTGGAATCCAGCCCAGCGCAACAGCATCGGGGGACATGTGAGCAGCGAAATTGAGAGCTTTGCGTGCGTTAGAAGATAGAGCAGAAATTGTAGATTCCAGAACTTTCGAGATGCATTCCGCCTGATGTCGTCGAAGATTTTGCGTTTTATCTACCATTGTTTGCATTGTATCAGAGATATCTGCTTTCAGACGTTCGAATTGCTTTTGATATGTAACACGAGGAGATCTTTTCAGGAAAGCTCCAGTCAACTCGACTGCCAGAGTAAAACCATCTAGTAGCTTGGCGATTTTTCGTGCAGCAATTGCTTCTTGTGGATCAATTCCGAAAGAACGGAGATTGCTCAGTAGTTCGACCGATTCGTCTTCACTCAGTCGGTCTACCAGTTCCGTGTGAATGTGTGGAAAATCGTTGAAAGATTCACGGGTTGTTATGATAACATGGAAAAAATCGGGAATTTTGTCCATGTTTTCCTGAGAAATCAAGTTAAGCAGATTCACGTTATCCAGAATGATTAGAATATGCGCCCCAAGGGTTTTGTCGACACCATTCTCAATATTTCGTTTTTCAATTACTTTAATCTTTCTTTTTAGTACATTATATAATAATGTAAGTTGCTGTTCATCAGTTCCTTTCAGTTCTATCCCGTGCATTTCGGCAATTCCAGAAGAAAGCAGCGCTTTGTCGAGTGAAATTTTGTTCTCGCATTTGGCAAAGACGCGCCCAAGTTCATAATCCCACGCGAAGGCATGTCCATAGGTAAGAGCCAACTCCGATTTTCCGATTCCCCCTAAACCGTTGACTGCTGAGATTGCAGTAGTATTTGATTCGCTAAGATTTTTACGCAAAAAGCGAAGATTCTCACGCCGACCGACGAAATTTTCGTTGTATTTTGGATAATTCGCGTTAATAGGGGATTGCTCTGCAATATTCTGCTTGAAGACCTTATCTTTTATAGCCAGACATAATGCTTGGAGCGTCTTATCTATTTTCGTACGTTCCAAATCTCGCATGTCAAAGTCAGATCCCGATTGGATTTGACGAAGTTGCTTGACCCAGTTTGGAAATTCAGTTAGTAAATCCTTTGGAATATCGGAGATTGAATCCACATTGGAATTATATAAATCATTAACAGAAACGATCAACATAGGAGCAGTTCCCTCTCCCAGAATACGACGGTGCATTTCGTGTTGCATCCACCAGTTAAATTCTTTGGCGCAGTATCTACTTTTGAAATAATTCGGCGACAAAAGCGCAATGAAAAAACGCGAATGAGCGAGACTGGATCGTATACGATTATCCCAGTCGGACATGCTATGAATTTCTGTCGTGTCGAAAAAAACTGAGACGTTTCCTCCGAATAACTCCTGATGTTGCTTTGAGTTTTGTAGCTTATTCACAAACTCATCAACAAAACCTAGTTTGCCATCCTCGGATTTGTTGTCAGCGTGAGAATAACTGATAAAATAGTCGTAATTATATTGCATGATATATTTTGTAGTGAGATATGAAAATGAATCCAACGTCAACAAATCTCGAACGAAATTCTCAAATCATCATATTCTTGTAATAAATGGTTTCTTCTGTATGAATACGGTATACCATTTATTCGTTAAAACCCCACGCAAAGTTCGCAACGTTTAAAAGATAATTTAACAGACTTTCCGTGAGGACATTCTCCGTTAGCCAAACCGAAAGACAATGGCAAGCCGAGAACGTTAGTTCTCTGGTATAAAACCGCGTTAGCGGTTAAACGTGAGTGTTCGTTCGAGTCAACCTCTTTTTCTTTCTCAGCGCTACCGCGCCGGGAAAGAAAAAGAGTATTTGTCGATGTTTATATTTCGTATCTCTTAAATTCCGTGGGTTAAAACCCACTGCTACTAATATTGAACCGCTACGCAGTTCTTAAGGAACGTTTCGCGTCTGTTTTTATTATCTCATGTATTCTTCTGAACCAGCCAGTCGCCCAGACGGGGGAAGAGTTGCTGGATGGCAAAGAGAAGTCGGGCTTTCCAGGGCATGACGAGTTCCGGAAGTCCTTTTTCTGACGCCTTGAGAATGGCGGCGACCAGCTTTTTCGGGTCGAGTTTTTTGACTTTTACTCCCGCGCCGGGACGCCGCGCCGATTCCGGCAAGTCTTCCAAGCCCTCTAGCGGATAAAGCCGTTCCGTCTCTCGGACAATCGGACCGGGGCAGACGAGCAGGACTTTCAATCCCTGCGAGCCGAGTTCCAATCTTAATTGCTGCGAGTACGCGGCGACGGCGTGTTTGGACGTCGGGTACGCGCCTGTCCAGCGCGACGCCGATTTCGACGCCAGCGACCCGATGTTGATAATTCGTCCCTGCGTTTTGAGCAGTTCCGGCAGAAACGCGTGCGTTACGCGAACCAGGGCGAAGAAGTTGAGCTTCATGACTTTCTCGAACTTGTCCGCCGTCCAGTCCAGCATCTTGCCGCGATCTGTTCTTCCCGCAACGTTGACCAGGACGTCAACTTTGCCGTACTTGTCCAGAACGAAACTCTTGAGCTTTTCGACGTCCTCGTCCGATGTAACGTTACACGCTATTCCGGAACAGTCGATTCCTTCCTGCTGAAGCTCTGTAACAGCAGCGTCTACAATTTCCGGTTCCAGTGCGGCGATGACGACTTTTCCGCCCGCCTTTCCAAACGCCTGAGCCAGTTCTTTGCCCAGCCCGCTGGAACCGCCTGTTATTACAATAATTTTATTATCCCAAAACATGGTTGTTTGAGTTAGGAGTTAGGAGTTAGGAGTGAGGAGTTGGAATCAGCGCCAACTCGCAACTTAAAACGACTCGCTGAGTTTATTCAAAATCTGATTGACCGCTTCTTCCAGCGACATCCCGTAAATTGACGCGCCGGCGGCTTTGACGTGTCCGCCGCCGCCAAAAGTCTTTGCCAACTGAGCGACGTTGTAGTCGCTTTTACTGCGGAAGTTCGCCTTGACGTACGGTTTCCCGTCTGTGCTGATTTGTTCGGAAAGCAAAACCGCAACATGAACGCCGGCAACGGTCAGAAACTGGTTGATAACGCCTTCCAGATCGCTTTGCTTGGCGTTGTAACGTTCAAAATCGGAACGTTTGGCGAACGTGAGAATTACCTTGCCGTCAAAATACTGCTGAGCGTTGTTCATGTAAACGCCCATCATTTTCAGCCGGGCGAACGGGAATTTCTCGAACAGGGAAGCGTACAAGACAGATGGGACAGCTCCGGCAGCAACCAGTTTTGCTGTTACACTGAATGTTGCGCTTGTAACAGACGGGAACCGGAACCAGCCGGTGTCTGTACAGATCGCTGTGAAAAGCGCCTGCGCCGCGGCGGGCGACATCGGGACTTTGAGTTTGTCAAACGCCTGAGCGATTAGCAACCCCGTCGAGTCAGCCTCGGGATTGGAAAACAGCAAAGCGTTGAACGAGTCCCCAACGGTGTGATGGTCAACGATAATCAGCGGGACGCCGGAATCGACAATCGGGTCTGCCGCCTTGTCCAGTTGAGATCGCGACGACGTATCGACAACCAGAACGGCGTCGAAGTTCTTCCGAATCCAGGATGCCGTACAGCGGGGCGTCCACGGACGGAACAGTTTCCCCCTGGGATCCAAAAAGGTCAAATTGCCGGGCGTGGGCGAGACGTTGTAAATCTTCGCTTTGCAGCCGAAGGATTCTACAAGTTCCGCCGCCGCCAGTTCGCTGCCCAGGGCGTCGCCGTCCGGGTTGACGTGCGACGTGATGAGGACTCTTTCCTTGTTTTCCAATGCGGCTTGAAACCGCTTCCATGATATTGTTTTCATTTCTGTTTGTTACGTTTATTTGATTCCGAACGCGGCTTTGTAGGCGTTGGCGATTTCCGGATGGTAATCGAAATTGATTCCGTCTTCGTTACAGGGAACTTCCAGAGCGTTCATGTCGTGAACCAGCGACTGGATTTCTTCTTCCGGGGAAACGCGCGGCGGAACGTCTCTGCCCAGCGGGGTCAGCCAGGCGTTGAGCGTGTGTCCGCCGTCAACGAGCAGGTCAACGCCGGTAACGTAGTTGGACGCGTCGGACGCCAAAAAGACCAACGGTCCCGCCAGGTCTTCCGGACGTTCCATGTATCCCATGGGCGTCAGAGAGCGGATTCGTTCTCTGACCTCAACCGGAGTGCTGGCGTGCATGGGCGACAGAATATAACTTGGGCTGATGCAGTTGACGTTGATGTTGTGACGTCCCCATTGCGCGGCAAGAGCGCGGGTCATTTCGACCACGCCGCCTTTGGAGCCGTCGTACGAGGCGTTGCAGTTGGCGATACGCGCTGACATGCTGGCGGTGTTGATAATCTTTCCGCCCAGCGGTTTTGCGTCTGTTTTGTTTTGAGCGATAAACTTTCTGGCAGCCGCCGCGCAGCAAAGCCAGGAACCGGTGAAGTTGACGCCGATTACCTTTTCCCAATCGCTGATTGGATACGATTCGTCCGGACCGAGAATCCCGATGCCGGCGTTGTTGACGGCGATGTCCAGACGTCCAAGCGTTTCGACGACTTTATCCGCCATAGCGTCAACTTCTTCCGGCTTGCAGACGTTGCAGTGGATAAAAACGCTTTTTACGCCCAGGGCGCGAATTTCTTCCGCCGTCTTTTCACCGGTTCGGTCGTCAATGTCTACAACGGCGACGTTGGCGCCGGCTTTTGCCAGCGCGATTGCGTAGGCGCGTCCGATTCCGACGCTTGCGCCTGTTACCCAGGCGTTTTTGTTTGTCAGGTCAAATTGTTTTTGCATTTTGATTACTCCATGATTGGCGGAAAGCGTTCCAAGATGACAGGCAGGAACATTTCAATTAAAATTGTGAGCTGTAGATCTCAGCAAACTGACCGAAAACGATATTTCAAAACAGGGATAAATACTAAACAGGGCGTCAAATCTATGACAAAACATTTTCAAGCGCTGGACGATGAAGGGTTTCAGCGATCTCCGGCATGATTCCATACGCGAAGGCGAGGATTTTAATCGGATGAATGCACGGTTTTGTGGATTTATGCTCCATTGCAATTCGACAGCTGGAGCAGTCTGTAGTTGAGGCCTGAATATTAGTTCTGCGGAGCTGATTAATCAGCGGCATTCCAATCTTGATGGAATTATAATAATTCTTCGCCTGAAAACCGTAAAGCCCCGCCATGCCGCAACAGCCTGCTTCAATGACGTCAACAATCAAACCTGGAATGAGACGCAGTAAATTGACTGCTGGATAGCCAATGTCCAGGGCGCGAAGCCGACAAGGCGCATGATAGCCGATAGTCATGTTGATTGGATTGAGGTTTAAATTGAGAACGCCTTTGAGATGGAGCGACCAAAGGTATTGACTCAGATCGTAGATATTCTCTGAAACCAGCTGGGAATCCAGCTCGTTGTCTAACAGGATCGGGTATTCGTATTTAATACAGTACGTATCTGCCGGTTCAATGCAGACGATGTCACAGGAATCGCGAATGGCGTCTGCCATGATGTTAACGTTGTGCCTTGCCAGTGCGGCGGCTTTATCTCTCATTCCCATTGTCAAGGCGGATAGACCAGAGGGTTTTTGGTCAACGCTACAAAAGACGTCTATGCCGTTAAACTGCAGAATTTTCATAGCGGCTTCTGCCAAAGCAACGTCGTGGTAATTAGCAAAAGCTGATACGAAAAAGAATACTCGTTTGACGTTTGACTTTGGATTATAGTCCTGATTGCGAATGTCAAATTGAGAGTATTCGTCTAAAAAGGATCGCGATGGAATCGGCGGAATTTTTCTGGCAGAGGCGATTCCCAACGTCTTTTCCAGCAAGAATCTTCCGAAACGTGACTTGAGCACAGCTAAGGCAAGAGGGCGAAACGCTATTGCCAATCGGCTGAGTTTGTCGAACTGTGCAATAAGCTTGTCGGAAAAACTAAGCCCCATGGCGGAAACGTACGCGCTGCGAGCTTGCAGGATCATTTGAGGAACTGGCGTTTGATGCGGACATTCATATTGACACGAACGGCAATTAAAGCACCGATCGAGAATGTTTTTAACTTCGTCTGTGAGAATTTCGGTTAAATCAAGCTGATGAAGCGTTAAAGCGCGGATGAGATTTGACTTTGCTCGGGGAGAGATCGGCTCTCTCAATTCCAGACGAAACAGCGGGCAGGCGCGGTGAGAAGCGTCCTGGCTGCGGCAGGAACCGCAATTGCTGCACGTAAAGCTGTCTTTAAGAACCAAATCCTGACGCCAGTCCATTTGAAGAACGGTTAAGTCTTCCATCGTTTCCGGCGGCGAAACGATGTCGGAATCTTCCTTTTCTTTCTCGTGATTCTCTTCTTTTTTATCTTCTTTAACAGGCGGCAGAATTACCTCTGTTGGTATTTCCAGATCGGCGCGGATGTTGAGCAAATGACGCGGCATATCGGGCGAGATAATTTTGCCGGGCTGCAAAATCCAGTTAGGATCGAACGCCTGTTTGATGTCTCGATATACTTCGTAATATTCAGGACTCTGCTGTTTGAGGTAATACGAACGACTGATTCCGCAGCCGTGTTCCCGACCCAAATAACCTCCGTAATTCCATGCCAGATCATAATACTTTGAAGCAAACGAGAGCAATTTTGCCCTGTCTGATTTTTCATGAAGATTCAGAAGCGGATGGAGGCACATCTGTCCCTGCGGAGCGTGACAGAATATCGACGAACTGACTCCTTCAGACTGCATCAGAGCAAGGAGTTCTGCAAGGAATTCGTCCAGCCGGTGAGGGTTAACAGTTACGTCGTCTATGTATGAAACCGGATTGACAAGACGAGTTTCGTTTTGCGTTGGCTGAATGATGTTGCGAATCAGATTGTAGATTTCCAACTCGTGCTTGTCATAGGAATAGTTTTCCGCAAAAGCCCAATTGTTATACAGACACAAATGCTCGTTCAGCGTCCGAAGCTCAGCGCGGATGCCGACCTCCGTATCGGCAGAACAGAAAATCAACAGCGCCGCTTCCGCTTCGCGGGGAATAAGCAGATTAATTCTGGCGTCCAGTTCAGAAACCAGATGCAAATGCCGTCTGTCCATCAGATCGCAGGAATCAACCTTCTGATGAATGACTTCTTTCGCCGCCAGGGCGGCTTTCCGAATCGAATCGAAGAAAAACAGAATAGCGGTTCTGTTTTGGGGAATTGGTTGAAGTTGAAATTCCAGTTCCGTAAAAGCCGCTAACGTTCCTTCCGACCCGGCAAGAAGCCGCAAATAGTTGATGTTTCCATTTCGCAAAGCCGTCAGATTGTAGCCTGCATGATGAATAGAACTGTTTTCGGGCGTGGCGTCAATAAGAGCGGCGTGTTTTTCATAAACTTGCTTTAGCCGCTGAGTCAGTTTAGCCAACGGAGAGTCCGTCGGGGCGTTTTGAGCAGAGTTTTTATCAAAATGAACCAGATTTCCATCAGCCAGAACGGCTCTAATCCCAATAAGAAGATTGGAAGGCGCGCCATATTTGAGCCAGCTTCCGCCAGCGGAATTGACGGCGACTTGTCCGCCAATAGTCGAGGCAAGCCGGTTGCCGCCGTCTGGACCAAAGATCAATCCTAATGGACGTACGCTGTCGTTTAGCCGTTCTCGAACAATGCCCGGCTGAACGCGAATGATATTGTCTTGAATGCCGATTACGCGGCGCATGAATCGGGAGAAGTCCAGAATAAGCCCTTCGCCAAGAGATTCGCCTGCAAGAAAACTGCCGGCGCCGCGGGGATGAACGCTCAATTCGTGTTGTCTAGCGTAGTTGATAACTTGAACGACGTCTCGCCAATGACGAGGACAAACAACCCCAATCGGAAGCATTTGATGGATGCTTCCGTCAGTTGAATACAGCAGCGTTGTCGAATTGTCGCAATCGACCGTTCCTTCGATAACGCCGCGCAAGTCGTCCTGAATTCGTTCGCGCTGACTGTCCATGAGCTTTTTTGCTAGAATACTATATTTATATTATATACCGGTTATTGTATACTAAAAGTCAAAACAAAGCAAGGGGGGGAATTCAATTAGTAATTAGTAATGAGTAATTCCGCAAGCGCTTCAAAGAATCTATCCCTACTCCCTAGCGCCTATTGCCTACTGCCTATTGCCTAAAAAAATCTCTCCCCCCTCTCTTTACAAAATCGGGTCGTCGTGTAAAATATTTTCATCTTGCAATCGGGGGGGCTGAAGCGTTCGCGGTAAAACGGGTTCAGCCGGACGCAAGACGGCGTCTTTCTCAGGCGTCCAATCTTTCCCCATGCACTCCAACCAATGGGAATCATTATGTCAGAACGCATTGATCACGAATGCAGCGTTTCAGCGATTTATTGGATGGATGAGGCTGTCGCTCCAGAAGGCGACGCCAGCTCCATGGTCTCGAACAACAACATCACCCCTATGCTGCAGCAAATGCTGTGCGATCAGCAAAACCGGGGTCAGCTTGCGGCGGGGATTACAACCTACGATCCCGACCGTCCGCAAATTCTGGACACGTACAAAGACGTCGGTTCGGTCAATGAAGTGTTCCGCGTCTCCCATCCCGGCAAATTTCAGGCAATTTTGAAAGAGTACGCCGGGCGAGCAGGAATCGGCCATACAAGGTACGCCACCTGCGGACAGGAAGACCCGCGATACGCTCAACCTTTTGAACGTCATCACGGACGGCTCTGGAAATGGTTCTCCTTTGCATTTAACGGCACTCTGGCAAACTACCCTGAACTTCGCGAACAGCTTCTTTCCAAACAGGGTTATCACATTACTCTTGAAGGCGACACAGAAATCATGATGCACACCCTTTCTTACGCTCTGCGCGGAGAATCGGAACCGTCTTTTGTCGAAGTCATGAAGAATGTGTACAAACAGTTTGACGGCGCATACAACATCGCCTTTATCAACGGCTGCGGAGAAATGTTCGTCGCTCGCGACCCGTTGGGGCTTCGTCCTCTGTGCTGGGCGGTTCAAGGACGTCTGTTCGCCGCCGCCAGCGAATCCATCGCCCTGCGAAATATGGGATTCCGTGAAATCAACCACCTGGAACCCGGTACGATGATTATCGTCAATACCAAGGGCTACAAAATTGAACGCTATGCAGACCCGGTTCCGCAAAAGCGCTGTTTCTTTGAATGGATTTACTTTGCCAACGCCGCCAGCGAAATTGACAATCTGGGCGTCTATCAGGCGCGTGAAGCCGCAGGACGAATTCTGGGCAAAAACGAAGACAATGTTGGCATCCTCCAGGGCGGAGACGACGTCATCGTCGTTCCGGTTCCGGACACCGCCAAAGCCGCCGCCGCTGGATACGCTCACGTGCGCCACTTGCCGTGTCTGGAAGGTTTGATGAGAAACCGTTACGCCGGTCGCACATTCATTCAGAGCAACACAGGTCGCAGCTACGCTGTGAGAAGCAAATACTCGGTTCTGCCCACCGTTTTAAGCGGCAAAAAAGTCGTTTTGGTTGACGACAGCATCGTTCGTTCTACAACAATTCGCGCTTTGATGAGAATGTTGCGAGAAGTGGGCGGCGCGGCTGAAGTTCACCTGCGAATCGCCTGCCCGCCGATTATCGCCCCGTGCTTCTACGGCGTTGACATGTCGCTGCTGAGCGACCTGTTCGCCCCTCATTTCCTGGAAGACGGATACAAAGGCGAGTTCACGCCGGAAGTTCTCGACAGGATGGCGAAAGACCTCGGCGCCGACTCGCTCCGATACCTGCCCGTTGACAACATCGGCACGTCAATCGGCTGCGGTCAGGACACCTTCTGCCTGGGCTGCTGCACGCGAGAGTTCCCCACGCCCAAGGGCAACGAACTGTTCGAGAAATCCCTGAAAATTTTCCAGGAACACAAAAACGTCGACAGAGTGTACGACTGATTGATATCGGAGGTCGGGGAGTGCGGCGCCCCCAGGCGTCGCCTTGTCCAAAGCCCCGCTAATAATCTGCGCCGCAGCCGAAAACCTTTCCGGGTCGCGGACGAAGTCCGCCGAAGAATTTTAAGCCGCAAAGAACGCAAAGATCGCAAAGAAATTTTTATAACTTCGCGAACATCCTCTGCGCCTCCGCATCTCCGCGTGAGATTTGCTCGGGCGTCTCGCACCCCGGCTCGCCTTGTTTTTTAAAACTTCGCGAACTTTGCGAACTTCGCGTGAGATTTCTTCGGCGGCTGAGACAGCCGCGATCCAGCAGGTCGGAGCTATTGTTCTACGAATGAGTTTATTTCTTGTACCGGCAAAGGCGCCCAAGGGCGGGCGCCATCCGTGGAGGTTATCTGCTGCGTCTTTTTGGCATCCACGCTTCCAGACTACTGTCTACTGCCTGAATCCCCCAGCTTTCTCGCCAGTTTTATCGCGCAGGTCATGCTCAGGGAACTCGGTTTGACGCCGGGCGTTGAGCCGAAGGCGATGTCCATGGCGGTGCCGTGGTCGACGGACGTTCTGACAATCGGCAAGCCCAGCGTGATATTGATTCCCGTATCGAATCCGAACGCTTTCATGGGAATCAGCCCCTGATCGTGATACATGCAGATGTACACGTCCGTCTGCATTCTCCGTGCTGGAATAAACGCTGTGTCCGGCGGGATCGGACCGACGATGTCGTATCCCGCCTGTTTCGCCTGTTCGACGGCGGGCGCGATAGCGAGTTCTTCTTCCCGATTCCCGAACAAGCCGTTTTCTCCCGCGTGCGGGTTGAGTCCGCAGACCGTAAAGCGCGGCTCTCTATTCAGAATCTTCCGCCAGGCGGCGCGGTTGATTTCAAGCGTCTCCCAAACGCGTTCCCGGGTAATGAGTTTCGGGACGTCGCTGTACCCCACGTGCGCCGTTACCAGCGCCGTTGTCAGTTCAGACGAGCTGAGAACCATGCAGATGCTTTTCGCCCCGGTGTAATGCGCGAACATCTCCGTATGACCGGGAAAGGGAACGCCCGCCAGGTGCAGCGCGACTTTATGAATCGGTCCGGTTACGACGCCCGCGCCCAAACCCTCAAGCGTCCAGTCAATTGCGGACTTTATATAGTCGAACGACGCCTGACCGTATTCGGCGCAAATTCTACCCGGGGCGTGTTCGGTCATGTCGACGTTGTCGAAGTCCACAATCAGGGCAGGGCTGTCAGCTGCCGCACCGGCGGCGAATTCCTGATACGGTACGACTGGAATGGAATCGAAAATCGGCATGTCCGCCGGGGCGACGGAATACTCAGCCGCTTTTTTCAGCAAAGCCGCTGACCCGAGAACGGCAATCGGCGCGTCTGTCGGGTTGACCATTTCTTTAACGGCGCACGCAGCGCATATTTCCGGTCCGACCCCGGCGGGATCTCCTTGAGTTATCAGTAACGGTTTCATGGAATTATTCAAAACTACTTGAAATATCTTCAAAAGGGGATATAATTATAG
>CACXSS010000066.1:9780-23792 GCA_902770245.1 uncultured Planctomycetota bacterium | reverse complement strand
TCCGCCGACAGCTGTTACAACTGCCTCAACGTCCGGCATTTGATTGAGAATTTCCAAGCCCAGCGTGCCCTGCCCTGCAATGACCTGTTCGTCGTCAAACGGGTGAATAAACGTGTATTGGAATTCGTCGCGAAGCTGAAGGGCTTTCTCGTAGGCGTCGTCGTACGCGCCGGTTACCATGCAGATTTCCGCTCCGTAGGCGCGAGTCGCCTCGACTTTGGAAATGGGCGCGCAGTCCGGCAGACAGATAACCGACTTCGCCCCGGAACGCGTTGCCGCCAGAGCAACGCCCTGAGCGTGGTTGCCAGCAGAACACGCAATAACGCCGCGGGCTTTTTCTTCAGGGCTGAGCTGAGAAATCTTGTAGTACGAGCCTCGAACCTTGAACGAACCGGTAATCTGAAGGTTTTCCGGTTTGAGGTAAATGTCGCTTTCCGGATTGAGTTTCGGAGCGCGAATGAGTTCCGTCGAACGAAGGACTTCTTTAAGTACGTACGATGCGCGGTATACGCTGTCTAGTGATAACATGATAATCGGTGGGTTAGGGGTTATAAGAGTGAGGAGTGAGGAGTGAGGAGTGAGGAGTTTAACTACTGCCTACTGTCTATTGCCTACTGCCTAATTTTCTCATCAACTTTCTTTTGAATGTCTTTCATGATTTTGTCCGGCTTTTTGAGGTTGGGTCTGTACCCTTTAACGTCAGGGATCCATTTTCCAACGTCGAACGATTGAGCAACGGAATTGAGGTCAAGTTTGCCGTCGAGCAATCGTTGAGCAAACGCGCAGCCAGCCATGTCGGCGGCGAGGTCGCCAACGTCAAAGGCGTTGCCTGGCGTGGAATCGTCTTTGAGTTCTTTTATTAATCCAGCCTGACGAGCGGCGTCCGGCGACATGAGCGCTGACAGCGCAGCGGAAACGCCAAAATGCTGAGACCAGTCTGAACGGTTGTTGATGCTGGACTGTTTAATCAATTCGTCACGCCGAACCTGAAGGTCGTAGGAATCCATTTTCTTAACGCGGTCGCCGACAATCGGCAGAACTTTCATCGAATTGGATAAATCCATCGCCATTCCAATTGCAACCAGAAACGCCCGAACGCGGTGTTTTTCCGGGAGCTTTGCCGCAGCCGCCGCCCCGGATCGAATTATATGGTTGACGTACTCGTTTTTATTCGGATCAAGGTTCTGTCCTTCCATACTGTTGAGGATTTCCTGACTGACGTATCGAACAGCCTTATTCACCGACATTGTATCAGACGGAACGATAACCGAATCCGAAGACGCTTCCGGCTGCGCGGGTGGTGCGTCCTCGTCTTCGCCCTTTGACGGAGCGTTATTCACAGCAACGTTCGCGCTGTTATCCTCCGGCGTCTCGGTTCGTGGTTCAGGCGTTTCGATTTTGTTCTCGTTATTGTCGTTCCGCGACGGCGGGGTTTGAGCTACTTCAACCTCGTCGTTCTGTTCCGGCTTTGCAGGCTGCGATTCAGACGCAGTCGTTTGCGGAGGAGTCGCATTCTCTGCAACTTCCTCTTTCGGCTTTTCGTTCATTTCCGGAATGGTTGAGGCGTAGGCGTCCAGGTCGTCCGGCATGGTCAAAACCGGTTTGACAACGCCCATGGCGCGGCGAATCTGTTCACGACGGATTTTTTCCTGCTGAGCTACAACAAGCAAGAGTTTTTCAATCGACGCGGCATTGGCGTCTGTATGAGGAATCTTGCTCATAAACGAGTAGATCTCGATAAACTCTTCAATGCGTTTATCCGACATGTTCATCAACCCGTTTTTGCGGTTTGACCAAACGTCTGCCCAAAGGTTGATTAAAAGCGCGTTTATCGGGTTGAACGTTTTGACGTAAGCGGCGCGGCGGGACTCTCTTTCTGCCAGCGTCGGATTCATGTAACAGTGCGGATCGGGATTGTGAACCGCGCCGAGCCAATGCCCCAACTCGTGAATGAGAGCTTCCACCCGTTCGTTTTCAGAAAACTGCGGGGCAAACTCCCGAATCAAAATGTGCGTATGGAACGGCTGACGCGTCATGCCGATATGATCTACTCCCGGCTTAACGCCGTACTGACTGGTAAACCCAATTGCTAAAGCCGCCGGGTAAGCGGGCGCCATCGCTTCAAACTCTTTCATGGACGTTATAAAGTCGTGAATGTTGTCGTCGGACTTCCACTGTCCAACGCCCACAACTTTAAACCGCAAATGGCAAAGCCGCTCGTAAACCTCGTTGACCTTGTCGATTCTCTTTCGCAAACGCGGTTCCCAAACGCTCTGCTTGGAATACTCGTTGTCGTCAACGTAGATTTTAACCGGGACTTCGATTATTTTCATTCCCAACGGCGAATACGTAATGGAACTGCTAAGAGTCGGGGCAGCGTTTTCGTCCATGCGAAACGCCCCGACCGGGTTGCCGGTAATGGGCAATTTCTGGAAAAACATGTTCCCTTCCGGAGACGTCCCGAAAAAGTAAACGGACTGCGGCTCCAGAGGAACTTGCTGATTTTGCTGTCCATCGTTGAACGCCAAGGCTGACTGACCGTCGAAAAAGAACGAGTACGCGTCGCCCGACGCCAGACGAACCGTTTGCTGCGGTTTGCCCTTTTGCGCCACAACGAATGCCACGCCCTTTTCCATCCGGTTGGAAATCACCGCAACGTCCGCCCAGGCAGACGCCATAAAAACAAACAGCGCCGCTGGCATCAACAAACGGATAACGCCAAGATAAATCAATCGTAGGGTTTTCATGAAATTATATAGGAAAACAGTCGCCCGACGAAAGCGGTATTCCCAACTCGCTTTTCGCCTTTTGATCTTTATATTATTATATCATAGCTTTTATTTTCTAAAACACCCCCCGAATCGTCCAAATATTTTTAGAAATTTTGCCCTTTTTCCAGAAAATCTTCCCTTCTCCCGCCTTGTCAAAAACCGATATTTCTGTTTTAATATATTGTGGATATTGGCTAGTCGTTAAATTCGGACTCGATAATCGTTAAAAATTGACGTCTGGCGAATATTCATTGGTTTAGAACTGTTTTACCCACTTTTTCAGTCAGAATTTGAACGTCTTTTCGGAGTTATAGTTCCTTTTTCTGACGCTTGAGGAGTTTTCATGTCAGAATCCAAATCCGTTGCGCTGGCGTATCCGCGTTTATGCCTGGCGTACTTTTTACAGTTTGCCGTCTGGGGTACTTACGGCTTCGCCCTGACCGGTTACGCGTTGAACGTTCTTAAATTTTCCGGACCTCAAATGGGCTGGGTTGGCGCCGCCATTCCGATCGGCGCGCTGTTCGCACCGTTAGTCGGTCGAATTGCCGACCGGTTCCTGTCCGCACAATACGTTCTTTCGATTTTGCAGTTTATCTGCGCCGGTTTGTTGTTCTATGCAGGTTCACAAACAGAATTCATGCCTATGATGATCGCGTTGATTCTGGTGGGTATTTTCTACATGCCAACCATTCCGCTTATCAACTCGATTGTTTTTGAACACGTTCCCAACAAAGACAACGCGCCTCGCGTGTTCATGTTCGGAACGATCGGCTGGATTGTCATCGTTCTGATTATTCAAGCGTTCTTCGGCGCGGGCAATACCAAGCAGTTTTTCGACGTCGGCGCGGTATGCAGTTTGATTCTCGCAGTTTACGCCCTGACGCTGCCCAACACGCCGCCCAAGGCTGCTGAAGAAACCACAACCGAAAAAGCTCCCAGCGCCTGGTCTTTGATGGCTCAGCCGCAATTCCTCTGCTTTGCCGTTGCCATTTTGATTGCCGGCATCGCCGCCTGCGGTCTGTTCTTCGGAACGTGCTTCGCCATGCTCGGACAGCGCGGCTATCCCGGCGGACTGGCGCTGACAACGCTCAACCAGTTCTCTGAAGTTCTGTTCATGGCTCTGCTCCCGATTTTCGCAGCTCGCTTCGGTCTGAAGAACGTCATTTTGATCGGTATTGCCGCCTGGCTGGCGCGTTACGTCTGCTTTATGGAATCCGCGTTTGAATTTGCTTTGGTCGGCTTGCTGCTTCACGGTATTTGCTACAGCTTCCTCTATGCCGGTTCCTACATGTACGGCGACAAGATCGCTCCTAAAGCCATGAAAGCCTCCGTTCAGAGCTTTGTCGGCATGATTCTGCTGGGCGTCGGACAGATCGGCGGCTATCTGCTGGCTGGCTATCTGGTTGAATGGTTCCCGCCTGCAATCACAGGATATACCGTTGCTGAAACGACTGCCGCGTTGCCCGCCTGGACGGATCCCGCCGCGGCGAATTCCGCATGGAACAAGCTCGACCTGGCTCAGTACGTCCAGTCTGCGGAAGAAAAAGCGGCTGCTGCCAAAGCGGCTCAAGCAAACGTCGATCTCGCCTCTATCGCCAAAGACGGCAAGATTACCGCCGCCGACCTGGCTGACGTCGTTTCCGCTGACAAGAGCAATACAATTCCCAAAGACACTGTTACATCTCTGCTGACTCAGGTTCAGTCCAAGCTGGCAGGAAAAGACGTCAAAGCGGAAGAAATCAGCATTACGCGTCAGGAATACCTGCAAGCGCAGACCAACGACTGGAAAAAGATCTTTATGGTTCCCGCCATCATGATGGCAGCCGCGTTCATCTTCTTCCTCCTGTTCGGCAAGAACCCATCAGATGAAAAGAAAGAAGACGAAGCTCAGCCCGAAGACCCCCAACCGGCAGAAGCGTAATTACAGTTAGTTAGAATTCGCTTCTAATACGGGATAGGCTTCAGCAGCCAAATAGAACGAGCCGGCAATGCACGTCATCTGCCGGTTCTTTTTTTCTTGAGCGGATTGAATGGCGGCGGCGGACGTGTCAAACGCGGCTACGTCGTTGCGCTGGACGTTTCCCGCCAGCGTCTGTTCGGATTCCAGATGTTTGAAAAGATCCATCAGCCGTTCCGGCGGGCAGGAGCGGGGATTGTTCTGGAATCGGGTAATTCTCCACGTTCCAAAATACGGATAGACGAGACGAAACATTCGGACAGCGTCTTTGTCGTCCGCGCAGGCGATGACCAGACAGCAGTTCTCCCGCGGCAAGTTCAGGCGCGCAACCGCCTCCGCCAGTTTGGAAAACGAGTCGGGATTGTGCGCCGCGTCGATAATCGTAATCGGGTTTGTTTGGACGACGTCAATGCGCCCGGGAATGCGGACAGACGCCAGCGCCTCTCGAACCGCTAAATCACGGATTTGCAATCCGTTGCCTTTGCCGTTTAGAATTTTTACCAATTGGATGGCAATTGCGGCGTTGCCCGCTTGATGTTCGCCCGGCAGGTTGAGTATGGCGTTTTGTATTGATCCGCAAGACAGCAAGCCGGTCAAGGCGTTGGGCGTTGGCGCATACGTCCAGGAGAAATCGCGGGCGGCTTCGTAAATCGGGGCGTTTTTCTCTGCGGCGGTCTGCTCGATAACCCGACGGGGTTCCGGATTCATGCGTCCAATCGCCACCGGAACGCCCGGCTTGATAATCCCCGCCTTTTCTTTGGCGATTTTGGCTTCCGTATCGCCCAAAATAGCGACGTGGTCAATGCCGATGCTGGTAATCGCAGTTGCAATCGGTTTACAAACGTTGGTAGAATCCAGACGTCCGCCCAAGCCGGTTTCCAACACCGCCAGGTCAACGCCGACGGACTTGAACGCCAAAAACGCCATGGCGGTCGTAATCTCGAAAAACGTAACAGCGCCCAGTTCCGGCGCGTCTGCGTCCATCTGATCTACAACAGGACGAACTTGCTCAAGCCAGGCGTCAAAGTCCTCGGAAGAACACGGCTTTCCCCCTAATGCAATGCGCTCTTCAATACGCAAAATATGCGGCGAGGTAAACAGACCGGTTTTGTATCCCGCGTGACGCGCCATGGATTCCAGAAGAATGCACGTCGAGCCTTTGCCCTTTGTCCCGGCGACGTGAACGCACTTCACGCCCTGCTCCGGATTTCCCAAACGGTCTAAAAGAGTCTGCATTCGCGTCAGATTCATCGACAGATTGGACGTCGGAATTTTATGAAACGTCTCGTAATTAACGCGAGAAAACAACCAGGTACGCATAGACATGGGAAAAGAGGGAGTAGGGAATAGGGAGTAGGGAATAGAAAAACAGGCGAGAAGCCTATACAGGAACTCCTCGCCTGTTACAATTAATTTCTTTTATCTGTTTTGCTGATTGAAGTACTGCTGGTACTGCTGATTGAAGTACTGTTGAGCGCTGTTGGGATTATTGTCAATCGTCTGATTTGGCTGAGTCGGAATAATCCCCTCTTGCTGAAGCTGGTTCAGCGTTCGGTTTTGCTGCTGAATCTGCTGTTGCTGACGCTGAATTGTCTGCTGTAACGATTCAACCTGTTGAACCATTTGTCTGTTGTATTGCTGTTGTTCCATCATTGGACGAACAAACAGATTGTAGTTGTCTCCGCCGCCGCCGCCAATGCCGCCGCGTCCAGCATAGATATACATGTACGGGCTATAAGGCGACTGCGGGGGCTGATCGTCAAACGGACGAGCAATCGGCTGAGTACTGATCTGTCCGCCAATCGTAGCCGGCTGAATAGGTCGCGCTGTTGACTGCTGAACCTGGAACGGGTTGCGCTGAATTGTCGGCTGAGCCGGCGCTACGTTCGGACCGTAACCGTACCCGGTCGACGGGGTCGGCTGGAACGGGTTAGCGGAAACGCCGGAAAACGGATTGCTCGGCGCAGTCGGAACAGCAACGCCGTTGGGATTGGTTCCATAGGGATTGGCGCCCGTTGGTTGCGCTTGAGTCGGCATGCTTTGAGTCGTTCCTCTGATTTGAGTAGGATTCTGAATTCCCGAAGCGGGCGGCGTATACTGCTGGGGTTGAGTCTGTGGTTGAGACATATACGACGGCGCCGGATTAGTCGTCATCATCGGACCGCGACGTCGATAATCCTGACCGTAACCAGAAACGCTGACGAGAATCGCTGCAGCGAACACGCTCAAAAAGCCAAGTCGGCAAACGAAAGATTTCAATAAATAAGGAATATGTTTCATGGGAATTTTAATTAGCAATTAGCAAATGACGTAAACGATAATCAGACGACCCTTTGCCGTCCAAGCTTCTATTTATATTATACTCAAAAAACAAATTTTGTTCGATACAAAAAGGAAAAAATTGAAATAAGGAGCAAGGAAATTCAGAGAGCAACGCTTTGCGTAACTCCTCACTCCTCACTCCTCACTCCTAACTCCTAACTAAATTAGTAGCTCGTACCGTTTCTTACGCCAAGGTTCTGCAGGTTGCGAACGGCTGACGAACCCAGGGAGATGAATCCAAAGAACGCCTCAAACGGAGCCTGAACTTTACGCATAAAGTTGCTGGCGGCAATCGAGCGGTCTTCGCCGATAAACACACGGTCACCCGGGAATATCTGGTAGTTCGTTCCCGTTGAGGCGTCCTGAACGATTTCGTCCCAACTGATCGGGAACACCTGAGCGCACTGATTACCATTCGGAGCGGGTCGAGCAATCCAGATGTTTGTGCTGGACTGCTGAGAAATGCCGCCCGTCTGAGCGATGGCGTCTAAAACCGTTTCGTTTCCGGTATACGGAACGCGATGTATTTTGTCGCCCTGATAAGCGCCTTGAGTTACGATGTAATAAAATTTGCTGTTATATCCCGCCACGTCGACCGTTACAGAAGGAGAGTCGAAAAACTGCGTAAGATGCTTTTCAATCGCCAGCTTCGCTTCCGGAACCGTCATGCCGGCAACGCGAACCAAGCCGTACTTGCGAAGGTTGACGTTTCCATCAGGACCAACAAGATAGTTTCCGGAAATCGGCTGCATCGCCGACGCCTGCGCTAACTGACAGGACACTTCCGGGGCTTTTAAGATTTGCTGCAAGTGGTTCACGATTGCTTTTTTCGCTTCGTCAACTGTCATGCCGGCAACGCGAACCGTGCCGTAAGCAGGTCCCAAGTCTACTGAGCCTTCCGCATTGACCAGATAAACGCCGTTAATCGGCTGATCTAACAGAGTTCCCAGAACGTTCACCGCCAAAGCGTCAAACGTTTCCAGACGATACGGCGGCAGCGGAACCATCTTGACAATATCAATAGATATAACGTCCGGCGGCTCGATTCGATACGCCGGCAGCGTAACCTTTGCCAATTCAGAAGGAATCGCGGTATCGGCGGGCGCGGGCTGTTCCAGCGTCGGGTCGTAATAATCGAACGGGGTACAGCCAATATTCGCCGCGGCAAACGCTGTTAATAGCAGCGCTGCCAACGCAATTCGAAAATAACGTTTATAAATGTAGTGGTTCATTGCTTCCGTGCACTATTTATTAATATACGTACTTACATACCGCGGCATAATCCGTTACTATCGTATATATTCGTCAAACTTTAATCGTTTCTTGAATTAAAGTAGGATTTTATCAGAAGAACCTGAGATAATAAAGACAGCTTTGCTAAAATAGAGTAATTAAGATGCGGCTAAAACTGAGAACTGCTGGGGATTGCTGAGAAATCTCTGGGAGAAGCTGGGATTTCTCCCAGCCTCTTGTCTACTGCCTGCTGCCTCTTGACTGATGTCTACTTCGCACCGTGTTCTTTGAGCCAGTCAACCAGTTCTTGATTCCAGGATGCATAATCTAAGACGGTCTTTCCGTTATCATTTTTTGCGTTGACGTCCGCGCCATGCTCAACCAGAAATTGAATTACTTCCTGATTCCACCACATTCGCACAGCGTAATGCAAAGGCGTCATTCCGTTATTGCCTTTTGCATTGACATCCAATCCCTGTTTAAGCAGCCACTGAACCAGTTCCAGATTTCCGCTAAAAGCGGCATGGAATATAATACAGAATCCGTCTTTATCTTTTGCGTTAATATCAACTCCTTGTTCAACGAACCACTGAACCAATTTCATTCTTCCTTTTTCCGCAGCATAATGCAAGACCGTTTTTTCGTTTTTATCTTTTGCATTGATATTTAATCCTTGTTTAAGCAGCCACTGAACCAGTTCCAGATTTCCGCTTTTGGCAGCAGAATGCAAGACTGTTTCTTTATCCTTGCTTTTTTTATTGATATCCAACCCCTTTTCAATAAGCCATTTAACCAGTTCTACGTTTCCGCTTGAAGCTGCAGAATGTAAAACGGTCTTTCCGTCATCGTCTTTTGTGTTGACGTTAGATCCATGCTTCACCAACCACTGAACCAATTCCAGATTACCGCTCTGTGCCGCATAATGTAAAACAGACGCGCCTATAAAATCCCTTGCGTTGACGTTAGCCCCTTTTTCAACCAATAATTTAACACGGTTCAAATCTCCAATCAAAGCCGCATAATGAAGAATATTACCGTTAAATAAACCATTTTTAAAATCGAACTCTTCCGTTTGGAACATCTGTTCAAAACGTTCAACGTTTTCTTGACCAAACTTTCTAATAGCGAGTTCGGTCTGAGCCTGACGGTCTGAATTCTCTGCTCCATAACAGACGCCTGAAATGACGGCTAAAACAAAAAGACACGCGCTCAAAATCGATTTACGAGTCATTACAGCAGTCTCCTTAGTAAATAGTAGCGTTACAAACTTTCACAATGGGAATAATTCCTAATAATAGTATTATTATCTTTATTGATTTTTTATCAAGGGGGGGGAAAATCAACTCTGATTTCTTTCGTCTCACAAAAAGTTTCTGTTGCGGACAGGATGTCCGCGAACCAGCGGGTCAGACGGGCTTTCCATGTTCAAAGATTTTCGGAGGCTTCCGCCGCAAGCGGACGCCAATAAAAAACTTTGCGAACTTTGCGTCCTTTGCGTGAGATTTCTTCGGCGAGCTTCGCTCGCGATCCGAGGAGGTTTCCGGCTGCATCGTTTTGGTATGCGTGATTCGAACAAAGCGTAACTTCGCTTGCTACGCTCGCTCCGTTACCGTCTTCCATTTATTCGCGTTCTTTGCGCTCTTTGCGTTCTTTGCGGCTTAAAAAAATAGGCGGCTGAGACAGCCGCGATCCAGCGGGTCAGACGTGCTTTCCATGTTCAAAAATTTTCGGAAGCTTCCGCCGCAAAGCGACCACCAATCATTTCTTCGCGAACTTCGCGTTCTTTGCGTGAGATTTTTTTTGGCGAATCGGCAGTGGCGCCGCCTTGCGCAAAAAAATAAGAACTTTTGCGCAATAATGCATTGCAATTTGGAATTTTTTGTTGTATAATTACGATTACGTGGAAGTTCGAGTTATATGGCATTAGATGCCGCTTGCGTCAACTCCTCACCCCTCACTCCTAACTGTTCCCCATTCCCAATTCCCTAAAATGACAAAGCAATTACCAGACAGCCTGTTCGCCATCGGCGTTGATTACGGAACCAACAGCGTTCGCGCCATTGTCGTTTCCCTTCGCGACGGTCAGACCGTAGGCGAAAACGTTTACAATTACCCCACCGGAGAAGCGGGAATTATCGTTTCCGCTCAGGATCCCAACCTCGCCCGGCAGAACCCGGCAGACTACATCAACGGGTTTCTGACGTCTGTGAAAAAGGCGGTTGCGATGGCGAAGAAGACCTGCGCCGAGTTCGCCCCGGAAAAGGTCGTTGGAATTGGCGTCGATACAACCGGGTCAACGCCCATTCCGGTAGACGAAGACGGGACGCCCTTGGCTCTCAAGCCGGAATTCAAAGACAACCCCGCCGCTCACGCCTGGCTGTGGAAAGACCACACGTCGACCGCAGAGGCGCAGGAGATTACCCAGAAGGCGTCGAAATACAAGGTTAAATATCTTGCCAAGTGCGGCGGGACGTATTCCGCAGAATGGTACTGGGCGAAGATTCTTCACTGTGTCCGAACGGAGCCGAAAGTCGCTCAGGCGGCGGCTTCCTGGGTGGAACTGGAAGACTTCATTCCCGGGTACATCACCGGACAGGTCAAGCCGAACGAAGTCCCGCGCGGGATTTGCGCCGCCGGGCACAAGGCAATGTACAACGAACAATGGGGCGGGCTGCCGTCAGACGAATTTCTCGCATCGCTGTCTCCCAAGCTGCTTAAATTCAAGTACGCGACCAAGCCGGTTCCCGCCACGCACAAAGCGGGCGACCTCATTCCGGAAATCGCCAAAAAGGTTGGATTGCCGGCGGGAATCGCCGTTGCAGTTGGCGCGTTTGACTGCCATCTGGGCGCAGTCGGAAGCGGCGTCAAGCCGGGAACGCTCGTCAAGACTATCGGCACCAGCACCTGTGACATCATGGTTTCTCCCATGACAACCCCGATTGCAGACATCCCCGGTCTGTGCGGCATCGTCCCGGAATCGGTTCTGCCTGAAATGTACGGTTTGGAAGCCGGTCAGTCCGCGGTTGGCGACATTTTCAACTGGTTTGTTAAGAATCTCACGCCGGCGGAATACTCCAAAGGGTCAGCTCACGTCAACTTGACAGCCGAGGCGGCGAAACTGGCGCCGGGCGCGACTGGGCTGCTGGCTCTGGACTGGAACAACGGAAACCGAACGATCCTCGTCGATCAGGAGCTTTCCGGCTTGCTGGTTGGACAGACTATCAGAACGACCGCCCCGGAGGTTTATCGCGCTTTGGTAGAAGCCACAGCATTTGGCGCGCTGACGATTATCAATCGTCTGGAAGAGTACGGCGTCAAGGTCAAAGAGGTTGTCAACTGCGGCGGAATCGCTGAAAAGAGCCCGTTCGTCATGCAGATTTACGCCGACGTCTGCAACCGCCCGATGAAGATCAGCCGTTCGTCCCAGACGTGCGCTTTGGGCGCCGCAATTGTCGCGTCCGTTGCCGGCGGAGCGTACAAGACGGTTTCCGCCGCCCAAAAGAAAATGACAGGCGTCAAAGACGTCGTTTACAAGCCTAACCGAGCCGCTGTCGCAGTATACGCGAAACTGTACAAACTGTATCGCAGCCTTCACGACGCCTTCGGCAAGACGGGCAAGAACCCGCCACTGGATTCCGTCATGAAAGAATTGATTGCGATTCGAAAAGCCGCCCGTTAATCGAACAAATCAGATGAAAAAATCCGGAGTCCCCAACCGCGCCGCCTCCTCGCCGCTGAGAGTCAATATGCCTCGAGTCGCCCTGCTGGTTGAGACGTCCAGAGAAGTTGGACGCTCCATCCTTCGCGGGGTCGAACGCTACGCCCGGATTAACGGACCGTGGTCGTTACACCTGGCGCCCGGCGACCTGGCTCAGCTGTTTCCCAACGTCAGAACGTGGGGAGCGACGGGAATTATCGCCCGAATCGAAACCCCGGAGGTGGAACGAGCCATTTTGAAAAGCGGGCTGCCGTTCGTCGCGCTGGATTTATACGAGCCGCAAAAGAGCAAACGCGGCAAATTCAAAAACGCGTCTGAGGTGTTCGTCAACAGCCCGCTGGTCGGCAAGATGGCGGCGGAACATCTCCTTGAACGGAATCTGAACCAGTACGCTTTCGTGGGCGAAATCAACGACGTCCTCTGGTCGACCGACCGCGAAAAGGCGTTTACCGACACAATCGTTCAGGCAGGATACAAGGTTTATCGTTACAAGCCGCCCAGGACGTCAGACAGAATCGGCGACGACGCCCTTCAGCTGGGACAATGGCTTTACAGCCTCCCCAAACCGATTGGGGTCATGGCGGCAAACGACGTCCGAGGACGTCAGGTAATCGCCGCCTGTCAGGACTTCAACGTCCGCGTTCCGGAAGACGTTGCCGTTATCGGGGTAGACAACGACACGCTGATGTGCCAGATGTGCGCGCCGCCGATGTCGTCAGTCGCCCTGGACGCGGAAACCGGCGGGTACGAAGCCGCCCGAATCCTCGACGGACTCATGTCCGGAACGATTACAGAAAAACAGCAGTACCTGGTCGCGCCGCTGCACGTCGTCAGCCGGCAGTCGACAGAACGATTCGACATTCCAGACCCTGTCGTTGCGGAAGCTCTGCGATTAATCTGGATCAACCCGGGTCAGCCGATTAACATCGGCGAGCTGGCAAACGAAATCTGCGTGTCGCGGCGGCGGCTGGAAGTCCAGTTCAAAGCCATCCGCGGCAGAACGGTTTTAGACGAAATCAGCCTCGCCCGGCTTCATCACGTCAAACAACTCATCAAAGAAACGGATATGAGAGTCAAAGAAATTGCGGAATCCTGCGGTTTCGCAACGGAAGGATATCTCAGCCGATTTTTCCATAAACAAACCGGAATGACGATAAGTCAATTTCGGAGAGAAAAGGGAGTAGGGAGTGGGGAATAGGGAGTAGTTTTACATTCGCCGAAGGCGAAGTACTATTCCCCATTCCCTATTCCCTAACCCCTATCCCAACCCTTTAACCCATTCAACCCATTAATTGCCATGACCTTTATCCCCCTTGCCGCTACAAACGCGTTGACGACACTCGACTGGTGCGTAGTCGCCGGTTACTTTTTGCTTCTTTTTGGACTTGCGTGGTGGATCATTCTCAAGTCCCGCAACACAACCAAAGACTACTTCCTGGCGGGAAACTCGCTTAGCTGGTTTATCGTCGGCGCGTCCATTTTCGCCTCGAACATCGGGTCGGAACACCTTGTCGGGCTTGCCGGTTCCGGCTGTACGGACGGCGTCAAGATGGCGCACTTTGAACTTCACGCCTGGTGCTTGCTTGTTCTGGCGTGGGTGTTTATCCCCTTCTTTATAAGAAGTAAAGTTTATACGATGCCGGAATTTCTGGAAAAACGATTCTCCCCCGGCTCGCGCTGGTTCCTGTCGCTGATTTCGCTTGTAGCGTACGTAGTAACAAAAATCGCAGTCGGCATTTTCGCCGGGGGCGTTGTCTTTTCCGTACTGCTGCCGGAATTCAATCTGTTCGGTTTGGACAGCTTCTGGGTCGGCTCAATTCTGGTTATCGTCCTGACGGGGCTTTACACCGCTTTGGGCGGCATGCGCGCCGTTGCGTATACAGAAGCTTTGCAAACGTTGATTTTGGTTCTCGGCTCGGTTTTTGTAACGGTGTATGGCATCAATGAGTTAGGCAGATATTCTGTCAGCGACAACGGTACAATTGTCAAAAACGAGGAACGCGGTTCATTT
>CACXSS010000066.1:0-9731 GCA_902770245.1 uncultured Planctomycetota bacterium | reverse complement strand
GGTTCATTTTTTGCTGGATGTAAAAACCTCCGAACCGTATGCGACAACGAAAAAGAAGGCCGCGACATGTTCAACCTCTGGATGTCAATCAAGCCGGAAAACGTCGACAAGCTGACCTGGAAACCCGTTATCGAACGCGAGTATAATGAAGCCGGCGAAGAAACCGGTCAGATTAAAACCCAGGCGTGGTACTTCAAAGACAGAACTCAAGGGTCGTTCTACCCGTGGATCGGGATGCTGCTGTGCGCTCCGATTGTCGGTTTGTGGTACTGGTGTACAGACCAGTACATCGTTCAGCGCGCCCTCGCCGCCAAAAACGAAACTGAAGCCCGACGAGGCAGCATCTTCGCCGCTTTCCTCAAGCTGTTGCCCGTATTCATCTTTATTATTCCCGGCATGGTCTGCTTCGCGCTGGCGTATCATGAAGTCCATAAAGAAGTTGCCCAAACAGGAAAAGTTATTGTCGATGAAGAGAAAGAAATTGTCGATCTGACGGACATTGTCAACGTTACCTTCTCGAAAAAACCGGAAGTCGATGCAATGGGAAATGTTTATGTTAAGGCAGACCTCAAAGACTGCCAGGGCGCATTCCCGCTGATGGTTCGCGAAGTTCTTCCCGTTGGTCTGCGAGGTCTTGTCGTCGCCGGTCTGCTTTCCGCTTTGATGAGTTCTCTGGCAGGCGTGTTTAACGCCTCGGCTACGCTCTTTACGATGGACTTCTATCACCGCTTTGACCAGAACGCGTCCGAATCGAAACTCGTCTGGATCGGTCGCGCCGCCACCGCTGTGATGGTTCTCATCGGCTTGGCGTGGATTCCAATTATTCAGGGAAAACACGGTCTGTACGACTATCTGCAATCGGTTCAGGGCTACCTGGCGCCGCCGATTTTCGCCGTCTTCCTGCTGGGCGTGTTCATGAAACGAATGAATGCCAAAGGCGCTCTGACCGCGTTAATCGTCGGGTTCGGACTGGGCTTGCTCCGCCTGGGCGTCGACACGTTCGCCACGTTGGGTTCCAATTTCTCCGAAGGTTCGTTCTGCTGGTTTATCAATAACGTTTACTTCCAGTACTACAGCCTGTTCATTTTCATCGTGTGCATCGTCTCGATGATAGGCGTTTCGTACGCAACCGCCGCTCCGGACTACGAGAAGATTCAGGGTCTGTCGTTCGGATCGACAACGGCGGAAGAACGCGCCGCCAGCCGCGCCAGCTGGTCTTGGTTCGACGTCATCGCCTCCTGCGTTGTCATGTGCTGCATTATCGCCGCGTACATTTACTTTGCGGGATAAAATGAATGCTTAATTCGTAATGCGTAATGCGTAATTTGACAATTATGTATTACGCATTACTTTTATTAGATAGCCCGTCTTTCAGATAGATCTATCAAATTTTCTTGCAAAGATAAACAAGATGAAAAGATAATCCGTTTTGTTCAAGACTCGTTCCAAAGTTTTGGCGTTAACTATGGTTATCAATAATAACGCCAATCATGTCAAAAGCGATGTCAATTTCTGAGAGGATTTTATTGATAACGATATAATCTCTACGCTGCATAAAGCTCAACCTCCTCGTCGATTTCCAACAAGTCCGTTTCCCTGACAGGACCGTGAATTACATCTACGTTTGTCTGGAGCAGATTTTCTAAAGTCTGAGTAATTTGCGAGATTGTTATGAGCGTAACAGGCTTGTTAAACTCAATAATAAAGTCAAAGACTGCGTTTTTAATATCTTCTATGGTCATAATTATTGTTTATTAATCAAAATGTTATTACGAACGTTTTTACCCATTGCTTTTGTTTTTTATCAATTCGTAAATGCAGACAGCGACAACTATTAATTGAGACCCTAAAAGCCAATAGCAGCCATTTTCAATTAATAGCGCATGCGGACCGCACACCACGGTATTAATCGCAAAAAACACCGCAACTATAAGTATTATCCAGGTAATTACTCGTTCCATCGGCAAACTCGATCGTAAAACTGTTTGGAGTTGTCAACGTCAATAAAAGCATAAACTCTTAATTATTATAATTCATTATTCAATTTTATACAATAGGCAGAGGCAATAAAAACTGAATGAGCTGCAATAAAAAAGCGAGAAGCGGGATTTTTGCCGCTTCTCGCATATAGTCCGTGGAGAAAAATAAGCCGGGTTCTGTCGGTTTGGCTTCTGTGTGAACGACAACGTCCATCGAAATGAAGTCAAACCGTAACGCTCATTTATCTACGCTTTCCGTTTCCGTAAGCTCTAGCGACCCACCCGAAAGAGGTTCCCGAAAATCGAGAACGCCGGTCGAGCCAACCTGTCTCTCTGTTTGGTCTTGCTTCCAGCGGGGCTTGCCTAGCCAGACCCGTTGCCGAATCTGCGGTGCGCTCTTACCGCGCCGTTTCACCCTTACCTGACGACGTTTAATGGACGCTGGTTAGACGCCCCATCGACAGGCGGTTTGCTTTCTGTTGCGCTTTCCCTCGTCTCTCGACGGGCGGACGTTATCCGCCGCTGCGCTCTGTGAAGCCCGGACTTTCCTCCCGCGCGACTTTGCGCCGCGCCGACGAGCGTCTGTTTCTCCAGGGAAAAAAAGGCAGTAGGCAGTAGACAAGACGGCTACTAATATTGAACCGCTACGCGGTTCTATAGGAAGCGTTTCGCGGTCAACAAAAATTAATGCGTAATACATAATTTAATAATTACGCATTACGCATTAATAATTACACATTAAAAATGGCGGGGACAGGATTCGAACCTGCGGCCTCGAGGTTATGAGCCTCGCGAGCTACCGGGCTGCTCCACCCCGCGATAAAGGGAATTAGTAATTAGAAATGAGTAATTAGTAATTGGCGCAAGACCTCAACAAACTCAAATTGCTAATCACCAATTGATATAAATAATTTTAACTCTTTTTTTTAAAAATGCAATAGGGGGGAGAGAAAAATTTTTCCAAAATATTTTCGTCTCAATACTTGACAACGTCCCCGGTTTTGGTTATGCTATATATTATAGTTGCGAGAAACGAGTAGCGAGTAGCGAGAAACGCAAAGCGCTTCACATTTTTTTCTCGCAACTCGCAACTCGCAACTCGCAACTCTGTACACTACTCACCTTAATTACCCATGAAACATCGCACATTATTATTACTCGCGGCGGCGTTCGCGCTTGTCGCCGGACTTGAATCTGCGGCTTACAGCCAGCTTTCTCCAGAAACGCTCAAAGGCGAAGATTTTATTACCAGCGACGGCGTCCAGCTCGTCGGCACGTACTATCCGTCCACAGTCGGAAAAGAGGCTGTCCCGGTCATGATTATTCAGGATCTGGACGAAGACCGCAAAACGCTTCACCCCTTGGCTTTGGCTCTGCAGGAACAGGGTTGCGCCGTCATTACGCTCGACGTTCGCGGTCAGGGAGACAGCAATAAATACGTCAAAAAACTGCCGGGGAAAAACGATGTCATTGAAAAACCAATCGGAAAACTGGCGATCAACAAAGAAACCCTCCGACGCATGGTCGAAATTGACATCGAAACGTTCAAGCGGTTCCTCAACAGACAAAACAACGACGGCAAACTCAACGTGAAAAAGCTGTGTCTTGTCGGCGTTGGCGGTTCCGGCAGCGCGCTGGCAACAGCGTACGCCAATTTGGACTGCTCCTGGGCGTCTCAGGGTCAGGGGGCGGACGTTCGCGCCTTGGCGTTGGTTTCTCCCCGTCTGAAATCCGGGCTGGCGTCAATGCCTACTCCGTTGCCTAAAAACCTGAAAGATCTTGCCGTTTATATGTGGTACGGCGAAGAAGACCGTCTCGTCGCCAAAGAAGGCGAGGCTATCGCAAAAATGTTTAGATTGCAGCGACCGGGCGACGACAAAAAAGAAGTCGTCGAAAGACTGCTTTACGAAGTCAAAGTCAAAACCCGTTTGCAGGGTCTGAAACTCATCACCGCTGAAAACAGCATCGTCGAACGACACCTGAAAAAGTTCATTGAAATCAAACTTCAAAAGAAAGATTTCCCAGCCTGGAGCATGAAGGAGTAAGAGGAAGGCAAGAAATGAAAGGCGGTAATGAAGTGAGCGTTAGCGGTGCGAAGCCGCACGGGCGATAGGATGAGGTTTTGTCTCCGAACAAGCTTTTTTCGACGCTACCCGCTTCCAATCAGGAACCGACCTTGTCGGCGGAATTACGCATTCGCCGTCAGGCGAACAAATTGCTAGCAAGACTAAGTGGTTCGCCTTCGGCGAACTGCGTAACTCCGCTCCCGTTGGTCGCTTCGTTACCGCCTTCCAATCCACTTAAACAAATGACACTCAAACCCATCACTTTCGCCCTGTCGTTTATTCTCCTGTCCGCGCTGACAAGTTCCCTGTTTGCGGATACTGTCAAAGCGCCAAGCGCCGACGAAATCACCCGGCTTGTCGCTCAGTTGGGAGACGACGACTGCATGATTCGCGACAACGCTCAAGAGGCTTTGACGGCTTACGGCGGCGTTATCAAAACGGAACTGGAAAAAGCCCTGGCTGCAACCGAGGATCCGGAAATATACCAACGACTGCAGTATATTCTCAAAACCATTCCTCTTGTATGGGACGAACCGGGAGATGAACCGGAACTGACCGAGTTCATTCAGCAATATCGCCGCGCCAATTCTCTTGTTAAAATGATTGTCCTGGAAGAGCTTCGCAGGCTGCCTTTTGACATTCAGATTAAAGTTTTGGACAGAATCTTCCAAAAAGAGCAAAACGCTGGGTCAGCTTTATTTGCCGCTATGGCGTTTTGGTACTGGCGCCCGGAGGCAGACAGTCCTCAGTACGCTCAAATCACGCAAAATGTCAATAATGCATGGAAAGACTCCAAACTTCCAGCAGCTAAAACTCTGTATTACCTTGTCAACTACAAAAAAATCAGAGCGGAAGCGACCATCTGGTTTGACAATCAGCTTCAAAACATGTCGGAACTCAACCGGGTTCCTTCCAGATCCGTTGAATTGATTCCAGATTATATTGGAGCCGTTTTGGCGGAGTTCGCCCGTCGAAAAGCAGAGTCTCTCCTGACGGACGCCGACCTTGCCGGCGAGAAAAGAATCAACTTTCCCACTCCTCGATATGGCTATGCGGGAGTAGTTATTGTAAACGGCGTTGTTCAGACTCAATTTTGTCTTCGCAGTCAAATTCTTTCCTCGTTGAAAAATTCAAATTCCTCGTCTGTCTCCTCATCCGCGATGGCAATTCCGCTGCTCGGACCAATTTACCTGTTCCATCAAGGAATGTCCAAAGACGCGGAAGCCTGGCTGAAGTGGGAGCTTTCCAATCCCTCGTTGCTTTCTGTTATTGAACGCAGATCGCTTGCTGAAACGCTTCATGAATACGATCTCAACAAAGCCGCCGCAGACATTCTGGAACAGAAGAGCGCTGACAGCAGCGCCGCAAATAAAGATTCCGTTCTAAATTTGGCAACAAACGATAAAGGACGCCTCGGGTATTTTCGCGCCTGTCAGGCAAAGCAGGATAATCAACCGGATAAACAATGGGAATTTCTCGTGGAATCCGTAAAAGCGGATAAAGAAGAATTGGACTCTCTGATTATGCAATGGGAGCTTTGTCAGATTCCCGCCGAGGAGAATAAAATTGCCGCTATTACCGACGACGTCCGAAAACAGGTTGACGAAAGCATCGAGAAACTGCTTTCCGAATTGGACGAGGAAATTAGCAACAGCGGCATGGATTCGTATTCTCTGCTTAATCATTACGCCTGGCTGGCAGTCAAAACAAATCGTCATTTGGATAAAGCGTTAAGTTACGCTAAAGACGCCGTGAGTTCCGAACCGGCTTCCTCTGCCTGTATCGACACCCTGGCGCACTGTTACGCCGCTAACGGCGATATAGACAAAGCTGTTGAAATCCAGCAGAAAGCCGTCAAACTGGATCCGTTATCGCAAGTGTTATACAAAAACCTGTTACACTTTAAGAAACTTAAAGAGACTCAACGCTAATTACTCATCACTAATTACCAATTACTGATTAATCATGAACCACCGCAACTCATTTCAATTTCGTTTCGCCTTTACGCTGGTCGAACTGCTGGTTGTAATTACTATTATCGGCATTCTGATGGCTCTGCTTCTTCCGGCAGTCAACGCCGCGCGAGAAACCGCTCGACAGCTTCAGTGCCAAAACAACCTCAACCAGATCGGCAAAGCCTGTCAGAACCACATCACTTCCAAAGGCTCGCTTCCCTCTGGCGGAAAGTACAATTACATCGGTCAAGCTGAGTTGGACGACGACGGAGGAAAAGGTTCAACCGAAAAACAGGTTGGCGGCTGGATTTTCAACCTTCTGCCATTTATTGAACAGGACGCCTTGTATGAAATGACCAGGCAAGGCGACGCCGCCCGCGAACGCGCAGCCGCAACGCCCGTCAAGCTGTTTTACTGCCCGTCTCGCCGAACGGCGCAGGGCTACCCCATGACAGCTTCTAAACCGGCAAACATGTCAAATAGCCTGTCTTTGTACGGGAAAACGGACTACGCCGCCAATGGAGGGAACTCTAAAGATATTTTCCAGGGAGCTGATAAAGCGACGCCCGCCTCAAATGAGCAGCTTTCCGGAGTCGTTCGACCGATGAAACCCGTCTCTGACAAAGAGATTCGCGACGGAAGTTCATTTACGATTCTTGCCGGCGAAAAATACCTCCCGCCGGAGCAGTACGAAACCGGCTCAAACAAAGGCGACGACTCCGTCTGGCTGGTTGGCTGGGATATTGAATCCATTCGATTCGCTCCGTATTTTAACGGTCAAACCGGAAAGCCGGAACTGTACACCGGATGGGAAACAAAAAAGCCTACCTGTGACGAATCCGCCAACCGCGACAGAATACCCAGACCCGACACCCGCGGCGAAGGAATTACCGGCGACACTATCAATTTTGGCGCGGCTCACACCTCGTTCCTTCAGGTCGTTATGGTCGATGCATCTGTTCGTCCTATCAAATACGCTATCAACCCGAAAGTCTTTGGATGTCTGTGCAACCGCGCTGACGACGTCGGAATTGACACAACGGACTTGGATTAATTAGCAATTAGTAATTAGCAATTAGCAATTGACGCAAAGCGCCTCAATAATTGCTAATTGCTAATTGATAATTGACAATTCCCACACACTTCTCCCTGATGCCAACAGCCCGCCCAATTATAATCGTACGCATCCTCGCCGTCCTGCTGACGGCTGCGTTTTCGTGCGCCGCCGTTGCAGACTCTCCCAATACCGAACCGAAGCCGTCTTGGCTCGGTCCGATGTCGATGCGCTTTCTTGACGACACGCTCTTGATTATGCATCAAGATGCCCGCCGTCTGGACTGGTTTTCTCTTACGGAACAGAAAGTTCTCGATTCTGTTACCTTGCCAGACGAGCCGCATTTTATGCTCGTCGATTCCGGGACGTTCAAGGCGTTTATCTCAGTCGGCTGGGTCAACGGAGCTGTTTACGAGATTGACCTGAATTCAAAAAAGATCGTCCGAACGTGGGGCGGGATTCATTCCCCCTGGGCGCTGGCAAAGACCTCGCAAAAGCTTTACGTGGGACATCGGTTCCATAACGACGTTTTGATAATTGACCTCAACTCCGGGAACGTCGAACAAAAGACCATTCCCGTCGTCCGCGAGCCGACCACGATGGTTCTCTCGCCAGACGAAAAGACGCTTTACGTCGGCAACGCCTTAACCGCCGGACCGGCAAACAGCGTCAACGTTGCGACGTCAATTTCCCAAATATCGCTTCAAGACAATTCCGTCAAAGAGATTCCGCTCGTCGACGGCTCAAACGTCATTCGCGGCATGACGATTTCCCAAGACGGTCAATGGCTGCTGGCGGTTCATAATTTGTCGTCACATCGCACGATTACCACTCAGCTGGCGGGTGGCTGGACAAGTCAAAACGGCTTGACGATTTACAACGTAACAACCGGCGGGGCGGCGGCGACTTACCTTATCGACGACTCCTATTTAGGCGCGCCCAACCCGTGGTCGGTGGAGTTCTCTCCGGACGGAAAACTGCTGGCGATTACCGTTGCCGGGGGACGGGAGATTCAGTTCTTTTCTGTCGAAGCGCTGTTCAAACAGGTCAACCGCGACACCCGCAACATGACGCTTCTTCAGCCGATTTACTACGACGTCGGCTCGTTTTTCAACTCGGCAAAAAGAATTCGCGTTCCTGAGCTAATTGGTCCGCGCGCTCTGGCGATGAACGACAAATATACCGTCGCCGCCGGGTATTTTTCAGACAACCTTGCCGTCTTTGACCGCGTTGTCAACCCTGCTACCGATGGCGATTACAAGTTCCCAGCCAAACAGTTTACGAGTTTTGAACCTCGCATCGTCCCGCTCAGTTCGGCGCCAGTACTTAATGCCGTTAGACGGGGCGAGATTCTCTTCCACGACGGCGAGGCGTCTTCGGAATCGTGGCATTCCTGCGCGACTTGTCACCCGGACGCTCGCGTTGACGGCATGAACTGGGACTTGCTCAACGACGGGACAGGGAACCATAAAAGTACCAAGTCCATGGTCTTGGCGCACAAGACGCCGCCGTGCATGGCGTTAGGAGTTCGCGCCAACGCAGAAGCCGCCGTTGCCGCCGGGTTCGTTCACATTCACTTTATGCCCCGCCAGCAGTCGGACTACAACGACGTCGACGAGTACCTCAAAGCCCTCGTTCCCGTTCCCGGTCCCGCAATTCAACCAGACGGAACGCTGTCGGAGTCCGCAAAACGCGGCAAGCGTCTTTTCCACAGCCCCAAGACCGGCTGCGCATCCTGTCACAGCGGACCGTATTTGACGGATTTAAAAATGCACGACGTCGGGACAGAGGCGCACAACGATTTCGGCGAGTCCGAGTTCGACACGCCTTCTTTGATTGAGATTCACCGAACCGGTCCGTACCTCCACGACGGACGTTACACGACCTTGGAAGACCTGCTTTTCAAAGGACTTCACGGAGATTTGAAAGGAGAACGGCTCAACCAGCTCACCGACCAGGAAAAAGCCGACTTGATAAACTATCTTCTATCGCTGTAAGATAATAGCAAATGGAAGGCGGTAATGAAGCGACCAACGGGAGCGGAATTACGCAGTTCGCCGCAAGGCGAACCTAACGCCCAACAAGAGACAATAGCCATTAGTTTATCTCATTCGGCTTTCGCCTGTATCCCATCCACAGCACAATCGCCAGTATCGCGACAATCAACAAAAGCAGAATCGCAATCCCACCGTTAAAAACATAGTCCCGGCTTCTGAGATATCGAATTATTTCCGGTTTAACGTCATTTTCTTCATACAGTTCAAGCCAATAGGGAATCCATGTTTTATCTATTTTAGGATTGACGTTAGCCCCATGTTCTACAAGATAGCGAACGATTTCTAAATCGTTATTATCAACAGCGCACATTAAAGCAGTATTGCCGAATGTATACTTATAATTGACGTCAATGCCGTGTTCTACAAGATAACGCGTCATTTTTCGATTATGCTTTTCAACAGCGTATCGTAACGCATTTCCATAGGAATTCGCAACGTTGATATCAGCGCCATGTTCAACAAGAAGTTTAACGGCGTCGTAATCGTTATAATTCGCGGCGTAAAGCAGCGGTGAACAGTCATTTGTGCCAAAGATTTCGACGTCCGCGCCATGGTCGAGAAGCGTCTTGATCTTAACTAAATCTCCATCTTCAATAAAAAGGTCCAAAAGAGGGTCTTCA
>CACXSS010000065.1 GCA_902770245.1 uncultured Planctomycetota bacterium | reverse complement strand
CGTCCGATTTATGCAATACCAGCCCGTTATCAACGGCGAATTCGTAGGCACAATCCTCGCAGCAGAATTCATAACAATGGTAGGGATCTCCGGCGTTGGCGCGTCCGCTCGCCTGAATGCCGTCAGGGTCTTTTTGCGCGTCAAACCTCGTACCGCAATTGTCGCACGGGTAATCGTTCATCGGCTCGTTTTGTTCGACCGGGAACCCGTCAGGTAATTTTTCTTTCTTCATTTATGCACGTCTCCTAGTAAAGTTTGATTCCATCTGTACTCTCGTTTTAACCTTTGAACCTTCGCGTTAAGGAACGCGCCGTGGTTTCTCACCGTCGGCGCGGATGCGTCGGTCAACGCGCCGTAAAAGACCGATTCCGGCATCGTGCCAAACGCCATCATGTTCGCCAGCGTTCCGACGACGTGTTCAGCAGCGTCCGGAACCTTCTCGCGAATCTCGGCAATCCGCCGTTCGCGTTCGGCGGCGTCGAACCTTGGAACGATTTTTGGATGGGCGATAAGAAGTTTAAACTCATGGTTTAAAGCTTCTTGATTAACATTGGTACTTTGGTTTAAATTAATTTCTTGTTTTTCTTTGGATGCGGGCGCATGTGTGGGCGCGGGCGCGTCTGCGTGCGCGGATATATTACCCGGTTGCCCGTCCAGCGTTGCCGCCAGCCGTTCCATCGCCGCCGCTAAAGCGCCATGTCCGGCTTTTTGCACGTCTTGCACAAACTCTGTACAAGGTTTGTGCAAACTTTGCGCA
Organism: uncultured Planctomycetota bacterium; assembly: GCA_902770245.1. GTDB lineage: Bacteria > Planctomycetota > Planctomycetia > Pirellulales > Thermoguttaceae > RUG11551. The sequence goes on along the minus strand of CACXSS010000065.1, from coordinate 13,302 downwards.
AGGTTTGCAGAACCAACATCGATGTTGGCTGCGCCGTCATCGAGGACGAAACCGCCCGTCCTTGTTTTTACGGGGTCTGCGCCGATAACGTCGGGATTTTCGGCGTCTGATTCGGCGTCCGATTCGACATCGATGTCAACCGCCGCCGGGCGTCGGACGGCAGACGCTGCCATCGTCATTGGCTCCGGTTCCGGACGAACTGGCGCAGCGCCGCCGAAGAGCGACAACTGTTCGTCGACCGGCTCGCGCTCAACGACGAATTCTTCCTCCCAGCTCTCCACCGGTACGTCCCAGGTCTGAATCGGAACCGACACTGCCGGGCGGATGTCCGCCACCCCCAGCATCGTCGGTCGGAACGTCAGCGAGTCGGCGTCAGCCCAAGTCAACCCTTCAACGCCGAAGGCGATGAGCTGTTCCGCCGCCGTCCGGCAGCTCCGGGCGTCCCGGTCAATCTCAGCCGCCAAGCGTCGGAGTGTCAGCGTCGTCGCGGCTGTCAAAGTCAGCAAGTATCCAGCCAACGCCATTGCCGTCGGTGATGGTCGATGCGCGGCTCCTATGGGCTTCTTGCCCGTCGATATTGTCCGTAGCATATTTGGTGATTGCGTTTCGCCGGTTTCTCACGCCGCCGAAACGAAGGTTAAAATCCGTTATTTTTGCTTTTTCAATTCCAATTCATCCCTCTTTATTTCATATTTTTGAGGAGCGTCGATAATCATGCGGATTTTCGATTTACAAATCCCGTCAACCCGGACCGTTACAACCTCGCCGGTTTCAGTATTCCGGAAGATTACGCTCTGTTTGTTTTTTCTTGTCAGTACAAGCATAATTGACTCCTTTCATAAAAACAAAACGCAGGAGGGACGCCAAATAGGACGGTTTGAACCGTCGTCCCCCCTCGCGTCAAAAATCGGGTATTTGCGGCATCGGCAACGCCTCAACCGCTCTAGCCGCAACAACAACCGTTTGGTAGTGCTGGCGACAGGTAATTGGATTATTGCCTAACACGTTAGCCGCTGCTGCTGGATCCAACATCGTTGCAGTCAAGCGGCGAATCGCATGGAATGTCGCCAGAATCGGCTTTACAAATGCCGCTTTGGCTATTCTTTGACGTTCCTTCACAATTCCCTTGTAAACACTCCCTGGATAGTTTGCATCCCATTGGAAGATATTGTCTTCTCTCCCCGTCCGTGGAAGACGATTAAGAACGGACTGTGCCAGCTTGTTCAACGGAACAATGCGTTCGCGATGAGTCTTTTCGTTTTCCGGCGGAATGATAAGCGCTTTGACATTCTGAATCTGTTTTATATGCGACCATTTGGCGCCGATAAAGTCTTGATAGCGGATGCCGGTAGAATAGAGAAACAGAAAGGCGCATTCCCACCACTCTGGCGCAGTTATCCCTTCGAGCTTCGGTCTTTCTGCTACCCGACACGCTTTGAGTATTGATTCAAACTCTTTGATTGTTGGCGTCCGACTATTGACGTCCACCCTCTTTTTAATTGACGGGAATTCAGGCAGATGATCAATTAGTCCCAACGCCCTTTTTAATCCGTCATTTTGCGGACCTGCATACATCAGGACGCTTTCAATAGCCGAAAGATGTTTACGAATAGTTTGATCGCTCAGTTGTTTCCCGTCGGGCTTCACTGCCTTGTACAACCCGTCCGTGAAACTATCGACAATATCATCGTTAATCTCTGATAGTTTCGGGTTGCCGGTAATGCTGATCCAGTACTTCATAGCCGTGTTTCTTTCTGCAATCGTTGCTTTTGTCTGTCTTTTTCGCGTGGCTATTTTGGGTAAATACCAATTTTCGTAAAATTCGGACAATGTTAAATCTGCCGTTATTCCATCGTTATTCTGTTTAATGTTTTCTGGCTTTGAGTCAACAAATTTCTCCAATAAGTCTTTTTTAATCCCAGTTGATTTTAAGAGTTCACTAAGTTCAGTTGGCGATATGTCTATTCTGATTTCCATTTTTACCTCCCTGTCAAAGTTTTAAAAATGGCATCATGCCTGACAAGTTGCCTCATGCACTTTAACTATAGCTCAAAATCCACATATTCGGAAAACTTTAAAAACCCGCTGGTTCATCCTTGTCGAGCGGATAAACATACCCATTGCCGACGTTTTGGAGTTGCCTAAATACGAAAAAAAGCGCCTGCACGGCATCAGATGTGCAGACGCTTAACATGTGGGCAGTCGCCCTGGATGTTTTGTTGTTCTGATGCCTTTTCTGTTCTTACTTTGGTCGGACGGTTTCTCACGCCGCCGACCAAAGCTAATACCGCTACAAGCAAGTATTGGTGTTACAGTTGACATAACTATGCCACAAAATAAGAATCTGTCAAAGGGATTTATGAGGGCAAATTAAAGATTTTACAAGATTTCAAAGCGTTCCGGCAATTCTTGCCAAGACAATAAAAAATAGAGGGTCTCGGGATTTGCCCGAAACCCTCTATTTTTCCGCCCCACTATAACACCAAATACTTAATTAGAATTAAGAAGAATATAACAGGGTCGGGGAGCCACCATGCCCTTGCAGGTGAGAAGTCTGCTCTATCGGCGTGACGCCGAAACGGGCGGCGCGGAAAACCGCGTCAGCGAAATTGAGGGTGTCGGGGCTCGAACCCGAGACCTAAGCATTAAAAGTGCTTTGCTCTACCAACTGAGCTACACCCCCATCACTTTCGTGAAAATGGAGAATCACTAAAAGTAAATACATTATAGCTAAAATTTATAATTTACAAGGGGGGGCTGAAAATTAATTCGGAATTAAGAATTCGGAATCAGAAATTAAACGGATAAAAACCAAACAATTACTCAATATAAACAGTAGAAGTTATGAAAACTTTTTCGTAATACGTACAATCACTACAAACAGAATAACTTATCTAAAAAGCTGACAAGAATTCACTTTTTCCACCCTAAAATACGAGTACTACTTGCTATACGCCCATTTTTATGTTAAAATATATAGTATTGATTAAGATGATAGATTGGATACATTAAATTGCACGCCGTTGGGAAACGACGCATCACATTTCATTTTTATTTCAATCGCCGTCTAATTTCTTGTAAATTAGCTCAGCCATTTGAATTGTAAACCCTTAGATAAAAGACCCATGAACGAGCCTGAGATCGCAGCGGATACTGCCGCGACTACCACACAGCCGCCGACAGAAGCAACCTCCGCCGCTAATTCGTCTGAACCGAACGCTAAAAACAATATGTCGTCGCTGTACGCCCCTATTCAAGACGCGTTGGACGAAACCGAACGCCAAATCCAACAGGAGCTAACCAGCAAGGATGATCAGCTGAAAAAACTGTTCGATCAATGCCGACACTTGTCGGGAAAGCGAATGCGCCCCGCCCTGACGCTGCTGTGCGCTCAGCTGTGTGGAGAGATTGTCCCGAAACACATCACCTGCGCAACCATTATGGAACTGGTTCACACTGCGTCTTTGGTTCACGACGACGTCCTGGACGAGGCGACGCTGCGTCGTCATGAAGCCACCATCAACGCCCGATGGGACAACGAGGCGGCGGTTCTGCTGGGCGACTTGATCGTTTCCAAAGCCATGAAACTGGCGGCGTCGTTGGAGAATTTCGACGCGTTCAATCTCATTGCTGCAACCAGCGAAAAGCTCTGTCTGGGCGAACTGCTTCAGGAAGTCAACCGGGGTACAATCGATCTTGACGAAGGGTTGTATTATAAAATAATCGAAGGGAAGACCGCGGCGCTGATTGAATGTTCGTGTCGGCTGGGCGCGATGTTCGCTGGCGCAGCGCCGGAAACAGTTGACAGCCTGGGGCGCTTTGGTCTTCATTTGGGAACCGCTTTTCAGATTGTCGACGATTTGCTGGACGTCTCCGGCAACGAAAAGGTCGTCGGCAAAACGTTAGGGCAAGACATCAAAAAGAAGAAATCGACTTTGGCGGTGATTTACGCCTTGCAGTGCGTTTCCGAGCAAAAGCGAATCGAAATTGCTTCAACAATTAAAGATTCCGATAATCCGGCGACGGAATTAATGCCGTGGCTGAAACGAACCAACGCTCTGGAGTTCGCTCGAAAGGCGGCAGAAAAGCAGGTTGCTTTGGCGTTGGAAGAGCTTGAAAAGGTTGACTGTTCGGAGGCGGGTGCGGACGCGCTGGAATCGCTGAAGAATCTGGCTCAGTTTGTTTTGACTCGAAAATATTAAACGCCTGTAACATCGCCTGACCTTGGCGCATAGAGCGTCGCAACTTACAACATCAACATGGAAATAATCAAAACAAAAGCATACGCTCGCGCCGGTTTGCTGGGGAACCCTTCTGACGGCTATAACGGCAAGACGATTTCCCTCTGCATACCGCAGTATTACGCTCAGGTTACGCTGTACGAATGGGAACAGGTGGAAATCGTTCCCTGTCTGGAAGACCAGAGTCAGTTTGAGTCCGTCGGCGACCTGGTTCACGACGTCGTTCTGCATGGGTACTACGGCGGCGTGCGTCTGATTAAAGCGTCGATCAAACGATTTGTCGAGTACTGTCACGCCAAAGGCGAGACGCTGCACAATCGCAACTTCTCGATTCGTTACGAAACCAAAATCCCGCGACAGGTCGGCATGGCGGGTTCCAGCGCCATTATTACCGCAACCATGCGGGCGCTGATGAAGTTCTACAATGTAGACATCCCACCGTATCTGCTGGCGTCTCTGGTTTTGTCGGTTGAGATGCAGGAGCTTCACATTACCGCCGGGCTGCAAGACCGCGTCATTCAGGCGTACGAGGGCATGGTCTACATGGACTTCGACAAAAAGAAGATGAAAACCGTCGACGGGCTGACCTACGGCGCGTATAAACGCATGACAATTCCTTCTGACCTGCCGCTGTACGTCGCGTTTAAGGCGGACGTCAGCGAACCGACCGAGATTTTCCACAACAACCTCCGCGCCCGATTCGACATGGGAGAACCAGCAGTCGTTGACGCCATGAAGCGCTTTGCTCAAATTGCGTTTGACGGCAAACGGGCGCTGGAAACCCACGACTACAAAACGCTCAATCAACTCATCGACGCCAATTTTGATCTGCGCCGATCCATTTGCAAGCTTCCCGCCGGACAAGTCGAAATGATCGAAGTCGCTCGCCAGTGCGGCGCGTCTGCCAAGTTCGCCGGGTCGGGCGGAGCCATTGTCGGGCTTTATCAGAACGCCAAAATCCTGGCAGAACTGAAAAAGCGGCTCGGACAGCTGGGGTGCTCGGTTGAAGTTATTGATAGGCAATAGGCAGTAGGCAGTAGTTTTTTAAACACGAAAAACACGAAAAGAACGAAAGAACACGAAAAGATTATTTAAAAGATTTTTTTATTATGATTATTTTAATTTCTAAAAATCTTTCGTAATTTTCGCTTATTTCGTGTATTTCGTGTTAAAATATCCTCTCGCAACTTAAACATCATGAACGAATCCAAACCATTTATCACAGAAGATTTCCTGCTTCAAACGTCAGCGGCGCAGCGTCTTTATCACGAATACGCTGAGAATCAGCCGATTATTGACTACCATTGTCATCTCGTTCCCGCCGAGGCGGCGAACAACATCCAGTACAGAAACATGACGCACATCTGGCTGGCGGGCGACCATTACAAATGGCGAGCCATGCGTACCGCTGGCGTCACGGAGCGTTACATAACCGGGAAGGGACCGGACGGGAACGCGTCCGACTGGGAGAAGTTTGAAAAGTGGGCGGAAACGTACGTCAAATGCCTTCGCAACCCGCTGTATCACTGGACGGCGCTGGAACTGAACAACCCGTTCGGGATCAAAACGCTGCTGTCGCCTCAAACCGCGCAGGAGATTTGGGAAAAGTGCAACGCCATGCTGGCGCAGCCGGAATTCTTCGCTCAGGGAATTATGCGGCGCATGAACGTCGAAACCGTCTGCACGACGGACGACCCGGTTGATTCGCTGGAATATCACATCAAGGCGAAAAACGACCCGACGTTCCCGGCAAAGATGCTCCCGACCATGCGTCCAGACAAGGCGATGGCAATCGACAAGCCCGACGTCTTTCTGCCATGGCTGGAAAAGCTGGAATCTGTAACAGGCGCTCCGATCGCAACCTTTGACGCTCTGTTTGCCGCGCTGGAACAGCGGTACGAGTTCTTCGCGTCGGTCGGCTGCAAGCTGTCCGATCACGGCTTGGGCATGTTCCCGAAAACCAAAATCACAGCCGCGCAGGCGGACGCGATTCTCAAAAAGACGATTGCTCGACAGCCGATTACCCCGGAGGAAGCGGACGGGTTCGCCCGGCTGGTTTTGATTGAATGCTGCAAGCTCAATCACAAGTTCGGCTGGACTCAGCAGTTCCATTTCGGCGCGATGAGAAACAACTCGTCGCGCATTTACAAGATTTGCGGCCCCGACGCCGGGTGCGACTCCATCGCCGATGGCGAAACCGGACTGGCGATGTCCTCCGTTCTCGACGAGCTTGATAGTACAGATCAGCTTGCGCGTTCGATTCTGTACAACCTCAACCCCGCCTGTAACGCCTTGGTTGCGACCATGATCGGCAACTTCCAGGACGGCTCTTATCCCGGCAAAATCCAGTACGGCAGCGGCTGGTGGTTCCTCGATCAAAAACAGGGCATGGAAGATCAAATTAACATTCTGTCCGCCGAAGGGCTTTTGAGCCTGTTTGTCGGCATGCTTACCGACAGCCGCTCGTTCCTGTCCTATACGCGTCACGAATATTTCCGCCGGATTCTGTGCAACATGCTCGGAAACGACATGACCAACGGGCTGATTCCCTACGACTTCGATCTGGTCGGCGAGTTGGTCGAAAACGTCAGCTATAAGAACGCAAAGAACTACTTTAACTTTTAGTCGAGGCTATCATGCAGCGATCATTCCAGACTTTGAAGACGTTTTGTTTATTATTTCTCGCTTTTGCCGCGGCGATTTTGACAAGCCCCGTTTACGGTCAGGACGCATCCGGCGACTTGCGTCAACAGGCGAAGGCGGAAAACAAACCCGTTCTGATTTTCTATCACGGCAGCGACTGGTGCGTTTCCGGCGAGACGATTTTAAAAGTCTGGAACAATCCGAAAGTTCAAAGCAAACTTGGCGAAACGTTTCTGACCGGAACGTACGACGTCCCGTCCGTCAACTCCGCAGCGATTGAGGCTGCCAACGCCCCGGCGAAGTCCCTTCGCGTTGACATTACTCAGTATCCCGCAATAGCGTGTTACACGCCCAACGGGGAATGTTTTGCTCTTTGGGGCAACATCCCCTTTGACGTAACCGCCGTCGCTATAGTCAAACGAACGACTGGGCTTTGGGACGTCTGGAAAAAGGCAGAGGCTATCAAAGACAAGGCGTTTAGTCAATCCGGCGTGGAAGCGGCAAATACCGCGGCGGAGTTCTTCAATACGCTCATTCCGTTTTCGTCCATTGGATTTCTTCGCTCTGACAAAAGCTTCCAATCGGTTTGGAATCTGATGGAAAGGCAGGATCCGGACGATCAAACCGGCTGGCGTCGGTTTTACAATTTTGACTATCAGTGGTACGGAGACAAAATCTCTGAATTCCGTAACAACGATAAATTTGAAGAAGGCGAGGCGTTTATTAAAAAAGAGCAAAACGACCCCCGCAACAGCAAACTGACCGTCGAGCAGAAACAGGTTCTGGCTCTGTTTCCGTTTTGTTTGAACTCGAATCTGGAAGAAAGTAAAGACGCCAACATCGCGTTGCTGAAAGAAGTCGTTAAGATGGACCCAACCACCCGCTGGGGAATCGGCGCCGCCGGCTGGCTGCAAGAGCTGGGCGAGGAGTCTCCCATTCCAATCCCGACTCTGGAAGAGCGCATGGCTAAGGTCTTTTTGCCGCTCAAAAAACGGGGATCCGTTAAAGTCAAGTCGTTCGCACAGTCCGTGATGAAATCCGATCGTGACGCGATTAAACAGATGCTCCGCTCAAAACTGACCTTGAGCGGGAACAACAAAAAGATCGTTCTGCGATACTACGCCATGTCGATTATCGGCGCGGAAACCATCGATCAGTGCATTGCTCTGGAAGGCGGCAAGGCGAACGCTAATCTGTTTTTCAGCAGTACCGAATTGTTGGAATCGTTCCTCTTGTCCGGACCAATTAACAATCCCGCCAGATCGTATCAGGTTTGGGATATGTTGATGTTTCAATGTTCTTCCTGGAAGAACGCCTACAAACCGTCTGAAAAATGGCTGGATACGTCCATCGGGAAAAACCTTGCCATGGCGATTGCCCTCAACGCCCAGTTTGACGACACGACAAGCGTCTATTTGCTGGAATCGTTCTATCGGCTGGCTCAAACTCAGCGGCTTGTCAAAAACGCCTACAATTACAACGCTCGAGAGTTCCGTTACGTCGTTCTCAACATTCACCCGTACGACAATTTATGGCTCAACGAATTCCGCTCCTGCCCGCCGGACGATTACACTGGCGCATGCTGGTCTTGCCGATACATCACCTATAACTTCTTCGGCGATTCCGTTCAGGGACGTCTGTACCGCGCGCCCTGGGACAAGGTTTACACCAGTTCGGAGGTGTCACAGAAGATCGGCGGCGTCTGCGGCGCGCTTTCCTACTTCGGGGCGTCAACCGCCAGAGCGCACGGCGTCATGGCAGTTCCCGGCGGTCAGCCAGGGCATTGCGCCTATATGCTCCGAGGCTCTCAAGACCGCTGGATTATTGGATACAGCGTCTCGCCCTATACCGGCGCGCATTTCAATTTCTGGGATTTGTCCTATCAGGGACTGGACATGATCGAGTCCATTTACAAAGACAACGCCAACAAACGCGCCGACCTGATCGACATTTTAGCAAAGACGATTCTTCAGCTTCGCTATCCGCTGCCGACCATTTCCAATCTGACGGCAACGTCCTACGAATGGGGCGGGAGAACCCTTCCGGACTTTTCCACTCTCACAAAGGAAGAAGAAACTCGCGTTTACAGTTTTGACATTAACGCGATAAAACGCCGCGACCGCGTTGCGATTCGATTTACCGGAACGCTGAACGTAACCGACAGCTCCCCGGTCAATTATACCATCGCTTCGGACGACGGCTCCCGACTGCTCATCGACGGGAACGTTATTATCGACAACGACGGACCGCACGGCGTCATTGAGAAATCCGCCAGCGTCAGCCTCGAGCCGGGAAAACACGCCATCGAAGTTCAGTACTTCAACGCCGGCGGAGGACGCAGCCTGACCGTTACAATGAGCAAAAGACAGTCGTTTGACTCCGATATTAACAGTCTGTACAAAAACGCCTTGAAATATTGCCCGTCGCATTACGGCGTCGCGCTTGACTACGCCCTCTGGCTTGACAAAGTCGATGCGCCGTACGATGTCTGGAAGGATTGGGCGGACAGAGTCGCCAACGGGTTGAAGGATTACGCCGACAACGCCTGGCGGCTGCTGAATCGTTTTTATTTTCCCAAATGCAAAGCCAACGGCGGAAAAGACGAACTGCTAAAACAGCTTCTGACGTACCATTCACTCATGCGCCAGTCAGACCTGCCGACGTCGGAAGTCTATAACTATCGCGCCGTTCTCGACCAGCATTTCAATATGCTCGACAAAGACAACGACGCCGCTATGGAACTGTTCAAAACCTGCCTGAAAACGCAGTTCAACACGTCCAGCCTGTTTGGCGTTGTCCTGACGTGGGGCGCAGACCGGTTTATGGACGACGAGAAACTGTCACAGCAAATGGGCGCCGCCATTGCAGACGTCTTCGCCGACGTCGCCCAAAGCGACGGCAAGTCAGACGCCCTGGCAATGGCTATGCGCGAATTGATGAGAAAGGCGTCGCAAACCGACAACATGCCGCTGTTTACTCAAATCGCACAGCTGATTCGAAAACAGAATCCCGTTAAAGAACCCAACCCGTATCCGACCGAAGATTTTGGCGGGAAGATTCTCTCCGACAAGGCGATGATGAAGATTTCCACTTCCGGCGGTTTTGACTATCCGAACGTATACCCCTTCTGCCTTGACACCGCCCGCGACGTTGACCGAACGTTCCATACCGACAACGAAACCTCCCCATGGGCGATTGTTACGCTGCCCGGCATGTCGGAAATTACCGGAATTCTGGTTGTCCCCAACCGCGGCTACTACCGGGATCGCAACGTCCCGATTATGGTTTGGGTTTCAGAAAACGGAACGGACTGGACGGAAGTGTTTACGTCCGCCAAGCTGGAACCGGAATGGCGCATTGACCTTCGCTCCGCTCCCGTTAAGGCGAAATACGTCAAAGTCGGCCGCGTCCCGGAATTCAAGAAAGACTGCTTCCACCTGGGTAAAATCCTGATCTACGGCAAGCCGCTGTATTAACGTCATAATGCGAGATATTAACCCTCAACCAGAAACAACGCCATGTCCGAACCAAACGCCGCCGAACCGATTGTTACTGACAACTCGAAAAGCAAGCGCAGCCCTTCGTGGGGAACGCTTTTCCTTTTACGCCTGTTGTTTTGGGCGTTTTTCCTGGCGGGCGTTTTTTTCTATTTCGTCTGTTTGCTTCCCTACGCTAATTTTCTTGGTTTAAGCGCGCCGTTATTTTTCCCTGTCAATTTGCTGCTTTTGACAGCTTTTTGTTTTGGGGTTGCGATTTACTTTAATCAATTAATTAAAGGTTGGAAAAAACAGGAACGCTTTCCCGGCTTTGGGTACGGTTTCCCGGCTGCGATTCTCGTCTGGACGATTGGCGGAATAGTCAGCATTTTACAGAACTGGTACTTCGCTTTGCTGTATAATTCCCATCCAGAATTCGCTCTGGTTTTTACGGCTCCGACAATTGCCATTTTAATAGCCGCTATTCTGGGATTCAAAGCGGGCAAGGACGGAGGACGTACGGCGGCGCTGGTTCAAAAGACGTCCGCATTTTTGACGAAGCACAGGTTCGCTGTTCTCGCTTTAATAACTCTGCTGATAGCAGCGTCCGTTGTCGGGCAGCAAATCTATTACCGCACTGTAACCCGTTTTCCCGTTATGGAGTTTTATAACGTTCAACCCGTTTACTGGAAATACTATGCGTTTTTTGATACGAGAGACTGTCCTTTCGATAGATTTCAAAATCTGGAATCCATTTGCGTTACAAGCGATGAAAATTTCAATTCCATATCCGCAAAGCCCAGCATCAAAGAGTTTCGATTTCAAGGCAATCGCATGTTTACAGAAGCGGATATTAAGCGTCTGGCGCAGTATCCAAATCTGGAACGTTTGGAATTGCATTACTGGAACAGTTTGAAAAACTCTGATTCGACAGGACTGGAATACATCTCGCAAATAAAAGGACTTAAAGAATTAACCTTGGATGTAACACTCCGAAGCTCTGACGACATACCATTTCTAAAAGACATTCCCAATCTTGAATCTCTTAAGCTGGTTATTTTTCCCCGTGACGGATTGTTTGATTCCGAAATTGACTATGCGTCTTTGCAGTCTGCGCCAAAATTACAGACGTTGATTCTGGCGTTTTTGGACGGCGTTGACAAAGACGAAGTCCAGCGCGCCCGAGAAGCTCTGCCCAAGTGTAAAATTGAGGTGGAAAAGCGCGCGTCGAGTATTGGACGTTAGCCGTTTCCTATTACACAATATGGGATTATCAGAATTCATAACCCAATAACGCGTACATCTATCCACGCTCCTTCCAATTAATTTAAACTTGTGTATAATATATATCAAGCTTTTAACAAACAATTCCCCTTTAACCCCCTTGGAGACAAATTATGGATTCCAAAGCGTTATTTAAAATCGGTTACGGTCTGTACGTTGTTACCGCTCAGGAAAACGGAAAAGACAACGGCTGTATTTCCAACACGTTTATTCAGGTAACCGGCGATCCCTGCCGCGTCAGCGTTACGCTCAATAAGAGCAACTGCACCACCGGCATGATCGAACGCACCGGCGCTTTCAACGTTTCGATTATTTCGCAAAGCGCGTCCTTTGACCTGTTCAAACGCTTTGGATTCCAGAGCGGCAAAACGGTTGACAAGTTTGCCGATTTCCAAGCCCCGCGCAAGGCAAACGGCATTCTGGCGGTTGAAGACGCCGTCAATGCGGTCTTTTGCTGCAAGGTTTTCCAAACCGTCGATTTAGGAACGCACCTGATGTTCTTTGCCGACGTCGAAGACGCTCAAGTCCTTTCGCCCGTTCCGACGGCTACGTATGACTACTATCAGAAAAGTATCAAGCCCGCGCCGAAAAAGGCGACCAAAACGCGCTGGGTCTGCCCGGTTTGCGGTTACGTCTACGAAGGCGAAGAGCTTCCCGAAGGATTCATCTGCCCGTTGTGCAAGCATGCTGGCAGCGAATTCGTCAAGGAAACGGCAGACGCGTCCAACGCCGCCCCGAGCCTCAAGGGAAGCAAGACGGAAGCCAACCTCGAATACGCTTTTGCCGGCGAATCCATGGCGCGAAACAAGTACACGTATTTCGCCAGCAAGGCGAAGAAGGACGGCTATGAACAAATCGCCGCTCTGTTTGAAATGACCGCCAACAACGAAAAAGAACACGCCAAGCTCTGGTTCAAGGCTCTGGACGGCATCAACGGAACGCTGGAAAACCTCAAGGCGGCAGCCGCTGGCGAACACGAAGAGTGGACTGACATGTACAAGCGGTTTGCGGAAGTCGCACGGGAAGAAGGGTTTACGGAACTGGCAGACCAATTTGCCGCCGTCGCCCTGATTGAAAAGCGGCATGAAGAGCGATACCTCAAACTGGCTCAAAACATCGAACAGGGCGAAGTTTGGGTTCGCACCGGCGAACGACGCTGGGAATGCCGCAACTGCGGACACGTCTACATCGGCGACAAAGCTCCGGACGTCTGCCCGGTCTGCAAGCACCCGCAGGCGTTCTTCGAAATTGAAGCGGAGAACTACTAAACAATTAGTAATCGACAATTAACCATTAGCAATTAACGCTTCGCGATCATCGTTGATTATTGCGCGGAGCGTATAATTGCTCACTTATTTGACGGATTCTCGCTGATTGTTTTTGTCGTTTTCTTACGACTAAACAGGCGAAATATACATAAAATACAAAAGATTTTCAAGTTTCGTTTGTTTCGTTCTTTTCATTTATCTGTTGCAAATAATTACTTCTGACAAGACAAAACAACCTAATGCAGATCGCAATACGTCAATTCCGAATTACGAATTATGCATTCCGAATTAGGGTGCACGCAAATTCTTCTTGCGCGAATAGAGAAAATAGGTTATAAGGGGGAGTTGTTGTTAAACAATGCCTTTAACCCTTTTAACCTGGAAAACGCC
>CACXSS010000064.1 GCA_902770245.1 uncultured Planctomycetota bacterium | reverse complement strand
GTTTTCTGTATCAAGCTACGCTTGACGTTTAAAATGATTCTATTTATTAAAAAAGCGAGAGTTCCGCTAACGCTTCCCTCTCGCACTCCGAAACGTAAGCGTCCATTTTAATTAAGAGGGAAAACCTTTTTTGAAAAAAAGGTTCTTCCCCTCAAACTCCCCTTTCCAAAAAACTTTAGTAAGGTGGAAGATAATTAAAAGGTACTAATATAAATCAAAGCGACCAACGGGAACGATTATTGGCAGGCGCGCGGCAGCGCGGGTTGGCAGCGGCGCCTCGCCGCCCGTGAACGGACTGACCCGCGCTTAACCATCGCGCCTACTCCTTCTTTTCTGGTACAAACCAGAAGGAGCGCCAGTACTGTTCGTCCAGCGTGAACGGGTTGTACGTTGCGTTCGGGTCGGCGTCGACGGGTAAAATGCCGTAACGAATCATCTCTCGCAAGTACGACCAGCGCGGCACGAACGTTTGAGGCGTTTCCCCGTTGTTCTTATCGCAGTAGAACATGGAATACCGGTTGTCCTCGTTGAGGATATAGTCGCGCCCGCGCTGAACGCCTTTGAGAATCGTCTGGTAACCCGGGTCGTCAGTTGACTCGAAAACCGGTTTGCCGGACTTCGCTTCGCAGACGCCCAATCCACCGGCGGATTTACTCAGCGGCGCCAAAAGAACTTTTGACTCTTCCGGATACGACAGGTCGAAAATCTCCATGCGAGAATAGCGGGCGTTCGCTTCGCATAAATCGTGAGCGATGGTATGATCCGTTCTCATTCTCGGGTTGGCAGGATTGTAATTGTCGTCCTGAATGCCGTAACCGAGCCGGTTCTTGTCCTTTGTAGAAGGAACGTCTTTAAGGGGAACCCAGAAATATGTTTTAACCCGGTTTCTATCCTGCTGAGATTTAACGTGACAGCAGTCGCAGCGGCGGGTTATCGTTTCGCGCATGGCGACCTGTTCCTGCCACGCCTGTCTTTCCAGAACCGGAATGCTTGAAATGTAATATCCCACCCCGCCGGACGCTTCCGCAGCGTACGTGCCGGCGAAGTTCGCCCCAGCGTCAATCCAGTGTCGAATTACAGACTGTTCCTCCGGCGGCATTTTAACGCCCTGATGTCCTTCTTCAATCAGCTTGACAAGCCGGCTGGATCCCGTCCCGATTTCGTACGGATTGAAGTTGCTTGCCGCCCGGTTTCGGTTGTCGCCCAAAAGCCTGTACCAGCTCAAATGCGTATAAGAGATGGTATACATGGGCGTCCAGTGTCCGGAGAGGTTTACGCCGCCGTCTTCCCGCCTTGGGTTGTGACAGCTAACGCAATGTTTGTCCAGAATCGGCTGAATGTCGCGGGGGAAGTCGAAAACGCCGTGGAAGTCCGGTCCGAGGTCTTTCATGTCGGCAACCGGCTGAATTTCTGACGGTTTGTCTCGCATAATTCGAAACAGCTTGTCTCTGTCGTCGCCGGTTGGCGTGAGCGTGCGTTCTTCGTGACAGCCGATACAGGTTGTGTTTTCGCCCGGCATGACGGAAACGAACGAGTGCATTCTCTTAACGCAATGCCCTTTCTCGTCCATGGCAAGAAACAGAACCGGTCGGTTGGCTGGCAGTTTGAAGTACGCGGAGCCATCTTCGCTGACCGGGACTGTTCCCAAAAGACGTTCAAGAGTAAACGTGCCGTAAATCGACATCATATCCATTCCGCCTGAGTAATGGATTGGTTTGGGCAGCGTCTCGTAAATGAGCAGATATTTAACCGTCCCCGGCTTGACTCCCTGCATTTTACGACCCTTATACAGATTCGCCATGGCAAGCGTACCGTAATCTTTTGTATAGTCCGTCTGGTTCATGATAACGCGCTCTCGCGGCCGCGCCATGAGCGGACGAGGTTCGTTGACCATGTATCCCTGCGAGCTGAGTTCAGCAGGCAGTTTGAACAAAATGGACTTCCTCCCCTGACTGTTAAAAACCATGATTTTGTCGTATGACGCCGCCATGAAATGGTCTTCGTCGAACGCCCACGGATCGGAATAATTCGCATCCGGTGTGATGTTACGCATGGATTCCAGCTTGTCCGGTCCGGCAGTCGGGTCGATAACGGCTAATCTGCCGTAATGTTCCGTTCTGCCGTGCCCTGGGCTGTTGGAGCAGACGATTTTCTGCGAGCCGGGAATGGGCTTGGCGTCTATAAACACGCCGCCGGGATGCAGGTTTCCAAAGAGAACCATCTGACGCGTTCCGTCCTGATTCATCGTCCAGAGATGGTGATAATGAGTCTGCGAGCGATCGACGTATTCCCAGCGCATGTACGCAATCTGCCCGTTGTTGAGAACCCAGGGCGTGTTGTCATGTTCGACGTTGCAGGAAAGCATGCGAATATTGGAGCCGTCCGGATTGCATTTGTAGATCGTGCCGACGTGGGTCAGCCAGCAGCCGACGTAACGATTGGCGCGAGTCGAGCAAAAGACAATCGAGTCGTCCGGCAGATACGTCGCTTCGTAGTCGTCCCAGCCGGGGGGCGCAAAGTCGCGGGTCTTGGGATTGCATCTCGCTTTAAAGCGCCAGCCGGGAGTTTCGTCTGGAACGACGCCTTCCGGAAGTTTCAGCGGAGTATCTTCTCCAACGCCGGTAATCTGTTTTAGTCCGGTTCCGTCAACGTTGATTTCGTACAAGCTGTAATGATCTTTCCCGGACGGGCAGTACGAAAAGAGAATCTTTTTGGCGTCGTAATGGACGTTGGGATCTCGAATCATGCCGCCTTTGTCTTCAAAAATCGTGCGAAGAGTTTTTGTTTTGACGTTGTACGCATACAAAGCCCCGCCGGAATTGTTGTGATATGGTTTATGGTAGACGCTGTCGGCATAGTATCCGAAATTGGCGTACCAGTGTTCGTATAAGTGTTTTCGAGTACAGAAAATAATCTCGTCCGGAAGAACGGATTCGACAAACTCGTCAAGCATCCCTGGGACAATGGCTTCTTTAATTTGAGCGTCCGCAGCGGGTTCGGCAAAGACCATAATTTCTTCCGCGCCGGAATTGGGACGACCGTAGTCGGAAAGAAATTTTATGGTAATCGACCGCACTGTCGCTTTTGGAAAATCCAGCCGCTGGGGGTCAGGGATTGGCTTGAGCTGCGCTTTGAGAACCGGCGTTTGGGAACCGTTGAGATAAACTTCGACGTCCTTAAATCCTTCGTCCTCATAAGTCGCGCCAACGCGTCCAAAATAAACAATCTGCGAGGCGTCAATCGGTTCTTTCCATTTGAGAGTAAAGACGGCTTTTCCCTTTGACTTTGCGCCGTTAATCGCCCACGCCATCCCGGCGTCGCCCGTATGCGGTTGAGCAATCAGACCGTCAATCGCCTTGGAAGCGGAAAAGTCGCGGGAATATTCAGACGACGCCGTCGCCGTTGCCTGACGCGCAATATTGGGGTTGGACGGCTCTGCGCCCTGAACGTTTGTTATCCATAACAACGACGTCAGCGTCGCAAACGTCAAAACAAGCAAGCTGAATATGGAAACTGTTTTATGTTTCATGACTGTATGGGAGGGTTAGAATTAAAATGTATATCTCTGTTTAGTATAGATTATATCACGATGAGATCTGAATTTGAATAGGGGGAGAAGAAGAAAAATTGAGAGGTGTACGTTCAAAATTGGGAGGCGCCAGAAAGAAATGGTTGAATCCGGCTCGCGGCAGTCCCTGCCGCACAAATACCCTTTGTTCTGTTGATAAACTGCGACGAAACCGAAGACGTTATTTCTCCGCCTTCGACCATCGTTTGAGAGATCTCTCAAACGCTTGGTACTTCGGGGAATCCGCCGGCTTTTCGTCCGCCCAGCGGAACAGACCCCAGGAACCCCATTTGCTCCAGTTCCCGGTCGAGGAGAAATGGCACATCAAGCCGCCGCCGACGTCTTCCCACGCCTGGAAGTACGCATCGTATAGTTTCCCCATTCGTTCGGAGGCGTTGGCTTCGAGGCAGATGGCGTTGAGTTCTTCACGGTCGTTCGCCCCCCAAAGCCCGACCAGATGCTGACCGGCTTCGTAGCAGACGAGTTCCACGCCGTACTGGTCTGCCAGTTCTTTCTGCTTTTTCATCCACTCAATCGACTGTGGCAGCGCCTGCTTTTCAAGATGATCCAATGCGCCGGAAACGCCGCCGCGGATGAATTCTTCCGCGTATTCTTTCGGGATGCAATTCATAAAGTACGGCGCGATTGCCAGAGCGTCTGTTACTTCCGAAACGTCCGAATATTTCAGAAGCTGCTCGGAAACGTACGAGTTGGCAGCCTGTGACGCGAGAACGCGAACAAGGCGGTCGGTTCCGCCAAAGACTTCTTCGAAAATCTGGAATATCTCCCGCGAACGGTGAGACGTCCACGCCCAGCCGCAAACCCAGGGCTGCTCGTCGGGAAGAAGCGCTTTCCCTTTCTCCTGAGCGTACCGGCACTGCTCAAACTGTCCGTTCCAGACCTCATTGGAGTACTCGACGTAAACTTTCAGATTCGGGTTCAAGCGCTTTTTGATTGTCTGCGCCATGTTGCGGACGAATTCGTCGTCTGCGCGGTGCGGGACGCAAAACCACGGGTTCGCGTTGAGGCGGTTTGCCAGATCGCACAGCAATTCTATCGGAACGCCTTTTTCGGAAAAAGTCGCGTCGCCGAGCTGGGGTCGATCCGACCATTTCTCCAACTTCGAGCCGTTGGTATGCTGAAGGTCCATATATCGAACCGTATCGACGCCCTTCCAGCGTGCGAGAAACGCCGGGTTCCACGGTACTGACGGCTGGGCTTCGTACCCGGGAAGAAAGACTTGAATGTTACGGATGTAGTCCGCCGGGTCGGTTTCGCGAATCTGCACCCAGAACGCGCCATGCTGGCTGTCCACCTGGATTTTGATCTCGCCGGGTTTCTCGTCGACGACCTGAGCGTTCATAAACGTCAGTTTCCCTTTACCGCGGAATCGAACCGTATAAATCCCGGACGGATAATGCCCGCCCTCAATTGTGCACAGCGGCGTTTCAGCGTAGCAGCCCGACTCAAGGCGCCGCACCCAGCCCTGCGAGTCCAGATCCAGCTCCGGTCCTTTGCCCCAGCTGGCGCCCTCGCGCTGACTGATCCATCTGCGGGACTCCATGAAAACGTTGGCGAAAGGGAGTTCCGTGTTCCAGTCCGACGGACCGCCGAAGTTGATTCCCATCGCGGGTTTGGCGACTGCGAGTTCGCCCGCTGCGCTAACAAGAGCTAAAACTAAAAGCAACAGACTCGTTAAAGGAAAATTTTTAGTCATAGTTTTGAATCCTTGTAAAAAATGGGACATACCCGATAACTGTGCACCTTTATTTGAAAATTGTGAGGATTTATCTCACGCAAAGTATGCAAAGGACGCGAAGGAATAATAAGTTTAAAACTTTGCGAACTTCGAGTGAGGCTATTACTTCAATTCTTCCAGCGGGATTACGCTCAGGTAGATGGCGGTGTTTCCCTCGTGAGAGGAGTAGTACGTAACATACAGTTTGCCGTCGCGGATTGTGAAACCGGGATAGCTGTTGTCGCCGGCGCTGGGGAGGATGGAAAAGAGTTTGAAATGACCGTCTTTTTCCAGAAACCCAATCCCGGTTCGACCGTTGACGCGCCCTCCGGCGAGAATCCGACCGTCCGGGAGGTAAATAAAGTTCGGACCGCCCAGCGACGTCCCGCAGTTAACAAACGTCCAGTCGGTAAACGGGGCTTTGGCGGTTCCGAAATACGCGCCGCGGTCGCCACCTTCACGACGCACCAGAATCTGCATCTCGCCTGTCGGAGCGAACCGGACGGTAGCTTCGTTTGGAAGTCCCGGGACGTCAAGCTGTGTAACGTTCTGATAGTGAACGCCGTCGGTCGTCTTGACGAGGAAAATCTTCCAGTCCGAGGTAATCGGCTGATAAATCACGCCGTAGCCAACTCCGTTATGCCATGTTACCCGCCAGAGCCAGTCCAGATCAGAGCGGATTGCCGGGTCAATTTCCACGTTCGTTGGAGCGGAGAAATTCTGACCGTTCTCGTCAGAAAACGATACCTGCACGATTCGCTTGACCAGTTTCTGATCCACGTAAACGCTCCCGCCCATGAGTACCATCAGCCGCCCGTCCGGCGTTTCGCTAAGCTTGGCGTCGCGAAGGTCGAACGTCTTGCGCTCAAGCAGGGCGACCGAATCCCACTTCTCGCCGTCGGGGCTTGAAAGAACGCGAACTACGCCGTCGCCCTCGCCGGTTTTTTTGCCGGGAATGTGTCCAACGGAAGACTCGCGAAACGTGCAATATAATTTCCCCTTGAACTGAATGACGTCGGTAAACGCGCAATGCTTCGCGCCGTTCCAGATCATTCTGGATGGGAATTGAGGCATGGTCGGTTCCTGTCCCACAGCGGTTCGGAAGGAAAGAAACAAAGCGATAATCGCCAGAGAGCAAAACAGAAAGAGCTTTTTCATAAATACCTCGAAACAGAATGGTTATTGGCGTCTGTGGGAAAACAGAAGGACAATGGAGAAGGCGGCGGCAAAGCGCCGCACTCCCCGAATGTCACAGAATTAGTCGTTGCCCAGATAGGTTTCAGCGCCTTGCGCGGAACACATGGCGCGCCAAACGCGAAGTTCGACATTGTCTGCAATAAAATCAATCGAGCCGTCGCAGCGGGATGCGGTAACGCCGCCGGGGTGATGGCTTCGCGGGGTAAAGTACTGGTCGTCGTAATTGGAGATTTTAACCGGAGTAGGAATTCCGTTTTGTTTAATGACCGTATTAAAAACAGCAGCTGTCGGGCAGCGGTTGATTCTGTCGCCTAACTCGTGGTTGGGCGTTTGCCAGCCGGTAAAGGAGTTTCCGCCGGTAGAAACGCAAACTTCGCTGATCGGGCCGCCCCAGGTTACGTCGTCCATGTAGGGAATGACTTTCGTTTCCGAGAACATGAGCGTGTTGCTGGCGCCGTCTGTAATAGCGGCAATTGACTGCTTCTTAACAAACGTAAACGGCGCGCCGCGGAACGAGTCAGCGGTAGGTTTGAAATTTTGTGCGTCGTTGATATCGCCTGTAACAGTTCCATAGCTAAGCTGACCGTAAGTCGTATTGCCGAAATTGGCGACGTAATTGGAGCGAAGCTTGCACCAGTTCACTCTGCTCCATTCGTTTCTCTGTTGACCCAGGTCGGACGGGCAGGCGAACGTTTTGCAATAGACCTTGCGAGCGTTGTCGTTGACCGCGTCTGACATGTACGCTTCAAACTCGATCAAGTCGTACCAGGACTGCTGATCCAGATAAGCTCCGAGGTACGAATACCATGTATGATCTTCCCACCACGAGTTTGGCATTTGGGTTTTTGGCGGCTTGCGAAATTCGCTTTTTGACGACGACGCTCCTGGCGGCAGGGCTTTGTTGGCGCGTTCAAACGCCAAAGCCGCCAAAGAAATCTGCTTTACGTTGTTACCGCACTGCATGCGTCGAGCCGCCTCGCGAGCCGCCTGAACTGCCGGCAGAAGAAGCCCTACCAATACGCCAATAATGGCAATGACAACCAAAAGTTCAACCAGTGTAAAACCTGAATTGCGTTTCATTTTAATATAATGAAGTTAAATATTTTGAAAAACGCCCTAAAACGAAATCTATATTCAGCGCTCGCGTCTGACGCGGTCTACTTCGTCAAGTCGAAGTTTTTGGCGGAATCGTTTTTGTCTGCCGTATCGACAACGCCTTGAAGCCAGCGATCCGGAACGATGTTGGTTGTGTCCTCTAAACCGCGTTCGGCGTCGGACTGGTTTTTGGCGGGAGCCGTTGTATAGATGTTAAACGAAACCGTTACCTCTCCCTTGGGAACGCTTTGAAGAGAATAGGATCCGTTGACAATATCCGCTTGATCTCCGCGGGACGCTCCTGTAGCGTTGTTACTCTGGACGATAATCTGCCCTTGAGCGTTTGACGGCAGCGGTTGACCTTCAATCGTAACAGTTCCAGACCATTTGACCGTTGGACCTTTTTTAGCGCCTGAACCGCAGCCAACGACGACCGCGAGCGTCAACATGCAAACCAGGATTGAGGAAATAATTCGTTTCATGGATTCGTTCCTGATAAATTATTATGGACAAAAAAACAGAACTTACGATTTTAAAATGGATTTTCTTTCCACTCTTGTAATTAATTATACCAACTATTTTTTGAATTTCAAGAGAGAAAACGGATTTAGAACGTTTTTTTGGAAAAAATTATCGATTCCCGGTTATTTGACCTCAAAACCTTCGATGTCGATTCGGGTTTTGATAATCTTGCGTTCAACTGCTTTCTGAGCGGATTCGTCGTCGCTGCCCTGACTCGAACTGCTTTCACTCTGCTGGACGTCATTTTGCCCGGCGGAAACCAAAACGGACAGATTTGTCTGCTTGTCAACAACGCGAAGAATGACCATCGGGATCTCGTCTTCCGCGTCTAAATCATCCAAAACGCGAGAAAAATGCTCAAAGTTGCGAGGCCGAACGTAGGCGATTTTTCCCAAAACGTCGTTGACTTGCGGCTTGTGTTCCAGCCCTTCAAAACGCTGGGCGTCAACGTCGGTAATAATATACGCGAAAGGCGATTTAAGCTCAAATAGTTCAACTTCTTCCTCCGTCATGGGGCGAACTTTCAGCCCGATT
This sequence comes from uncultured Planctomycetota bacterium, assembly GCA_902770245.1. Lineage (GTDB taxonomy): Bacteria > Planctomycetota > Planctomycetia > Pirellulales > Thermoguttaceae > RUG11551. The sequence continues at coordinate 5,605 of CACXSS010000064.1, read as the reverse complement.
TTTTTCCACAGCGTTTCGTTCACGTCGGGAGCTTTCCATGGAGAAAAAGCGAATTGGAACGTCTTTTGCTCTTTCTGCTCGCCTCGGAGAACGGTAATTGAAACTGGCGTTTTGGAGTTGAATTTGGACTCCTGTTCAGCCCACGACGTCATGCCGGAAATCGGCGCGCCGTTGACGGACTCGACAACGTCCCCATCTTTCAGCCCCGCCTGCCCGGCTGGAGAATCTTTGTCAACGCGATACACAACGCAGCGTCCGTCTTCCAATTTGAGTCGAAAGCCGCGGTCGAACCCGTTTCGGCGAGGGTAATCGTACAATTTCAGAAGTTTGTTGAGTATGGTGATATGGGAAACGCCGTAGGAAATGCACTGCGAGTCGCACTGTTGAGATGTCGTTATGCCGACAACCTTTTGTTCCAGATCGAACCACGGTCCGCCGGACGCGCCGCCGTAAAGAGCCATATCCGTCTGCAGGACGTCGCTGAGATAAACGTCCATGTCCGTCAAGTGCAATGGGCGCCTCGTCCCGCTGATAATTCCCTGCATGCACGTATAGCGCATGTCATGAGGATGTCCAATCGTCATGACGATTTCTCCCCGTCGAACCTCGGAATCCTCTTTAAACGCAACCGGTTTAACCGGCTTTTTCGGATTAATTTTGAGCAACGCCAGATCGTTTGGAATCAAGATGGTTATCAGTTCAGCCTCGTATTCTTCGTCGTCAAGAGTTTGGACAAAGTGGTTAATTGTTTTGTGGACGACGTGAGCGCTTGTCAGCACGTAGCCGTCAGAGGTAATAAAGAACCCGGTCGCAATGCCGTACCTGTCCTCCGCCTCGTCAACAAAGTATTCAGACAACTTTTTGTCAGCCGGGTCTTCAAAATCGCCCGTTACAAAAACCACCGATTCCGCAAAGTCGTCGTATGTCGAGGAAACAAACTCGCTGCGAAGACGCTGAATTTCTTCAGATGTCAGCCGCGCCTGAACGGAGACGCAAATTGAGGCGATTGTCAGAAACGTTACAACAACAAGACGATTAATAAATCGGGGCATGGGGGATGGTTTATTAATAAATTATGGTATATGTTTTTCACTGTCCGTAAATTGGGAAATCGCCGCGGACTGGCAACGATTATTTATTCTATTATACCAAAGAATATTAATTCTCGCAAGAGCGGAAGTAAAAAGAATTTGAAAAAAGGAGCATACAAAATTATATATGGAGATGAATAAGATGGGGGCAGAATAGCGTCCTGAAGGGACGCAACTCTTGTAACCGTAGGCTTTAGCCTACGGAGGAAACGAGCATACCCCCCATCGCTTTAACCGCATTTCGGTCTGCGCCCCGTTGGGGGCGCGGACCGAAATGCGTATTTTGCGATTAATACAGTTTTCCCGTTCTTCCGGCGGTTGAAACCGCCGGTTACAATGAGTTTCGTCCCTTCGGGACTATTTCAAGCGACCAACGGGAGCGTGTTTTGGCAAGTGCGCGGAAGCGCGGTTTGGGAGCGGCGCCTCGCCGCCCGCCGGTTACAATGAGTTTCGTCCCTTCGGGACTAAAGCGGACTGCGTCCGCTGTCGCTTTCTCGGTAGTCGAATGCAATCAGAAATAAAAAAACGGATTGACGCTTTTCACGTCAATCCGTTTTGCATACGTTGAACTAATCAACAAGCAGAGCAGGGCAGGGCGAAGATTATTCTTCCTCTTCTTCCAGCTGCGCCTTAGCGATAATCTGCTGCTGAATGTTGCCCGGAACCGGGTCGTAGCGGAGGAATTCCATTGTGTATGAACCCTGACCGCTTGTCATGGAGTTGAGAACGCGGGCGTAGGTGGTAACTTCCGCCAGCGGGACTTCCGCTTCGATCGTCTGCATATTTCCGCCAGCCGAGGTCATGCCCAGCGGACGGCCGCGGCGGTTGGAAAGGTCGCCGGAGACGTCGCCGACGTTGTCGTTGGGAACGGTAATCGAAATCTTGACAATCGGTTCCAACAAAGCAGGTTTGGCTTCCAGGAAGACCTTCTTAAACGCCATGTTGCCGGCAGTGCGGAATGCGGTTTCGTTGGAGTCAACCGGGTGATACTTTCCGAAGAAGACTTCAACGCAGACGTTTTGAACCTTGTAGCCAGCGATAACGCCCTTGGCGATTCGTTCGTAGAAGCCCTTTTCGATAGCCGGCATGAAGTTGCCAGGAATAGAGCCGCCGACGATAGAGTCGATCCAGAGGAATCCGGCGTCTTTGTCGAAGTGGTATTCCTTCATGCTGATGAAGTTGTCTTTGTTGGCGAAGGTTTCGATGTTCTCTTCGGTGATGTCGCCCGGAAGCGGCTGCATACGAATGTGAACTTCGCCAAACTGTCCGGAACCGCCAGACTGCTTCTTGTGACGGTGCATGCCTTCTGCCTTGCCCAAAACCGTTTCACGATACGGAATCTTCGGTTCTTTGGTGTCGATTTCGACCTTGTCGCGTCTCTTGAGCTTTTCCTGCAAGACGGTCAGGTGAAGTTCCGTCATACCGGTAATAACGAGTTCTTTTGTCTGCGTGTCCTGTTCGCGGGAGAATGTGGAGTCTTCTTCGCAAAGTTTCGCCAATGCGACAGACAGCTTGCCTTCGTCGCCGCGGCTCTTCGGCGTGGCAGCCAAAGAAACCATCGGGGTGGGGAAGTGAATGGCGGGCAGGAATGCGTCGCCGATGGACGTGGAGGTGTGGAAATCTTCAACCTTCGTTACAGCAACGATGTATCCAGGACCGGCTTCGTCGACGGGAGTCGTCTGCGAGGCTTCCATGGTGAAAAGCTGAGCGATTTTGAACGGCTTGCGGGCGCCGGTGTACATGACAGACTGACCGGTTTTGAGCGTGCCGTTGTAAACGCGGATGAAGTTGATCTTCTGAACGAACGGGTCGATACGGGTTTTGAAGCACTGAGCGCAAAGCGGACCTTCCGGATCGGCGGTAAGTTCGACGTCTTCTCCAGCAGCGTTTTTCGCCGTCTTGGAAATCATGTCAGCCGGGACGCCAGCCAGAATAATGGCGTCGAGCATTTCAGCCATGCCGACTTCCGTCTTGCCGCTGACGAAAATAATCGGGATAACGATGCCGTCTTTAACGGCTTTTCCAACCAGAGCTTTAAGTTCGTCTTCGGTCGGGATTTCGCCTTCGAGGAACTTTTCCATAGCCGCGTCGTCTGCGGTAACGATCTGTTCCATGAGGGAATCGTGCAGGTCAGCCGGGTTGATCGCGGCGCCGTCTACGGCTTGCCCGTCCAGAACGCTGGCAACGCCTTTGAATCCGCCGTTGATAACCGGGACGTTGAACGCCATGCATTCAGAACCGAAGTTGTCCTGAATGTCGGCAATGAGTTGTTCGTAATTGACGCCGTCAGAGTCCGCCTTGGTAATGAGGATCATGCGTCCCAGACCAGCAGCTTCCGCTTCCTTGAAAACGCGGCGGGTGTTGACCTGAATTCCCGCTTGAGCGTTGATGGTAATAATCGCGTTTTCGACGCCCGCCATTGCGCCAATCGTCTGACCGATGAAGTCCGCATAACCGGGGGTGTCAATGAAGTTGAACAAGTGATCTTTATAAACGAAGTTCGTAACTGCGGATTCGATGGTGTATTTATGAGTCTTTTCTTCTTCATCGAAATCGCAGAAGCTGGTTCCCTGGTCAACCGAACCGTGGTTCGGGGCGGCGCCGGTAAAATTCAGCAGCTTGTCCGTCAGAGTTGTCTTGCCTGTTCCGCCATGACCACACAATACTACGTTACGAATGTCTTTCGCTTGAAATTTTGCCATTATATATTGTTCCTTAAATCTAAAACAACTCTAACCGCGGCTGACTCCGATGTCTGCCGCTATACATTTATATTAAATAGATATTATATCAAAATCTATGAGATTTCAAAGGGGGGCTAGAGGGGAAATTTTGCGGGCTGGGGAGAAAGTATCGGGATTGAGATAGAAGTGAGGAGGAAGGAGTGAGGAGTTGGGAGAATTAGTAATTAGTAATGAGTAATTAGTAATTACGCAAGCGCAAGGCGATGGTTATCGACTTAGGCGAGCCACGGGTGTTAACCCGTGGGTATGAGCGAAGCGAACGTAGCGGCGCCTCGCCGCCGCCTGCCAATGGACAAACGCCCCGAAGACAATCTCGGTTCCCGAAGACAATCTCGGTTCAGCCCGGTTCGTGCGTATCGCCCACGCGCCTTTTTAACACAAAATACACGAAAAAAACGAAACGAACGAATTGTTTTAAATACTAAAAATCTTTCGTATCTTTCGTAAGTTGAGGACTTAGCGCTATCTACAACAGTAGAAATAATGGGTGTTTTAATCCTCGCACGCACAAGGCGTGCGACGACAAATGCAAATTATTGAACGCAAAGTCACTTGGATGTTTCAATCCACGAACGCATGCGCGTGACGAACTCTGGCGTGAACGTATTTTCAAGCCGCGGCCAGTCCTTCTCCGCAAATTCCTTCAACGCGGCGTCGCGCTCGGCAAGCAACTTCGCCGCGTCGTCGGGATGCGCCGCAATCGCATCGCGCGTCTTCCAGATGACCTGCCATGAAGTCGGAAGGTTGGCGGCGGCTTTCGGCCAGCCACGACCGGCGAGGGCAAGCCTGAAGTCCTCCGTAAGAGCGGCAATGCGGGTGTGTTCGCCCTTCAAACCCGAAAGATAAGAGGCCGTCATACAGGCAAGCTCAGGATACACAAGCTCAACCACCGTCTCGTGAGCGCCGTCCTGCGGCGGCGTCTTCACCACCACGGCAAGGTCATCCGCGTCGTATTCCCACGCGCACTGTTTGCCATTTACCTTCACAGCCCGCGGCAATGCCGCAAGCGGGAACTTCAGCGTGTAGGTCCCTTTGCGCGGCGCAATCGTCACGCGGTTCCCCTCGCGGCGGATCGTCGTGCGACGGAAGTTCGTCGCATAGTCGGCGTTGTCGCCGCCATCCTCGTAGATAGAAGTGGAAAATACACTTCCCTCTACACGTTCTACATGTTCTACACCGCCAAAATCTTGACAGGGCGCGCAGAAGAGTACGAGGTCGTCGGTACCGGGATTGCCGAGGCGGTTGACGGAATCCGGGTACATCGGAATCACCGCGCCTGCCTTCACGAACCACGGCGTCTCCTCCACCGTGTAGCCGCGCGTCAGCTTGCGCCCGCCCTCCACAATCTCGCCGCGCGAGACATCGTACCACGCGCCCTTCGGCAGCCAAACCTCCACCTCCGCCTCCTTCGTTACAGGATCGACAGGCTTCGTGACGGGCGCTACGAGAATGTCGTCGCCGAACATGTACTGGTTGATCGCCTCGTATGCGGCATCCTCCTCCGGCCAGTCATAGTACATCGGACGGCACAGGCACACGCCCGTGTCGTACGCCTGCCGCGCGGCGGTGTAGATGTAGGGCGCAAGGCGATAGCGCAGGCGGTACGTCTCGCGCAGGATGAAGAAGTGGTCGGCGTACTTCCACGGACGGCGCTCAGCCAGGGAGTCCTTGGACGGATGGGTGCGGAAGATGGGCGTGAACACGCCGCATTGCATCCAGCGCGTGAGCAGCTCGCCGTTTTCCTCACGCTTGAACTGGGGACGGTTGTGT
>CACXSS010000063.1 GCA_902770245.1 uncultured Planctomycetota bacterium | reverse complement strand
ACAGACGTTGTCAACCCGATGAAGCATATTGATAGTTCTGAACGCGCCTGGCAGCGGCTTTTCACTCTGATTGGGAAGTTTGACATCCCGCAATGCGGCAAACGCAGTCAAAGCGTCGACGGACAGAGTATTTTCCGCTCCGTCGTTGGTAAGAATCTGACGAAGACGGGCTTCCCGAATTCTGGAATGTTCCGGAACTTCAACGCCGCGTTCAGGACGTTCTTTAAGCAATAGCTGAGAATGGTTTGCCTGCGCGAGGAAGTCCATCGCATCGCGATGAACCACCATCTTGTCACAGTATTCAATCTGGGCAATCGCGCCGGTTGCCCCTTCCGTCAAACCGATAGTCCATCCACCAATAGCGCCGTTTTTATAAATCATCTTCAGCGCCTGGTCTATATTGGAACATTCTGAAAGAATCCTTTCGATGAGCGTTGAATGTTCCATGGATTCCGGATTATACTGGAACGGAGTCGGATAATCCAGCAGAGTACAGCTGGTAACGCACAAACCTTTGGAGTTAATGCCGCCGATGGTTCCCAACATTCCAGTAACCCCAATAAAGCAATGCGAAAACCGATTGACCGGCTGCCGAATCTGAACTTGTACCTGTACGCTGTCCGGCACAATTCTCTTAAAAGGCAAATCTATATTGCAACCGTGAATAAACGTTCCGTTCGGGGTAGTGCCGGCAAACTGAACGCAGCCGCTGGCAATCCGACCTAAAGGTTCAAAATTCATTTTTATTGTACTGTCAGAATTCATCTTTGATGCACCAACAGGAATTGTTTTTCCTGCATTGGATATTTTTCTCTTTTCTGATGTATCCATCGTCGGGAAGAGGCAAATGTTATGACGAACAAGAGCTTCCATTGGAATTCCCGCGCCTTCTGCAATTCCACGCATTTCTTCATAGCCGTCTTCGCCAAAACGAATTGTCAATGATTCTTTATCCATCGCGGGCATCGGCGGCAAAAGCTGTTCTGTTGCATGACCGACAATATCAACATAACGCCGAACCATTGCTCGCAATTCCTGAGAATACTGTTTTCCGTACTGAAGCCCCATTGCATAAGGCGTTCCTGCTTGACGGCAAATGCTTATAGAATAGTTAGAAGCGGAAGGCGCAGAATGGGGCTTCGTTTGTAGCGGCGTGGTTTCAATTCTTGTTTCCTGCTTTTCAAAGCGCTTCTCGATAACCGGTTTCTCTTTCGAAATTTGATTATCCTGGATATTCCGAAGCTGATTGCAAACATCAAGGAATTTTTCTGGATCGCCGCCTTTGCTGTTGTCGGAAATGTAGAACGATACATCGGAACAATCAGAAAGAATCTGCTTGGCAAGGTTCGTAAGAATCTTTTTCGGTCCAATTTCAACGAAATGCCGACAGCCTGAATTATACGCCTTGCGAATCATCGAGATGAAATCAACCGGTTTCGTCATTTGCTCAACCAGGTTATTTCGGAATACGTCCGGATCAGACTCAAAGGCGCTTGTAACGGAACTCAAAAGCAAACCAGTCGGAAGATCAAATGAAAAAGGTTTGAGTCTTTCCGAGAACGGCTTGCATACTCCCTCCATCAGAGGGGAATGGAACGCCGCTGGAACAGGCAGAATCAACGCTAAACGCTGACAGGAAAGCAAATACGCTTCCATCTTTTTAATGGAATCGTACGTACCGGCAATAATCGTCTGAGTGGGCGCATTGCGATTGGAAACGAAAATCGTAGTCGCAGCGTCCGGAATGGTCGCCATTCCTTCTTCGATCTGATCTTCCGACGCGTTGGTTGACAACATTGCCGTTTTGGTTCTTTTGGCGGTAAATTCAGCCAAAGCGTTTTCGATTGCCTGACAACGAATTTCCGTTGCCAGAGCCGCCGCCTGGAAATGCCATACGCCCGCTGCCGCCATGGCGGGATACTCGCCATAGGAATGCCCCATCACAACGTCAGGTCGAACGCCCTGAGATAAATACAGACGGTAAATAAACGTATCCGCAATGAGTAGCGACAACTGCGTTCTGAACGTATCCTTGCCTAGCTTCGCCCCTTCAGTTTGCAAGACCGTTTGGAAATCCGGCAAACCGACAGTCGAAAGAAAATCGTCAAGATTTTCAATGATAGCATTTGCGCCTGGAAGTTCGGTCATTCCGCTCATCATATTGGGATATTGAGCCCCCTGCCCAGCAAAAAGAAACGCTACGCGATTACCCGGCTGACGCAATGAGGAACCGGAAGCAGAACGATATTGAGGCACAGACGCGACAACGTTCTCTGATTTCAATTCCACCGCTGCCGGCTTCTCAATTTTAACTACTCGCTTTTCACTGCGTTCTCGATACGCGGCGACGTTTTCCAGGTCGAGATTAATCGTAACTCCTTCGCAATCTTTATGTTGAATTTTCCACGACGCCGGACTTGTCTGTTTTTTCTCCTGAATATCAAGCATAACATTGGCAAGAGCTAGCATGCCCTTCGCAGACCCAAAATCGCCAAATACTTTCGTAATTGGTTCGTCGATATCGTTTACCTCCATTGAAGAGTCAGAACGCATCGTTACATTTGTTGTTTTACCATACTCTTCCTTGGTCTGAACGTCAGACGATTCGACTTCGATTTTCGGTATAATCGCGTAGATTTTATCGCCGTTTGCCAAGGCGTCTTCAGCTCTTTTGAGAACAAACGCAACAGAGCCTTCCGCCGGAGGCGTAATTGAGCTGCTTTCATTTTGAAGGATGGCGTGTAATCCATGCCCTTGTGAACGATCGCCGCTGACGCACAGTACGCGATCTACTTGCTCATCCTGCAACAGAGCGTAGGCGGTTGACAGCGACGTTAAAGAAGCGGAATAACCGCCGTCCAGCGAAATAATGGGACCTGAGATATCGTAAGCTTTTGCAATTTTAGACCCCAAAACGCTAATTGTAACGCCGCCTGTAACATCGTCATCGTTGCAAAATTCCTTTCTGAATTTTACCTCATAACTGTCAAGGATCTCATTGCTTTTTTCTTCGCTGTAACCTAATTTATTAAATGATTTCTTCATTACGGCTTCAACTTCGTAATATGGGCAAGATGAAATCATAAAATTCATATAGTCTGTACAGGATTTTGAACCCGATACAATAGCAGTCTTGGAGCGATCCCAACGCTCTGGCTGAGCGTTAGACTGCTTGAGATTAGACGGCATGCCTGCATCGTCAATCGCCTGGTCTACAGCGCCAAGGAACCAGTAGATCAGGTCATGATCTATCGAAATCTGCTTGGGCGGAATATTATGCCGTTTCCAATCGTAATGAAAATCGTTGATAAACCCGGCCTTAATGCCGCGGCGGGTCATTTCATCAAACTCTGATTTGGTGAAAAACAGGTCGTTACGATCCTCTGGAGCAAACGTCTTAACGCTTTCCCCCTGCTTTACTTTGCTTCTGAACTCTTTCGTATTGAACGCGCCAGGAGTAATGCATCCGATGCCAACAACGGCAATCGCTTTTGCCGGGACTGGATTGAACGGAATCTCTTTATTTGCCAATTCTGCCGTTTCCGGTCCTTCTAATACTGCAGACGCATTAAGTCCGCCAACTCCAAACGCCTCAACCACCGCCAAGCGTTTCTTGTCTTTCATAGGCGCCCAACTTTTGATATTCTGAAGGACGTATACCGGAGTATCATCCCAATTAATTTTCGTCGTTGGCTTTTGGAAACAAGGTTGCGGAAGAATCACCTGATGACGGAACGACTGCAATACCTTAATAACGCTCGTCGCGCCGGCCGCCTCAAGAAGATGTCCAAAATTGGCTTTGACGCTGGTAATCGGAATAGGATTGTTAAAGTGTTTCTCTTTGGAAAACATGTTAATCGCATTCAATTCCGTTGCATCTCCCAAACGCGTGCTGGTTGCATGAGCTTCAATCCAGTTCGGCGACTCGGATTCATTCAAATTCGCATTTGACCACGCTCGAGAAATTGCCAGTTTTTGCCCTTCTGCAACAGGAGCCCAGTGGCCTTTACCCTTACCATCGCAGGAAAGACCAACGCCTCGAACAACGCCCAGTATTTGATCGCCTGCTTTCAATGCTGCAGCCAGAGGACGAACCAGTAAATAGGAACAGCCTTCGCCTTGAATCAAACCATTGGCTTGATCGTCAAAAGGTCTTGACCCTGTATCGGTAGACGCCTTGTTAAAGCTAAACAAATTCACGCTTCCACGGCAAATCAAAGAACAACCGCCACATAATGCCATGCCTTCAGGATGAATCGATAAAAACTGCTGTGCAAGGTAAAATGTCGCAATCGACGATGAACACGCATCATCAAATGTGAAGCCGCACCCATTCAAATTAAATAGTTCTTGAATCTTTCGGGAGATAAAATGAGTATATATTTCGTCTGTCTTATGAAAGAAAGGTTCCATCTCTCCGTCTTTTTGGGAAAGATAGTTCTCAATATCCTGACGGATAATGGACATATCTTGAGACGATAATTCCGGATAATGCTGTTTTAAAGCATCGAGCCACAATGGCAGAGCTTCTCGAACATAGCGATGTGTATTGCCATCTGAAAGTCTAACTATGCCTGTAAAAACGTTAAACGGAACCTTGGGAAGTTTAAACGGATTATAACCCGCATTCTTGAGTGCGTTATATGCCGTAAAAGAGGTAAGAGCCATGCATGTTTCTGTCGGAATTCTTTCCGACGCTACTCCACCTTCCAGCAGTTCTTTGACAAATTTTGGCTTATAGCGACTGTTAAATTCAAGAAGATCTACAATGCTTCCTAAATTAACAGGGGTTTTACTTGGAACGCCAAAGTCGTCAGACTTATAGATTTCGAATGGAAACCTTTCATCTGGAATCTCTGAAACGAAAATCTTTCCCTGTGTAAGATTATCCCAAAACTCGTCAGGTGAAAAAGCTCCAGGTATACAGCAATGCGCTCCAATTATCGCCAGTGGTTCAGTCGAATTATTCATATTAAGGTTTCTTTGAAAATCGACATCTATTTATAAATGTCTTTAAAGATTCTACTATTAATAGTCTATTCGATAAAATCGCTTATCTGCTATTAATCATAAATTGCTTTTTCAATTGGAATATCATAATAACGCGGAATCTCCTTATTGTTTATTTTACCACAATTATCCAGTTTGTCAATGGTTTTCTGTATATTTTTTCACCTTTGTCTATTATCTATTTACTACAATCCACATAATCATCAAACATAAACATACTATAGCTTTTGTCAAAATTCCAATTTCCTTTCCTTACCGTTTCAAAATTGAAATATTTTAGGCTCATATATACAATATTGGTTTTTATGTGCTATAATATGTAGTAGGTGAAAATATACGCCACAGGCATATTTAAGTCAGCCAATTCAGGAATAATAATCATGTCGTTACTACCATTAACCGCATTTGAAAAATACATGGTTCAAGACAGCCATCCCGGATACGAGATGTCTATTTTGATGGAGTGGGCGTTCAGGGGTAAAATCAATCGCGACATTCTCGTGGAAGCCTATAAGCGTGTAACCCTAAATGAACCTCTTTTCAGATCCGTTCTTGTTCAAAAAAGAGGAAAGCTGTTTTGGGACGTAGACGATAGACATCTCGTTCCGATCTTTTTTGAAACTTCAGAAAAATCTATTGAGGAAAGCGAAGGAACTCGATACATGATTTCTCTGAATCCAAAAGAGAACTGCGGTAAAATTATTATCATAGAATATCGCGATGGCGTTGCGTTTAACGTCTACGTCCATCACGCCATCGGAGATGGAATTGGGATTAACCAGTTTTTTGCCTGCTGGATGAAAGAATATGACTTGCTGCTCCATGGTCAAACAGAGACGTCAAAACTAAATTTTCGTCCTGACGTCAATCTTTTTCCGCGCCGCGAAGAACTTCATTTTGTACCCAAAGAAAAAATGTCGTTCTCAACGAAAGTCTATGATATTTATCATGGGGTAGAGCAATTTTTCGCCCATCGCGTTCTTCCCATGCTCAAAGAGGATAATATCGATAAAGCGAATATTCTCGATAAATTTCCTATGTACTGGCGGAAATTTGGACAAGACTTCTTTTTGAAATACAAGGCGAAAGCCAAATCCATGGGAGCAAGCGTTAATACGCTCATGATGAGAGATATGTACATTACGCTTCGTAAATGGATCGAGAAATATCCCGTTGACAACAAAACTCTCGAACAACAAAAACGCTGGTTTCGAATGCTCGTTCCGATCAATATCCGTACGGATTTCCATCGCACCATTCCATGCGCCAATATTGTCGGGTATATTTTCAACGACAAAAGACCGGTTGACTGCGATCGTTCACAGCCGTTTCTGGAATCAATTCAGAAAAATATTGTGAAATGTAAAAATTTCAATTCCGGGTCTACGTTTATCAAGGCCATTCGGTTACTGGGCAAGATTCCCGGATTCATGTCTCTGATGACGTCAGATAAAAAGTGTCACTGTTCTGTCATTCTTTCAACGGTTGGCAACATCTGTAAAAGCTGTCAGCAGGAAGATTACCGTCAAAATGACGACATCCGCATTGAGCACGAACAGTATCCGCTGCAACTGTTCCGGATGCTTGGCGCGCCGCCAACCCGTCCGCATACGCCCATCTCAATCGGCGTCATGCAGCGTCAGGGCGAGGCGTTTATCTCCTGTCGATACGACCTTAACACGATTTCAGAAGAAACCATGCTGGAATTCTACAACATGTTTGTAGATGAAATGATGAAAAGCATAGAGTAAGAAGTGATTGAAAGGCGGTAATGGAGTGAGCGGAGCGAACGGAATTACGCATTCGCCGTTAGGCGAACAAAACAATCAGTAGGCTATCGGACGCAATCGCTACTGTCTACTGCCTTATATCACTGCACTTTTCTCAGAAACTCCAGCGGTTCTTCGCTTGTCGGATCGGCAACGCGAATGACCATGTTCCCGCTGATAAGCTCATCAAAAACAGAACCCACAACCTGCTTTCGCCAGCCCTGCTCCAGAATCGGTTCAGAAATATTAAGTTTTGGATTCAATCGCCACATCGCCCATTTTCGGACGTCAGTTGGGTTGCCAACCAGATTGCACGCCAAATTGTTCTGTTTGCAAATCGTCCCCAGGGCGGAATAAAGCAGCTGACCCAATACCGTCATCTTGCTCGACGGGTCATGATCCATCAGCTGCGGCAGTTCTCTTTTGGGCAAACGCATTGTGTGACGAATCACATCGGAAATTGGTTCCAGTATTCCGGCGTAATTAGACTGTGCAAAATCGCGGACTTCTTTAATGCGTTCAATGTCGAAAACCTGACGGCGCGCCAATTCGATAATCAAATCGTCACGAAGAATTCGCTTGACCGGGCAGTCGGCAAGCTGCGCTCTGCGTTCGCGCCAAAAGTACAGTTCTCTGACGATTGCCAAACTGCGCTGATCAAAGGTGGAGTTCTGAACCAGCTTTTCCCATCTGTCCGGACCGAATTGCCACAACAGCTTTTCTTTCCAGGCGTTCATATCCTCTTCAAACCACGACCAGCGCCCCAGCTTCTCAATTCGACCGCCGATATACGTTCTCAAAGGATGAAGATAACGAACGTCGTCCAAACCGTATTCCAGCTGGGATCGAGTCAGCGGACGGCGCGTCCAGTCAGTTCGCGTTTCCGTATTGGGCAGATCGACTTTGAGAACTTTACTAATCAGATTCGCGCAGCCTGCAGGGAAGTCACATCCAATAAACCCCGCCGCCAGCTGCGTGTCAAACAGTTTTCGAGGCAGCGTTCCTGTTGCGCGAATGCAGAACTCCAGGTCCGCTCTGCCGGCGTGAACGATAGTTTCGTGATCGCCTTGAGTCAGAAGTTTCCAAAAAGCGTTGATATCCTTAAACGCCAGCGGGTCAAGAATGGCGGCGCCGGATTCGTACGCCAGCTGAACCAGACACAGCTGCGGATGAAAATGGCGTTCAGAAACAAATTCTGTATCCAGAGCAATCCAGCGGCTTTCTTCCAGATCGGAAAGAAGCCGGAAAAAATCCGCTTGATTGTCAACGTAATTTATCATACAGATTTTCAAATCTGACGTCCAGCAAAACCGGACGTCAGACGTTATCGACTACAGGAAGATGTACGTCATAGCAAGGAAAATCGGAACCAGGATGCAGACGCTGTACGCCATGTACCCAAAGAAGCTGGGCATCTTGACGCCGGACTGTTCCGCAATCGCCTTGACCATAAAGTTCGGACCGTTGCCGATGTAGGTCATGGCTCCCATAAACACGGCGCCCAAAGAGATTGACGCCAGCAACGAAGCGATAATTCCTACGCCGCCGCCAGCTTCCGTCCCCTTAACGATGGTCTTGTCAAGGGCGTCTTTTTCCTTTTCCAATTTGGCTTTTTCGTCTCCGCTTGCTGCGGCGATTTTTGCTGGAAGAGCGTGCGCTTCTTCTTTACAAACCGCCTTGCCGGTGTTGTAAAACACAACGTAGGTCGGGGCGTTGTCCAAAACCGAGGACAGCGAACCGGTCGCCCAGAAGAACTTGTGCGTGTCGGTCGCGGAGAATCCCATTTCTCCACCCTTAACGTTAAGAATCTGAAGCGGAACCTGCATGCAGATAAAGATTCCGAAGAACAACGCGGCAACTTCCACAATCGCTCCGTAGTTGAACTCGTTTTCCATACGAACCTTTTTGCTTCCCAGCAGCAAGGAGAGCGCAACCAGCGCCAGCTGGCAGACTTCTCGCATGTATGCCGGCGGTGTAAACTGGGTGCCAGGAACAGCCTTGGACGGGTCTAACAGAGCAACGCAAAGGACGATGCCAAGCAGCAGCAATCCGTTGGGCCACAGACCGGAAATACGAAGCGGTTCAATTTCCGCTTTATCTTTGGCAATATCGCCGAGAGTTTCTTTCGGATAGGCAATGAAGCTATCCCAGAGGAAGTACAGAGCCAGCAGCAGTCCGTTGACGAACAGCCATTCTTTCCACAATCCAAACGTCCACATAAACGGAACGCCGCGGAGGTATCCGAGGAACAGAGGCGGGTCGCCAATCGGCAGAAGACATCCGCCGCAGTTGCAGACGCAGAAGATAAAGAATATAACCGTATGAGCAACGTGCTTGCGCTGTTTGTTGGTGTTGAGCAAAAGTCGAATCAGCAGCATTGCCGCGCCGGTCGTTCCGATGAAGCTTGCCAGAACCCCGCCAATCGCCATAATTGTTGTATTGACAACCGGAGACGCCTTAAGGTCGCCGGAAATGCGAATGCCGCCTGCAATGGTAAACAGAGCAAACAAAAGAACAATAAACGGTATGAAGTCGTTAAAGAACGCGTTGCAGAAGATCGCCCACGCTATTTGCCACTGGAATCCGCCCGTCGGCTCGTATTCCCCATGGAAGAACGACCACTCGCATTCTACCGGGAAATCGCACATAAAGGCGTAGTAAATCAATGTCAAAAATCCAAGAACAGCCGCCACTTCAAAGCGGTGAAGGTTGCTTTCCCACCAGTGTTCAGTAAACGAAACGAGCGGAAAAATAGCAATCGCAAGAAGCAACGCCGCAAAGGGAATAATCATCCAGTACGGAGGCATGATCGGACCCTCATGAGCTTCCGCCTCAGCAGGAGTCGCTCCATGATCAGCCGGAGCTTGTTCTTTAGCGGCGGGTACCGGAGTCGCCGTTGCAAACGGTTCCTCGTCGTTATTGCCCAAAACGGTTTCAGCCGGTTGAGCTTCCGCTTCTCCGCCAGCAGCGGTTTCAGTCGCCGCCGGCTGAGCTGCCGGTTCTTCGTGATGTTTCGGGAAGAATGCGCTTTTATAAACTGTCAGCAGCGCAAGATATAAAACAATTACTCCGAAAATCGCAAAAATGACGGGCTTGTCATTTCGTTCTTTTTCGGGGGCGCTTTCATGACTCATGAAATCATTCCTTTCTCAAAATGGGGGTTGCTGAAAATAAACAGGGAAGGAAATAAGAGCGTTCGGTCAAAAACATTTTTCGACTATAAACCCTTATTATCAATTGTTTAAAATATATATTATTCGTGAGAAAATTCAAGGGGGAGGGAATTTGTAATTCGTAATGTGTAATTCGTAATTCGTAATTAGGAGTTTTAATTGAAGCAAAGCGTCAACTTCTCATTCCAAACGCCTAAAATAAAAAAGCGGGAGTTTCCTCCCGCAGTTGAATATCGTGTTACGCTTGCGTTAACTCCTCACTCCTCACTCCTCACTCCTAACTGCGTTTACGCCAAAAGAGTAAACCGCAAACCCCGAGTACTAACAGCGCCCAGGTGGACGGTTCAGGAACGCCAGATCCCGGTTCCGGTCCAGGTCCTGGTCCGGCGCCCGCGATAAGATACAAACCGTCGCTCTTGCCGAGCAATCCAAACAGATCCGTATAATTCCCCAGCAATGAGGAATAGTCGCCTTCAGCAAATCCGCCGTTGGCAACCAGCTTGTATTCCGCGCCGTCGACAGCCCAGCTTGCAGCGTCGCCGTTTTCAAAGTACAACGAAATCATGTTGTCGCCAGCGCTGAAGACGTAGTCTGCGCCCAGAGCGATAACGTCGTGGTTTTCGTCCGCGCCGGTATACGCGCCAAATTCAAACAGAGCGGTACCGTCAATGGTAACGTCGCCGGTTACATTCAAAGTTCCAACGGAGTTGCCAGCGGAAAGCAGCGTTCCAGCGCCGATAATTACATCGCCTGTAAAGTCGCCCTTGAACATCAAAGAGCCGCCTTCAACCAAAAGGGACGAAGCAGTAATCGGGTTGGCGTCCGTTCCGAAAAGATACAGAGCGCCTTCGCCGGTTTTGAGAATCTGACCGTTGCCGGTAATCGTGTTGGAAAACCGTTTTTCGCCAGACGCTACGGCAAATTCCAGCGTCGCGCCGTCAACAATAGCGACTTCGCTTGTACCGAGAGAGCCTTCTCCTGACAGACGCAAAACGCCTTCTCGAATTTCAACGTTTCCGTTAAACGTATTGGCAGCTGTAAATTCCAGCGTTCCAACCCCGTCCTTGTAGAACGTTCTGTTGCTTTCTGCATTTGGATTGGCAATAACGGCTGAAATAATCATATCAGACTTTTTATCAAGCGCTGTTGAGGAAGCGCTTGTAACGTCTTCTACGTAAAGGCTGGTCCCATGTCCAAAGGAGTATGTCGCATTGGGTTTGCTCAAGTCAGACGTGAATTTCACCGGATCAGCGGCTGAATCGTCTGCGTTGCGAAGAACAGAAACCTTTGTTGAAAACTTAAACGCCTGCCACGGGTTGTTTCCGTCAGAAGCATAAACTTCGGCGCCGTCGGAAAGAACCGTATTGTTCAGATTGTTGTAAACCGTACCGGAGTTAGAAATCTTGCCTCCGTTAACGATAAACTGAATCGGAGAGTTTGTACTGGAGTTGGAAACAACGTCCTGAGCGGCTAAGACCAGCTCCGCGCCTTTGTTGACTGTAACGGTCTTGGCTTGAAACCTGCCAAAAACGGTTGTGCTGGCGCCAGCCCAGCCGGTTTTTGCAATAAGCGTTCCGTCGTCAACGACAATGTTGCCGGTATAGGTGTTTTTATTGTTAGAAATTTCCATTGTCCCTTCGCCTGTTTTGGTAAAGGAACATGGCAATCCGTAGTTTACGCTGTCTTTCAGAATCGCAGATAACGTCAGCGTTGAATTTTTAGCAACGTCAAATGTGGTTCCAGTAGCAACGCCGTTGCGGAAACCAAGCATGGAAATGCCCTTTCCATTTTCTGTCGACCGAATTGTCGCGTTTCCACTTGTAACGTAGATGTTGCCATTGAAAATTGTATACCAGCCGTTAGCCGAGGTGGCGCTATTCAT
The DNA here is from genome assembly GCA_902770245.1 of uncultured Planctomycetota bacterium. GTDB lineage: Bacteria > Planctomycetota > Planctomycetia > Pirellulales > Thermoguttaceae > RUG11551. The sequence goes on along the minus strand of CACXSS010000063.1, from coordinate 2,563 downwards.
GTGTCCGCCGCGATCTTCAAAAACTGCTCCGTTTTTCAGTTCAATGTCGCCGTAGGTTGTTAATTGATTGGTTGAAGTCGCAATCGTACCGCCGTCAGCAACGATAGTAAACTCCGGATGGGCGTCCGCGCCGCCAAAGATATCAATGCCGCGATTGGAAGATTCCGTCGTCAGCGTCGCGCCGGCATGAACCGTGATCTTTCGACCTGCAACAGAGGGATCGCCCAAGACAGTAGCTGTTCTGGCTGTGCCGGCAGCGCCGGCGTTGTAAGCCATAACGACCGTTCCCTCGGTAATGTCCATGTCGCCGGTAAACTTGTTGGGAACGCTTAACGTGAGAACGCCCGTTCCGCTTTTAACAACGTCGCCAGAGCCGGAAATTGAGGTTGTGAATTCGCGGTCTTCGTTATTGTTAATCTCAAACGTTCCAGAATTGGCAAGCGACGTTCCGGTTCCTAGAGATCCGTAGTCCTTCAAAACCAGTTTCCCTTCTTCAATTGCCGTTCCGCCCTGATATTCGTTTTCACGTTCGATAACCAGAGTACCCGCTCCGGTCTTGAGCAGTCCTTTAGTTCCGGTAACAAGCCCTTGCTGGGTGAGCGTATAACCTTCGCCAATTTTGACCGTACCGTCCATATCGTTCATTATCAGCCAGCCGGTGTTGACCGCCTCGGTTGCCGAGGCAGACGTCGTATTGTCAAACTGAATTCCCAAATAGGAACCGTAGGTATTGCCGGTAACAACGTCGTCTGTCATTGTCGCGGAATCAAGCTTGTAAAAATCAGCGTCAATTTTTCCATATAAATACAGACCGGAAGCGGAACTCATCAGCGTCCAGCCGTAGGCGGAACTGACGCCGGCAAGACGATCCGTCAGGTCGCCGGTAAACGAAGCGCCAGAAGAGGTAATCAGAGCGTAGCCGTTGCCAGCATTGTTAAACCACATTTCTTCGTCGCCTTCAACAAAATTAACGTTGAACGTACCGCCGGAAATATTAAGAGCGCCAGAGCCTAAATTAATATTGTCAAACTGAGAACTCCACACATTGACAAAGTCAAAGTTGATCTGACCGCCGGAAATGTTCAGCGCGCCGTTGGTTGTAACGGTTTGAGCCATTGAAGAAAATTCGCCCAGAGTCAGCGTTCCGCCTTCGATTGTAATCGCGCCGGTTCCCAGCGCGGAATCGTTGGCGGCAATAATTTCGCCCGCCTGAAGCGTCGTTCCGCCGGTGTACGTGTTCGCAGCGGTAAGTTTCATCGTACCTTCGCCGATTTTAGTGAATCTTCCAGCTCTGCTTCCGTTATTGGGAACGCTTGCCAAAACCGTAGTAATAACAAGGTCGGCATCGGCAGACTTGGTAATATCCGCAACGTTGAACGTGTTGCCGTAAGGGCAGATCGTCGCGTTGGTACGTTCGTCTCCGTATGCTGAACTGGATACTTCAAAGACGACAGGTCTTTCAGCTGTGGAACCATCGCCCGAGAAATCAACGGTTGTCGTTCCTGTCAGCATGAACGCTTTCCATTCGGGATTTCCGTTTGCCGCCACAATCTTCGCGCCGTTTCTGAACGTTGCATCGCGCATATTGTTGAATACGGCCGCATTATTTGTTACAATTGCGTTATCAATAATGTATGAATTATTATGCACTTGATCAGCATTTCCAAAAACGTCCTGAACGTGAAACGTCAAAGATCCATCATAGACGCGGACTGTACCGGCGTAGCTTAGGTTGCCGGCTGAAGAAAGTATCATCTCGCCAGAGCCGGTTTTAACCAGGTCGCCAGATCCGGTAATCGTTCCGTAAACGATGGCGTCGCCGTCTGCTGAAAGGTCCAACGCAGTTCCTTCTGCAATCGCAATATTTCGGAACGTCATCAGGTTGGTGGAATTGACCGTAACCTTGCCGGATCCCGTTAAATTAACATTTGCGCTGCTGAAGTCAACGCGGTTGGTATTGATAACGGCGTCTCCTGAGGCGGTAAGTTCCAGCGTACCGCCGCCCATAATCAGCGTGCGATTAACCGCGTTGAGCTGAGCCGGCGTTGCCGTCAAAACGGATGCAGTCGTTGTACCGCCGACGTAGATTCCCAACGGGGTTTGACCTGCATCGGAAAGATTGGCGGACGTCGTACGCAGCCACGTCGTTTTAGCCGGATCGCTTCCCGCCATGTTGTCGATAACGTAATCGTGCCCGGACGCCAGTTGACCTTGATAATACGCTCTTTCGACCGCTTGAAGCTCGCGATCAAAAACCATTGTTCCGTTGGGTCCGGTAATAACCGTTGTACCTGTTACGGTATCCGGCATGACGACGCCGCTGACGCGGTCATTCCGGTCGCCCGATTTCCAGTAATTGGTCAAACCGTTGTAGGTATGTGACGCGATGTTGATTATTTCCGACTGTTCCAGAGCTTCGTTATAAACAGACGCGTTGTCAATAGAACCGTAAAGCGTTTCCGTGTTATTATTAACAGTATTTCCAACTGTAAAGAATCGATTCTCTTCGCTTCTATCGCCATTCGCATTCCTCGTGCCAATTAGCTGTCCATTGAGGTAAAGG
>CACXSS010000062.1 GCA_902770245.1 uncultured Planctomycetota bacterium | reverse complement strand
TAAAACCCACGGCTATTGATATTGAACCGCTACGCGGTTCTATAGGAAGCTTATTTTTTATTTTCGTTACCGCCTTTCAATTAATAATCTCATTTCAAATATGAATATCAAACTCGGCGTTCTTGGCGGCGGAATTATGGGCGCTGGCATCGCCGCCGCCTTTAGACGTAAAGACGTTCCTGTCGTTGTTTACGACATCGCTCCCGGCGGTCGGGAAATGGTCGAACGAAACCTGCTTCGCGAGGAAGTCTCCGGGGCAGAGTTTACCGACCAACTCTCAGACCTGTCCGGCTGTAACGTTGTTATAGAATCCGTCGTTGAAAAAATCGACGTCAAACAGGAACTGCTCAAAGCGGTGGAAGACATTGTTACATCGGACTGTTTGATTGGCTCCAATACGTCTACGATTCCCATTAGCCGCCTGGCGTCTGTGTTACAGCGTCCCGACCGGTTTTGCGGAATCCATTTTCTGCACCCGGTCAGAAACCGCAAGCTGACGGAAATCGTCTGCGGAGAGCAGACTGCGCCGGCAACGCTGAGTCAGGCGGACGCCGTTTTGAAATCTGTCGACCAGACGCCGCTGTGGGTCAAAGACTGCCCCGGCTTCGTCGTCAACCGACTGCTTCAGCCGTACCTCAACGAAGCGCTCATTCTCTTGCAGGAAGGCGTCGACATGGACCGAATCGACAACGCCGCCGTCAATTTCGGCATGGCGTGGGGACCGGTCAAGACGATGGACGAAATCGGCATCGACACCACGTTCAACGCCGGCCGCGTCCTATACGAAGCCTTCCCGGATCGCATTACCGTCTCTCCGATTATCGTTTCGCTTTATAAATCCAAATGTCTGGGCGTGAAATCCGGACAAGGGTTCCGCGTTTGGGATGGGTGCGAAGCCGCACGGGCGAGTGGAGGAGGTTATGCCTCCGAAACAGCCGGTTTTGGCGCTACCCACTTCCAATCAGGAACCGACCTTGTCGGGAGCGAGCCGAATCCCAAAGCGCAGAAGTGGAAAATGTGGGTCGAGCAGGACAACAACCCCATTCCGGAACAGGAAATCGTCGAACGCCTGATTCGCCCCATGTGGGAAGAAGGACGCCGAATTCTTGCCGACGGCATCGTCGAGTCCGCAGAGAAAATCCGCATCGCCGCCTGTGACGGCTTGGCGTTCCCCGCCAAATACGGCTATCTGTTTGAACAGCCGAACTTTCAGCTAAACTAGCGGAAATGTAACACACGGGGACTGCGGCGGCTTGCCGCCTTGTCCAATGACCCGCACACGTTCTTTGACGCAGCCGAAAACCGTTCCGGGTCGCGGACGAAGTCCGCCGAAGAATTTAAGCCGCAAAGAACGCAGAGGAATAAGTTCGTCTACAATCCGTTGCTCAGAAAAACTTACTCTTTTTCCTCATAAAGATCGACAACAGCGGTTATCTTGCATTTATGGTTCTTGTACGACAACCTCACGTAACCGCGGTCAAAAACCAGTATGACGCGCGTTGAATCAATTTTAGCGCAATAGGAAAAATCGCCCAGCTCGTAAGTTACAGGAAATGAAAAAATCGTACTGAAAGAATCGCCTTTTGATTCTACAATTTTAACTGCCGAATCCCCTGATGTTTTATTATGTTCAAGACAGTACCCCAAAACAGCGTCGGCATTGCAAAAGGCGCCAATCAGATTTGTTTCTTTTGGAAACAAAAACGTCTTTTTACTTTGAAAGTCGTTCTTTTTAACTAGAGTAACTTTATTATCTGATTTCGTTTGCACTGCAATAAAATCATTTTCGTATTTTATTGCAGAAACGGCTCCAGTGATGTAATGAAATGAAAAGTCTTTTGCTTCCTTTGTTATAATCGCGGGTATGCCGCTATCCTGTTCCTTGTATTTATAATAGGATTTAACAGGAATGAACGCATTAGTATTGCAGAACAATCTCGCTCTTTCACAGTACGCTAAAGGTAAATTCCCGCCGCTATTTTTGATAATATAATCATTGAATTCTACAAAAGGACTGTAATAATAATCCTGATTTATGGAAGGATTGATATCGTATTGACAATCAATTGCAGACGTTTTCAAATTGTATATTAAAATCGTATCAGGAATTGACAACAGATAAGACCTTCCGTCGTCCGTCGGATTTGCTGTATGAGAAGTAACAGATTCAGCTTTGACGTCCCACACTATTTTATTAGAATTGATATTCCACGCCAATAACGCGAGTTTATAAGTATCTTTTTCGAAATCGCACTGAGCGGAATAATATTTAACCTGTGAATTAATCTGCTTGCTAAAAATAACAGAGTTATTCGTCAGGTTGTACAGCGCCGCCGTCGGATTCTTGTGAATATTCTCTCCGTAGACGATAAACATTTTATCCAACGCATCTGACGCCTGAATAAAATATACCGTCCGGGAAGACATTGCAACCGCCAAACCATCCGGATCTTGAGAATATTTTCCGCCATGTTTCTCTTCGTCTAAAAATACTTTAACCGTTGTTTTGGCGCCAGTGATGACATTCTTTATTAGAACGTTCCCATCGCTTTGCAGCCAATAAAGACACTGAGAAGAAGGGGTAAACAACGGTATTGCCAATTCGTCTGCGGACGCAGCGGCATTTGAAAAAATCAGCGCTGCAATCGCTGCCGTCAACACAAAGATTTTTCTAATGCAGTTTAACATGATTGTACTTTCTCCTTTTTTTAGCAAACAGCAAATTCGCAGGGGAATTGTTGAGCGGACGGTCCTTATACAAGAACCCTCACAATGAATAATATTAATTGAATAATTTATTTATAGCGCTAAAAACGGATTCGTACAAGAGCAACTTATGTTTCAGAAAATCGGCATTGAGTCGATTGTTTCTTTGCGTCCTTTGCGTTCTTGGCGACAAATAACTTTAGTAAGGAAAGAACAAGCGACCAACGGGAGCAGTTTTCGGCAAACGCGCGGCAGCGCGGATCGGCTCCCCGCCATCGGGGGCGGACTTCGTCCGCGACCCAGAAAGGTTGCTGGCTGCGTCGAAGTACAAGCGCAAGTCTTTGGACAAGGCGGCGGCAAGCCGCCGCACTCCACGAATTTGCCGCGGAGTCATCTTCTCTATTCTCTATATTTTTTCTCAACATATATAACCGTTACCGTCTTCTTTTTTGGAGAATACGGTAAATTCAGAATCGAAAAATACCGAAATAATTATTGGATTATAGCCCCAGAACGTAAATATGGGATATTATTTAAGTGAATGAAACGAAAACGTTAATCAAAAGAGCCGAATAAGGAACCAGAAACTCGTATTTTTTATTGTATTTCCATGCTTCTTATTCCTTAAACTCTATCAAAGATACATTCGTTTCGTAGAACTTGTAAACCTCCTAATTTAGATAAATGCTCTATAACTCCAACTCGTCTGACTACAATCGCGATTCAAGCGCTCATTCGTATGAGCGTCCGACGGTGGAGTCGTTTTGGTTTGAAACGCTTTCAAACGGAAAGCGTCAGCCATACGGCTGCGGAGCGGTTTGTCAGTCGGATAAACAAGAGATTTATCATTGGTCGCCTGGTTATTCCGATTTGTTGGGCGGAATGCATGCGGTAAACGTATCGTTTCATCCGCTGCCCAGCGGTCGCTATTGCCTCAGCCGCACGTTTTGGGCGTCCGATTTCCCGTCGGCGCTTCGCAGCGCGCGGCAGTCAAACGTGAGCTATACCCGTCATCAGGTTGACACGTCGAGCATGGAAGAACTTATGGCGCTCAAACAGCAGGCGGCAATGGAAACGCCCAAAGTCCGAATGTTTACTCACGCGTGGGTGTGTATCGGGCGCTGAGAAAAGAATCCATCGGCTGTCAGGTAACGCCGGACGGGGAGGTTTACGGACAAAGCGTTTCGCCGAAGGAGACGGTAATCGCGACGCTGAAAACGCTGTCCCGCCGTAAAAGCCTTCCGCTTCCCAACGGCGAGTTCGACGCAATGTTGGAACAGGACTGTTCCATGATAATTTTCGGGAAAACGAATTTGCTGTCCTGGTTTGACGACCGCTTATCGGCGATGTCAGTTTCAGAACGGGAATCGACGTCCTTTTGCACGTTGTTAAAGTTTTCCCCTGACAGACCGTTCCTCATGACGGGAATTGGCAAATCGAACGCGGAACTGCGCCGGGTTCGAAAACGATACAACTTACCAGTATGGGACGTCCGGCGGTTTGTCGCTATAACGTCCGGCTGTTCAAAGCCGTTTAAAGACGATGAACTGATCAAGCTGTGGGAATGTCTGAAAGAATCCCTTTGGGGAAACAAAGATAAATACGAGCAGGGCGTTGAGTTATGGAACGAGTACCGTGAAAAGCATCCAGATGCGGCGGAACCCGCATTGGAAACGCTCCTGCAATGGAGTCTGGACGCCTATCGCGGTCTGGATGCCATGCAGTTCAAACAGACTCAGCAGGTTCACGCCATGGTCGACATGCTGGACGAACTTATCAATGCTTAAATTAGGGATTAGGTAATTAGAAAATGGGGACAGATGAATTTCACATTCTCTGTTCCATAACTCGCAACTTGTAACTAATTATGGCAGGGAAGACGATTTATATACAATCCGGTCAGGCTCTAACATCGGAATTCCGTTCGGCGGAGTTTTGGAACGCGCCCTCAGAAATTAGCTTGTCTGGAGGGATATACGAATGCAGCGTTGTTCATAATACTAATCCAACAACGTCTTTGCATTCTCCTGATAATTATATTCTGCCATCCCCCCTCTCGATATGGGTAATCGCTCCTTTTATCGGCGACGGTATAACTCGGGATATTATTCAGAATATTAAAAGCGTATTGTCATGCGAGTGTTCGTTTATTCTTGATCCAACGGAATTGGACAAAAGCAATCGAACCAATAACTGGTCATGGAATAAGTCAGACTGTTTGCTCATTATAGGAAATATGAAATTGTCATTTTCCAGCTTTTTTAAGGATGTTCAAACGTATCTGATAAACGGAGGGCGAGTTATTTACTGGGGAGACATTTCTCCGGACGACAATGCTCAATTTGAACTCATTGGCGCAAGAGCAAGAGGCGAACTTTCAGACAACAGCAATAATAAAATAGAAGCGATTCCTTCCGATTCGCTGCATAATTCGTTACATTTGCTAGACGGCATGCGAAAATTCCGTCCCTATGGAAAGGTTCCGCGATTTACATCTCAGACGCCAGACTGTCAAACTCTCTTATTTGGTAAAAGCGGCAGTATAACTACGTCTTTAGCCTGGACTCGAAACATTGGCGCTGGCAAGCTGTTCTACTGTGGTTTGTCGGAAGAGTCCGACTGGTTATGCAGCGATTGCATGACTTTAATGCTCAATGCAATTCGATGGGGCTGCGAAAAGGACTAGCTATTTCATCACTCAACGCCAATACATTTGATATTGTATGGCGTTTTGTCTTAACTTCTCATTCCTAATTCATTACTGTTCTTTTCTCACCCTCCCCCATTGACGATTAGCTTTATTTACGATAAAATCAATATATAATAGAATAGTCTATCATAATAACCTTTGATACAGACAAAAATACACTTCCATGCTTTCCAAGCTGTCCACGTTTGCTTTAATGGGTATCGACGCCATACCGGTTGACGTCGAGGTTGACGTATCGCCAATTATCAACAAGGGCGAAGATGCCAAGGAAGAAAGCCAAAGCCGTTACACGATTGTCGGACTGCCGGAAACGACGGTTCGAGAAAGCGTCTTTCGCGTTGACCGGGCGATGGTTAATTCCGGCATTTATCGCGATCCGATGAGGACGGTTATCAACCTCGCGCCGGCGGAACTTCCCAAACAGGCGGCGGCGTTTGATTTGCCAATCGCCGTTGGCATGATGGCGGCGGCAAACGCGATCTCTCAGGAGAAGTTTGGTCAGTATGCTCTGATTGGAGAACTGGCTTTGGACGGCGCCGTTCGATCGGTTAAAGGCGCGTTGTCGATTGCCATTGAAATCGCCAAGCGTTACAAAGAAGGGACGAGTCAAATTCACGGCTTGATTCTTCCTCGTCAAAACGCGCCGGAAGCGGCTGTCGTGCCGGACGTTGACGTCATTCCCGTCGATTCGCTCGCTCAAACTCTGGCGTTTTTGGCGGACACGCTTCCCATCGAACCGCTTCAGTGCAATATAGACCAATGGTACGCAGACGGAGGACAGTACGACATCGACTTTTCAGACGTTCGCGGTCAGGAAATGACCAAACGGGCGATGCTGGTCGCCGCTGCGGGTTGTCATAATATTTTGATGATCGGACCTCCTGGTTCCGGCAAGACGATGCTGGCAAAACGCATGCCGACGATTCTTCCTCCGCTGACGCCGGAAGAGTCAATCGAAACGACTCGCATTTACAGCGCCGTCGGGGCGGTTTCCGCCGAGCGTCCGCTGTTTGCCGTTCGACCGTTTCGCGCTCCGCACCACACCATTTCCGAACCCGGTCTGGTCGGCGGCGGTTCCAATCCAGCGCCGGGAGAAATCTCGCTGGCGCATAACGGGATTCTCTTTTTAGATGAGCTGCCGGAATTCAACCGACGGACGCTGGAAGTCCTTCGTCAGCCGCTGGAAGAGGGGACGATTCTCATTTCCCGCGCGCAGGCGCACGTCAGTTTCCCCGCCAACTTCATGCTCGTTGCGGCAATGAACCCTTGTCCGTGCGGCTATCGCAACGACCCGCGCCGGGATTGTCACTGTTCCGTCCCGCAAATTGAACGGTATATCAACAAAATTTCCGGTCCGCTGCTGGACAGAATCGACATCCACGTTGAAGTCCCGGCGGTGCCGTACAACGACCTTGTTTCTACAGAGGAAACAGAGTCCAGCGCCAGCTTGAGAGAAAAAGTCGTCAAGGCGCACGCCATTCAAGCCAAACGATATTCGCACTGTAAAATCCTGTACAATTCCCAGCTGACCGCCAGACAGATTCGGCAATTCTGCCCGTTGGACGAGGAATGCCGCGGCGTCATGGCGTCTGCAATTAACGACATGGGGCTTTCCGCCAGAGCGCACGACAAAATTCTCCGTCTGGCAAGAACGATCGCCGACCTCGACGACGCTAAAGACATCCGGGTTGACCATCTGATGGAAGCAATCAATTACAGAACCCTCGACCGGGAATTCTGGAAATAACAATAAGACGTTTTGCAATTCCATGACAAACAGGAACGTTACAGAATAGCAGTCCCATGAAACTCACTTCATCAATAGCGCTAATCACCTATAATGGTGAAAAATATTTACAGCGTCAATTGGAAACGCTTGCTCAACAGACGCGCTTGCCGGACGAACTGGTAATTTGTGACGATCGTTCTTCTGACAGGACTGTTGAAATCGCCAAGGACTTTGCATCAACGGCTCCTTTTAAAGTGCGAATATACCAAAACAATCACAATCTTTCGTTCGGTTTGAATTTTCGGAAAGCGTTTTTCCTTGCCGAAAACGACATTACTTTTTTCTGCGACCAAGATGATATTTGGCTTCCAGAAAAAATTGAAAAGGCAATGGACTGCTTCGAGAAGAACGAAACCGTGGGAATGGTTTTGTCTCGCGACATTTTTGTAGACGCTGACGAAAAACCAATCAAACTCAGAAATCTTGCTAAAAACGACGATCCTGATAACGGCAATTCGGAAAAACAGTTTTTAGAAACGGATTTTCCCAAACTGCTCTCTAAAGGCTATTTTCAATGGGCTGCTCATAACATGGCTTGCCGCACTCATTTTAGAGATGCGTTATTTTCAAACGCCCCGCCGACCTCTGTCATTTTTGATCCTTGGGTGTTTCGCTGTATGGGGGCGCTTACAGACGTTTGCGTTTTAAAAAAGCCCTATGTGTTATGGAGAAAACACGGCGACAGTTTCACGTCTCATTCAAAACATATTCGGAATCCTTTTAAGTTGATGTATAACTCCATTAAAAGGCATTATCGAATGGATCGTCTGGTTGAACAAGCGCTAGCCTTTCAGCAGACTTCTGAATTTTTATCAAAACAACAGTTGCTGCATCCTCAAATTGCAGATTTTTATAAAGGCTGTGAGCATATTTATAAACAACGAATTTACGCTATTGAGCATCCGTTAGTTCGTCCGTGGATTATTGTAAAAGAACTATTGTCTGGAAATTTCAAATACAGTCCCAAAGGATTTACAGAGGTTTTTATGGATCTTTTTGCAATTCCACAAACCCCCGATTGGGATAATTACCCATCAGAGGAATTGATGACAAAATTTAACGCATACGACCAGATTTCCCAATAATTCAGTTCGTTGGGCAAGAGATAGTCTGAAACGCGTCAAGCAGGGATTGATACCGTAAGAATTATTATCTATTTCCAACAGATATTGATCCAGTTCTTTTTCCGTTCGAATTTGACCTTGTTCAATATATTTTTGAAAAAGTTCCCTTGTACTCTTATCGTTATGAACTCTTGACAAATGTTATAAATGATATTATATAGCCACTTAACGAATAAATCTTGCTGGAATTCCAGCGAGTTGCATTCTAAGCCCAAAATCCGGATATTCACTCAAAACCTTCTACGTTGAACGCCTGATGAAGCGATTAACTACAGAACCCTCGGCAGAGAATTCTGGAAGTAATGCATAGACGCGAAAGCTATCGTCTCCCCATAAATATTTTGTGATCAAAAAGCAGTTCGCGCCAGAAAAATCGCCAATGAGCGTCAATTCCTCGAACGTGGTATTGCATAAGATATTTTGTTAATGAATGGTAATGCAGCATTTTCATGGAAATGCGCATTCCGTCAGCCGTCCATGCTATCGGGAGTCCGTTTTCAAATCGAATTTTCTTGATGCGATGTTTTCGCAGCAGCCCCCATTCCGCCTGAAATCCCTCGACATCTGTAATTCGGTTGTCGAATCCAATGCCTTGTTTAAGAGTGTTTTCAAGAAAATAGAAATTCGTTTTTCTCTGGTCATAGTAATCGCATAATAAAGACATATCGCTTATCCATGGCTTGTTCATTCTCTTCTTTCTTAAATTCATATTTGTATTTTTCTGTATCAATCTTTGCACTTCATTCTCGTTTGAATACAAACCTGTCATATAGTTGCAAAAATCTTCCAAAAAAACCGCTTTATTGACAAGAAGAAAATGCGCCATAAGACGTTGTTCGTCCCATCGGGCAACCGTTGCGTCATAACCATCAAAACGCGCAGCCTCCTGTGTAACATTACAAAATAATAGAACGTCTGTATCGATATGAATAAACCGGGTTATTCCTGTCAAACGGATAAAATCTCGCATGGCGAACCATCGTTCTATACATCGCCATTCAAATTCGTAAGAAAGGAAACTGCAATGCTTATACAGAGGCTTAAATTCTTTGACTCCCGGAAAATCGTCTGCATTATAATGTTCTGCAACTTTAATATGAGCGTTGGCGCTATCGCCCAAAAGAATTATTCTCGATTCAGGATTGTATTTTCTTGCCTGATTGAGACAGTGTTCCAAATACGCAGCATTGCCGCGATGAAAAACCAGAATCGGAACGGGGTTGGTTGTATTCTCAAACATCTAATCTTTATATTGATTCTAAAGGTATTGATCAAGCCCTTTTTCCGCTCGAATGCGGCGCATTTCAATACAGGATTGGAATTGACTTTGATTTACAATTGCTGTTTTTGACCGCTTGGGATGAAACAAATGATATTGCAGCGCAGTATATTGAATACATTTCAACGCAATGCCAGCATGACGCAGTCGAAGCGCAAAATCATAATCTTCTAATCCCCATGTAGTATAATTTTCATCGAAACCGTTAATAGAAATAGCATCTGATTTCCAAAACGCCATATTGCAAGACCGCGCTCTGACTCTGGGTTGATAGTTTGCAATTTCACGAATTGTTCTGTTGCATAACCAACGGTTTCTGATTGCATAAAGATTATATCCAAACACTATTTTGGGGGATAAAAAAAATGGCTTGACAAAGCTTCCTGTCGTCAGTATTTTATTTGTTGCAGATGACGTAAACTTAACTCGCTTTCCGCAAACGCAGCGCCTTGTCTGAGCGTAAAAAATATGATCTTCAATAAAATGCCGTTCCAGAATATTGTCGCCGTCTACAAAGACAATATACTCTGAAGACGCCGCTGCAATTCCTCGATTGCGGATTTTTGCCGCTTGAAAACCTTCGTCCGGCTGCCAAACATGTATAATTGGAATCGGGGAATGTTTACGAAGCTGATCAATGGTTTCTCGAGTTTCCTCTTTTGACCCATCGTCGGCAATTATTATTTCTTTCGGAAGGACGGTTTGACTAAAGACGCTTTCTACGCTCAAACGAAGCGCCTGCGGTCTGTTATACGTCGTGATAATCAAAGACGGATTGACCAGGTCTGTTTTACTTTTTTTCAGAGCAAACAAACCTGTGTCTTCAAACGTTTCGGCATTAATCACTGACGCAGCGCTATCCGTCATGTTTTTAACAAAAGGGAATGTTGAAATTTCGCCTAGTTTGGTAAATGACCTAAATTATTTTATCAGATAAACTTGTTAAAGTCAATATCAGAATGAGGCAGCAGGTGGTAAGGAATCACTTTAGTCCAGCTTGCGCTAATTACGCATTACGAATTACGAATTGTTTCCCCCCTGCTTGAAAAAATATTTCATTTGCATAGAATATATAAATTAAGCAAAAACAAAAGAATACGAAATATAAAAAGTGAAATTTGACTATATCGGCATTTAGGATTAAACTAGGAAAATAATTTAGTTTATCTATTATGCCAAATCGTTCAAAATCCGATATAGCATTTAGAGTATATAGCGCCAGGCGTTGTGCGCCAGTCCGCCATTTTTTAATTATTTGTTTTTACACACTATCATGTCAAACGAGAAAAAACGGACAATTCACATTGATCATTTACCGGGATCGTTCTTTGGGCCGCCCACTTTGGTAGACTTGCTTCGCCATCGCGCCTGCCATCAGCCGGACGACGTTGCTTTTGGATTTCTGAAAGACGGCGAAAATGATTTGGTTGAATGGTCTTATACGGAACTCGACCGCCGCGCTCGCGCCATTGCCGCCTGGTTCCAAGCCAACGACATGGTCGGCGAAAAAGCGATGTTGCTTTTCCCGCCAGGACTGGACTTTATCGCTGCGTTCTTTGGGTGCCTTTACGCCGGCGTAACGGCTGTTCCAGTCTATCCGCCGCGACGCAACCGCTCTTTGGAACGCATTCAGGCAATTGCTCAGGACTGCTCTGCCAAAGCCGCGCTGACTACCAACGCTGTTCTGGAACTGGTCAACGAACTTATCGACGAAACGCCGTTTTTGAAGTCGCTCAACTGGTATTCGACCGATGAAATGGACAACGCTCAGGCGCAAAAGTGGGAAATGCCGGACATCCACGGCGACACGCTGGCGTTCCTGCAGTACACCTCCGGGTCAACCGGAACGCCTAAAGGGGTCATTCTCAACCATTCCAATCTGTTACACAATTCGGCGCTGATTGCCTATTCGTTTGAACATACTCGCAGCGGGCTGGGCGTTTACTGGCTTCCGCTTTATCACGACATGGGCTTGATCGGCGGCGTGCTTCAGCCGATTTACGTTGGACGCCCCAATATTCTCATGTCCCCCATGGCGTTTTTACAGCGTCCATTCAGATGGCTTTCCGCTATCAGCCGATTCGGCGCGACCACCAGCGGCGGACCGAACTTCGCTTACGACTACTGCATTCGTAAAATCAAGCCGAACGAAGTAGAACAGCTGGACTTGAGCAGCTGGGAAGTCGCATTTAACGGCGCGGAACCGGTCAAGGCGGAAACAATCGACGCCTTCTGCGAAAAGTTCGCCCCTTGCGGATTCCGGCGCGAAGCTTTCTATCCGTGCTTCGGCTTGGCGGAAGCAACGCTTATTGTAACCGGCGGTTTCGTTCACGAACCCCCGGTTGTCCGGACTTTCGACGTTGACAAACTCGGGCAACGCAAAGCCGTTAAGGTGGAACGCGGCGCTGAAAACGGCAGAACGCTCGTCGGCAGCGGTCAATGCCTTATGGACGAAACGGTTCTTATCGTTGATCCGGACACGCACCTGACGTGCAAGCAGGACGAAATCGGCGAAATCTGGGTGAAAAGCCCGTCTTGCGCTCAGGGCTATCTCAATAAACCGGAACTCTCCAAGGAGATCTTCCAGGCGGAGACGGCGGACACGCACGACAAACCGTACATGCGAACCGGCGACCTCGGCTTTTTGGACGAAGGCGAACTTTTCGTTTCCGGACGTCTGAAAGACCTCATTATTCTTCACGGCGTCAATATTTATCCGCAGGACGTTGAAACGACCAGCGCTCACAGCCATCCGGAACTTTGTGACGAATGCGCGCTGTTTATCGTCAACGAAAAGGGCAAAGAACGCCTCGTACTCCTTCAGGAAGTCGAACGGCGTCACGAAGCGTCGGACGAAGAACTTTTCGCCGCCATTCGCAAGGCGATTTCCAACGAACATGAATTGCCAATCGACGTTATCATTCTGATGAAACAGCGAGGCATTCCCAAGACGTCCAGCGGCAAGATTCAGCGTCACGCCTGCCGTCAGGAATATCTGGACGGAACGCTGGCGGAACTCAACCGCTGGGACGCCGCCGTCGACGGGCTGGGAATGGAAATTCCGAAGAAGGCTCCGAAAGTTACAAAAGAACGAGCGGACGACGCCTGGTCTGAAGGCGCCGAAACGACCGAAACCGCAACGTCTGCCGCGCCGGCTGTCAGCAAGCCGGTTCCAAAACCGATTAAAGAACAACCGCTGGTTCAAAAACAGGAAGACATCGCCGCACAAATCGACGCCAACGATACAAAACGCGTTGCGGAAATCGTTCTCATGCAGGTCAAGGCGATCGCTCGCGAACGCGCCGAGTACCTCACCATGGAAACCCCGATTACCGAAATCGGCTTGGATTCTCTGGAACGAATGGAAATTCTCGCCAGTCTGGAAGAGACGTTCGGCGGACGGTTCCCGGAAGAAGAACTCCAAAACCTCATCACCGCCAACGACGTCGTTCAGGCGATTAAAAAGTACATGGGGTCCCGTCCGCGTCAGCGAGTCCATACGGATTTGGACAAGATTCCGGAATCCGCCTGGAACATCAGCCAGTGGCCCGAAGTCAAAAAACTCAAGCAGAGTTTTGAGATTCAGAACACAACCGGCATGAGAAACCCGTACTTCACCGTTCATCAGGGTATTATCAACAATAAAACCCATATCGACGGCAAAGAGTATATCAGCTTCTCCAGCTACAACTACATCGGCACGTCCGGCGATCCGGAAGTTGTCAAAGCGGTTCAAGACGCTGTCGCAGAATACGGCTCCAGCGTTTCCGCCAGCCGACTCGTTTCCGGTCAGAAACCGATTCACATCGAACTGGAAAAAGAGATTACCGACTTTATCGGAACCGACGACACGGTTGTCATGCTCGGCGGGCACGCGACCAACGAAACGGTTATCGGGCACCTGCTCAAGCCGGGCGACCTGATTCTTCACGACGCGCTGGATCACAACAGCATCCTTCAGGGCGCAATCCTGTCCGGCGCGCGCCGACGTCCGTTCCAGCACAATAACTGGAAGATGGCGGAAGACCTGTTGTCACGCTACCGCGGGGAATACAACCGCGTTCTGATTGTCGTCGAAGGCGTTTACAGCATGGACGGCGACATCGCCCCGATTCCGGAACTGATTGAGATTAAGAAGAAGTACAAAGCCCTGCTGATGATCGACGAAGCGCACTCAATGGGTACGATGGGATCTCGCGGCGGCGGCATGAGAGATTACTTCAACCTCAATCCGGCAGACGTCGACGTCTGGATGGGCACGCTGAGTAAATCCTTCGGAGCCGCAGGCGGATACATTTCCGGCTCGTCCGACTTGATTACCTATCTGCGTTACACCGCGCCGGGATTTGTGTTCTCAGCGGGCATCACGCCGCCCAACGCCGCAGCTGCGCTTGCCGCTTTGCGACTGCTCAAAAAGGAACCTCAGCGCGTTGCCAAACTGCACCACAACGCCGACCGGTTCCTCAACAAAGCCAAATCGTTCCATCTCAACACCGGAACCAGCGGCGGAACACCTGTCGTCCCGGTTATTTTGGGCAACTCGGTTCACGCCTTGAAACTGTCTAACGCGATGTTCAAACGAGGAATCAACGTCCAGCCGATTATGTACCCGGCGGTTGAAGAAAGCGCGGCGCGTCTGCGATTCTTCATCACGTCAGACCACACCGACGAAGACCTTGATTACACGATTGACGTCATGGTCGAAGAACTCCGGAAAATCGACCCCGGCTACGTCCGCGCCTAACGATTGAACTTCGGCTCTCGACATTCAATTCAGAATAAACAGACGGTTTGCTTCCCGCAGACCGTCTGTTGCTTTATGGAAATGATTACGCGTCTACAACTCCCGCCGTTCAATCATCCTCAACCGGTCCCATGTCGATAAACTCGACGTCTTGAGCAAAGATTTCAATAATACTTGGACGTTTAGATTTAGAACGGTTATTATCCTCAAAGCCGCGATCAATAAAGAAACTGACGCCCATGTTTCCTGTGTCGTCAATTACAGGAGCGCCGGATTCGTCAAGAATGGGATCGCCATCAAGTACTTCATAATACATCGAATCAACTTCTCCCAATTCGTCATCGAAATAACGGGAAACGTTGGTAAAAACCAATTTTACAACAATCACTTCCGGCATACCCTCGACGAAATAGTCCTGCATCCATTTGCAAAAGTCCAGGGTTATTTCAAGCCTCCGCTGTTCAGGATCATATTGAACATTGTTTAAGATACAGTCATGAAAATAGTGAATCGTTACCAGATCATGGAGTTTCATTGATTACCTCTCTTAATTTTAATCAATCTGTTTGGACGTAATACTATCATATTAATCGTTATCCGGACCCAACTCAACAAACTCAACGTCTTGAGCAAAAATGCGAATAACGCTCATTTCCCCAGAGTCATCATGAAATAAAACAAATTCAATACCATTGTCATATAAAGGATTTACAATTGTCTCTGTTTTGAATATAGTATATTTCCAATCAAATTTTTCAGGATTATTGCATTCAAATAATTTTACATCATGAAAGATCAAATCAACAAGTATCAATTCTTCCATAGATGACTGATAGTAATCCTGCATCCAATTGCAAAAATGAATTGTAATTGTCAAAGTTTTCTTGAATGAATCAAAATGGACACTTTTGAGATAACTATCATGAAAACAATATCGTTCAACCAATTCACTCAATTTCATTTATTACTCCTTTCGAGTTTCGTATTCCATTTTTCTCTTTTGTAACATTACAACATTTTTTACATTTGTCAAGTATTATCCTGGCAACAAAATTAATAATCGTAAATATTATAACAAAATTGCATGCAAGGAACGGCGAATTCATAGACGGCGAATAACGCTTTCCCCTTCTCTCGCCTTGTCTGTTTTTCTATAATATTTCGTAGCTCAGACGGCGTGGAAAAGCGGAGGAGCCGGGCTGAAGGTTCGCTCAGTTCGGTAGAGGCTGGGATTTTCCGTCCGCAAGACAGCGTTCCTGTCCCGCGCCGTCTGCAGCTGCCCCATAAGATTGCTTTTCATACAGGAGGGAAATAAAATGAGCGCCACTGCAACATCCGTCAAGAATCAAGTCGAGTCCGTATTGAGTTCCTGTTCCGATTTCCGGTCAAACGTCCATTGCGTTCCAACCGAGGAAGGAGAAGTCGTCCTGCGCGGCAGCGTTTCGACGTACTTCCTCAAACAGCGAGCGCAGGAAATGATCCGAAAGCTGGACTGCGTCGTGAAAATCCTCAACGAACTGGACGTCGGCTGAATAAATCAGGGAACAGGGAATGGGTGACAGGACGCACACGAGCGGCACGCTCATTCCTTGTTCTCATTTCATCTGTTATGCAATCTGATAATAAACGTCTCCTTTTTTCTTGGCTGGCGGACGCCTCCCCCTTTTATCTGTTTTCTAAATATTGTAAAATATATTCAGAGAGCAATTGAGGAGTGTTGAATTATGAATTGTTTTTTGTTTTTTTTAATGGCGGCGCTGACGGCTCAACCGGCGGAAGAATGGAATGCGCTGACGAATCAGAACAGCGGTTGGCTAGGCGCAGACGGCGTTTATAGCGCGAAGAATCCAGCGAATGGCAGTCTGTACTTCTGGTTTAGCGATACGATTTGCGGAACGACTCAAGACAACGGGCAGCGTTTCAAAGACATTTACATGGTCAACCATTCTTTTTGGTATGAACCAGCGAACGGGAAACTCCAGGTGTTCATTCCAGAAAAGGGCAGTAATCTATTTCCAGATCGATATTGGATTCAAGACGGCGTTTTTCTTGATGGAACGCTGTATCTGTTTGCAATGAGATGCGGCAAGAACTGGAAACCGGAGCGAATCGACCTTATTTCTCTGCCGATTTGTCCTGACGGTCGACCGGATTTCGCTCACGCCGATATTAAGAAAGACGTTCCGCTGCAGGCGCAAAACGAAAAAGGACAGGTTGTTTTCGGCGGCGCGGTTTTGGATAAGCCCTTGGACGGGCGCTTTTATATTTACGGCTATCAGGACAACGCCAAAGATTTCTCGCGCAAAGATTTGGTTGTCGCCCGAGTTCCTGTTGAAAAGCTGACCGACGTTTCTGCATGGCGTTTTTGGGACGGACAGAATTGGGGCGAGGACTTAAAACGCTGCGCGCCGTTAGCGAAAGGGATTTCATGTGAATTCTCCGTTTCGCCGATTCCTTCCGGTCCCGAAAAGGGACGTTTTCTGCTGGTTAATACCCGGCGAGGCATCTCGCCGATTGTAGAATATCGCGTTGGAGATTCGCCGACTGGTCCGTTTACCGAGCCGACGACGATCTATCGCGCGCCGGAACACAAAGACGGCGTGAGCGTTTACAACGGCAAAGGACACCCCGATTTATCGACGGACGAGTTTCTGATTATTTCGTACAACGTCAACCGTCTGGGTCGTCTTCCGCATACCCCGCCGGAATACCGCCCGCGGTTTATTCGATTGAAGTATGAAGATATTGAGAGTAGAAAGTAGATGAAAGGCGGTAATGGAGTTCGCCATCGGCGAACGGAATTACGCATTCGCCGACAGGCGAACGATAAACAGTAGGCAGTAGTTATGAGGCGCTTGCGCTAACTCCTCACTCCTCACTCCTAACTCCTAACTAATAAATACGCCATGCAGTCCAGCTGTTCCCTTTAGCCTTTCTGCATGGCGCAACGGAAGAATATGGGTGAGCTTTTAGCTCCTAGCTAGAAGCTAAAAGCTAGTGGCTAATTTTTTTCGCCTTTTCAACCAGTTTGACGAATTTCGCTTGCTGCTCGGTTGGATTTTCTGGAACGAGCTTGAGGACGTCGTCGAATTTGGCGTTGCAGGTGTAATTCCCGTTAGCCAGAATCTGGGCGAACAGGGCGACAGCATACGCGAACTTGAAGTCTGAACTGACGTTCGCTTTCTCTTCGGCGGTTGGATCGACAACCGGGAAATCCTGATACTGAGACGTATCGGCGTCCGGTTCTTTCCAGCGAATTTTCACCAGGAACAGCTCGTTTGACAGCGGGTCGAAAGACGCAGTTGTTTCTTCGGTCTTCTGTTCCGGTTTCTGTTCAGCCTGATGGAACTTCTCGTATCGGGATTTATCGACAGACGGTT
Organism: uncultured Planctomycetota bacterium; assembly: GCA_902770245.1. Classification (GTDB taxonomy): domain Bacteria; phylum Planctomycetota; class Planctomycetia; order Pirellulales; family Thermoguttaceae; genus RUG11551. The sequence continues at coordinate 486 of CACXSS010000062.1, read as the reverse complement.
CCAGCTCGTTGACGACGCCAACGGGAACGATTTCATACAAAGCCAGCACGTTTTGTCCCGCTCCGATGTTGCCGGATTCTTTTTTGTCGTTATTGAAATCCTGCGCTTCCATGACGCGGTTTTCGTAACCGATAAGCCGATAGGACTGGACTTTTGCCGGGTTGAAGTCAATTTGAATTTTGACGTCTTTGGCGATAGTCAGCATGGAACCGAAGTTTTCGTCTTCCAGAACGCGTTTTGCTTCTTTTTTGCTGTTGATGTAATGATACGAACCCTGACCGTAATTGGCAAGCGTTTCCATCGTGTTGTCTTTATAGTTCCCCATGCCGAAACCGAGAACGGTAAGGAAAACGCCGGACTGCGCCTGCTGTTTGATGAGGCTTTGGAGTTCTTTGTTGTCTGTTACGCCAACGTTGAAGTCGCCGTCTGAACAGAGGATAACCCGGTTGACGCCTTGGGAATCAAACCGCTTTTTGTTTTCTTTGT
>CACXSS010000061.1 GCA_902770245.1 uncultured Planctomycetota bacterium | reverse complement strand
CCCGGCATAGCCGGGGGTTTTATTATAACGGCCCAAAGGGCCTCAAACTACCAGCGGCGCTTAAAAGCGCATGTACGGTCCGTCCCTTGCATACTATTTCCTGCTACCCGTAAACGGGTCATTCAAATCCAGCGTCAACTGTTCTGCCATCTCATCCTCCTTCAATTGTTCTTGTATATAGGTGGCAATCTTTTTCTCATTCTTGCCTACGGTGTCCACATAGTATCCTCTGCACCAAAACTGCCTGTTCCTATACTTGTATTTCATATTGCCCCATTTTTCATAGATCATCAAACTGCTCTTGCCTTTCAGAAACCCCATGAAATTCGATATACTCAATTTCGGTGGGATTTCCACCAGCATATGGATATGATCCGGACAGGCTTCTGCTTCCAACAGTCTTACTTCTTTCCATCTGCACAGCTCCCGTAAAATCTGTCCAATCTCGTATCGCTTCTGCCCGAAGAATACTTTTCTCCGATACTTCGGCGCAAACACGATATGGTATTTACAGTTCCATTTCGTGTGTGATAAACTATGCACATCATGACTCTTGGTCATTGATAACCCTCCTTTGATTGATATGTTGCAGTTGACGGACCGCAACTTCATCTTATCACAGGAGGGCTTTTTCGTTCCTTTGAAGACTCATACCTAAAAGGCTATTGAACCCCCCGGTCTAACCGGGGGTTTTCTTTATACAAAAAAGAGGCGGACTTCGTTTGCGTTCACGACGCCGCTCGACCGTGCGTGTCGTCTGAACTGGTTGAGAAGGTCTTTGCGAAAGCGGTTCAGACCGGCGCTGCAATGCTTGCCAGCCCTGTTACAGACACTCTTAAACGAGTGGATTCCAAAGGCGTAATTACAGAGACCGTTTCTCGCGCTGGCTTGTGGGGAGCTCAAACGCCGCAAGTCTTTCGACGCGATTGGCTCGAAGAGGCGTACAAACTTCCAGATGCGTCTTCCGCTACGGACGACTGTATGCTCATCGAACGTTTGGGACATAAAGTCAGCGTTGTCGAAAGCTCTCGAGTGAATCTCAAGATTACAACTCGGGAAGATTTGCAAATTGCCGCCCAACTTTTGACGCTCAATAAAAAGAAATCTCCGCTGGACTTTTTTTAATTGGCTGTTTGCGCTAAGTAATTAGTAGATAGTGGTTAGCGTTAAGGACGCAAGCGTTTCTTCAAATCCAAACTCCCATTTTTTTCAATTATTTAAAATGGGGGGCTTGTAATTTTTCCAAAATTAATTAGAATCTGTCAAAAATTGAAGATGTAAGAAACAAGAAGTTTAATTGTTTATCCTGCCTGCTAAAAATACCCGCCTAAAGATGAACATATTCCTGCGTACAACGCCAGCAATGGCTCGATTGTTTGTTATCCGCGGAAACGCTACCGCTGACAGTGTAGCCATTCCGTTGCCATGTCTAATCGGTCGAGGTCGAGAAACAAATTTATTTGTTGACAGCTTGCTGGTGAGTCGAAATCATTGCCGTTTGGATTTATTTAACGGAAAAGTCTTTATCACGGATTTGGGATCGAGAAACGGCACGACTGTCAATGGTCAGTTCCTTTCCGAACACACCCCGGTTGAATTGAGCAATCAAAGCGTTTTTTCGATTGGTCCGTTAACGTTTCAGCTTGAATTCCAGCCGACGAAAGTGGATCATAGCGACGCTCCTAACATCAATTCTGTCAGCAACTTGCAATTAGCAATCGGCAATTAAAACGATTTTCAGGTAACGCCAAAGAGTCGTTTTGAGTCTTTGGCGATTACCGAAAAGAGCTGTTTATCTAGTTTTTCTTACGAAATTTCATCTGTTTATTATATATTTATTAAAATCTTAAAATTCCTCTAGCGTAAAATTGTAAAATCAGATATAATAGAGTATAGTATTAAAATAGTTAGTTGAAAGCAGGCAAGAAGTGAGAACCCCTCATTTTAAGCGACTTTATATTTTATTGTTCACTATCAGTTATCAATTATCATGAGTCAAACAGACCCTTACAACAGTAAACAGTTTAAAGATAAACTTGACAGCCTTGGTTTGAATGCGGAATCGCTTTACGACAAGTGCAAAGCCATGGCGAACAACCTTTGGTGGTCGTGGCATCCGGAGATCATTAATGTGTTTCGCGACCTCGACCCGGAGCTGTGGCGCAAACTGGATCACAATCCCATTGCGCTGCTTCGCACTTACGAAAACGATCAGGACAAGTTTTACGATCGCGTGTTTGAGTTGACGATGGAAGGGCGAATCAATTACGCTTTCCGCAGACTCAAGCAGTACATGACCGACCGTCCGATTTGGGCGAAGACGAACATCGGCGTTTTAGGCGCGCGTCCGGTAGCGTACTTCTCTCTGGAGTTCGGCATTCACGAATCCGTTCCGATTTATTCCGGCGGTTTGGGCGTTCTGGCTGGCGACCACGTCAAGTCTGCCAGCGGCATGGGCGTTCCTTTGGTTGCCGTTGGTCTGTTCTATGACGAAGGATACTTCAAGCAGCATCTGGATTCCAACGGAAATCAGCAGGAAGAATACATCAACACCAAGATTGAAGATCTTCCCATGCATCAGGTTCTTGATAAAGAGGGGAACGCTCTGCGCATTCCTATCGAAACGCGAGACGGGGCTATTTTCGCCCGGGTTTGGAAGATTCAGGTTGGGCGCGTAGAACTCTTTCTGCTCGATACAGACGTTGACGAAAACGAACAGTGCAACCGTAAACTGACGTCCCGGTTGTACGGCGGTACAAACGAAGACCGCATTCGTCAGGAGCTTATCGTTGGCGTTGGCGGCGTTCGCGCTCTGCGGGCGTTGGGAATCCAACCCGGCGTATACCATCTTAACGAAGGGCATTGCGCTTTTGCGACGCTGGAAGTCATGCGCGATTACATTCATGAAGACGGCATGACGTTCGACGAAGCCCAGCATACCGTCAATCGTCAAACCTGCTTTACGACTCATACGCCGGTTCCCGCCGGACATGACCGATTCAACCAGCAGCTGATGGAAAAGTATCTCACCCCGATGAGCAATTCTTTGGGAATCAGCTTTGATCAGCTCATGGCTTTGGGACGCGTTCATCCGGAAGACCACAACGAAACGTTCTGCATGACCGTTCTGGGCATGAAAATGGCGCGGTACGTCAACGGCGTGAGCAACCTTCACGGCGTCGTTTCCCGACGCATGTGGAAAGACCTTTGGCCCGATCGCGATGAAAACAACGCTCCGATTGGTCACATTACCAACGGCGTCCATCTGCCCAGCTGGCTGGCGGGTCCGCTCTGGAATTTGTATAACAGAACGTTCATTCCGGACTGGTACGATCAGATGTATCTGTACGAGGTTTGGAGCGACATTTACAGGGTCGAGCCGGGTGAATTGTGGGAAACGCACCAGCTTCTTAAAAATCAGCTCATTGAATTCGTTCGACGACGCGTTATCCGTCAGTGCGTTCGCCGAAACGAAAGCGAGTTCAGCGTCAAAGCCGCTCAAAACGTTCTCGATCCCAACGCGTTGTTGATTGGTTTTGCCAGACGTTTCGCCACGTACAAGCGCGCAACTCTGTTTATGGACGACCTCGACTGGATGAGACGCATTTGCTCCAGCTCGGAAAGACCGGTTCAGTTTGTCTTTGCCGGCAAAGCTCACCCGGCAGACGAACCTGGAAAAGCTCTGATTAAGAGAATTGCCGAGCTTCGCAAAGACCCGGTTTTGGGAAAGAGCATTGTCTTTGTGGAAGATTACGACATCAACGTTGCCCGACATCTGGTTCAAGGCGTAGACGTCTGGATGAACAACCCGCGTCGACCTCTGGAGGCGTCAGGCACGTCTGGACAGAAAGCCGTTCTCAACGGCGTTCTCAACTTTTCCGTTTTAGACGGCTGGTGGGCGGAAGCCTACAACGGCGTCAACGGATTCGCTATCGGCAACGGTCGAGCGCACCGAACGGACGACAGCATTACAGACGCCCGCGACGCGGCGTCGCTGCGCGATACGCTGGAAAATGAGATTATTCCTCTGTTCTACGATCGCGACGAAGACGGCGTCCCGCTGGCGTGGGTTGAACGCATGAAGAACTCGATTGCTTCTTTGGCGTGGCGGTTCAGCGCTCACCGAATGGTAGTCGACTACGTTACAAAATGCTATCTGCCTGCCGCAGGAAACGTTACTTGCGACATGAACAGACGATAAGAGTTAAGAATGAGGAGTGAAGAATTATCAATTAGCAATTAGCAATTGGCAATTAGCAATTTCGCAAAGCGCGATTCCTGCTGGTTGAAGGGTAATATTGATTCTCCAAATAATCAGAGAATTGCGCTTGCGTCAACTCCTCACTCCTCACTCCTCACTCCTCACTCCTAATTCCTCACTCCTAATTCCTGACTACTCTCCCGCTTTATTTTAAAATAGGTAATCTGTACCGATTGCAACGGCGTTCTTTTGTTTTTTTCGGATTATTTCAAAAATTTGGTCTTTAATAATTTTTATTTCTTGACCTATACTCATATACTACATAGAGGAGTATTATATAATGAATAAGACCTATTGCGCATTATGCGGAATTTTACTCATAGCCGCTGCAATTCTGTTAGGGTTGTCTCTGGCGGGTTATTCCCCGTCGGACTCTCTGATGGGAAACTATTATCCCGTTAATAGCCCGGATAGGATTAGCAATCCCTGCGGATACTGCGGAGCCTGGATTTCCGAGCAGCTGTTTTATTACGTGGGCTGGGGGGCTTATATTCTTTTAGCGTCGCTGCTTGCGTATGCCTGGCTGACGTTTTCCCGTCAGGCGATAGATCATCATATTTTTCGTTCGTTTGGCTGGTGGATGGGGCTTATCGGAACGTTAGTTTGTTTTGCTCTGCTGTTTAACGACGCCAAGTTTTCGACCTTGCCGTACGGTCCCGGCGGGCTGGTCGGTTCTCAGGCGAAACAGTTTCTTTACAGTCAGCTGTCCTTTGCCGGTACGTTAATTGTCGCTTTGAGCATGATGCTTTTCGGTGGAATTATGTGCGCTGAAAACATGATGTACTTTTTGTTGAATCTGTTCATTTTGAACCCGACAAAAAAGATGTATCGCCTTTGGATTGCCGACGGTCGAGAAACTCCGCAATTGGCTGTTGAAGGAGCGGGAACTGTTCTGGTAAATAAAGAACCGGAAACAAAGGATAAGAAATCGGAGCCGGAAACTAAACGCGAAGCGTCAACTCCTCACACCTCACTCCTCACTCCTAACTCCAAAGCCCCGGTTTCCCCTAACATGGATAAAGGCGATAATAAGGGCTGGTTCTGGAATCGAGTTCTGCCGAAGTCGAAAACGCCCAAGCCGGAAATTGAGCTTCCGGAACCCGACAAGCAGCTTAAGCTCGTGTCGTCAGACGAAATCGACGAGGAACTGGTTGAAGCGTTGGCTGGTCCGCCGGAAAAGGTCAAAGAGCCGTACAAACTCCCGCCGATTGATTTGCTCAAACCGCCCGTCGTGTTCAATCAGGAAGCGTACGAAGAGGAAATTCAGAATACGTCGGCTCTGCTGCAAACGACCATGGCGGACTACGGCGTCAACGTTGAAGTGGTTGACCATCAGACCGGTCCGATCTTGACGATGTACGAAATCAAGCCGGAACGCGGCACCCGTCTGAACAAGATTTCCTGCTTGACGGACGATTTGTCTATCGCCATGAAGACGGGCGGCGGCGTGCGAATTGTCGCGCCCTTGCCGGGCAAGAACACGATTGGAATTGAAATCCCCAACAAGAACAAAAAGTCCGTTCGGTTCCGGGAAGTCCTTGAGGAATCCATGGAACAGACGAAGGACATGAACATCCCGATTTATCTGGGCTGCGACGTTGCCGGCGCGCCAATTTACGCCGACCTCGCCAAACTGCCGCACCTGCTCATCGCCGGTCAGACGGGTTCAGGTAAATCCGTGTGTTTGCACTCGATTATCGCGTCCATGCTCATGACCCGGTCGCCGTCGCAGGTTCGATTGCTGATGATTGACCCGAAGATGGTCGAACTGTCGCAGTACAAGAGCATTCCGCACTTGATGCACCCCGTTGTAACGGACATGAAAAAGGCGGAAGCCCTCCTGGCGTGGGCTGTTGACAAGATGGAAGAACGTTACAATCTGCTGGCGCAGGCGGGCGTTCGTCACATTTCACAGTACAACCACTTGACTCAGGATGAGCGTCTGGCGAGAATCAAGCCGCAGACGGAAGAAGAGCGTCAGAAGATTCCGGAAAATATGCCGTTTATCGTTATTGTCGCCGACGAAATGGCGGATATGATGATGACCTGTCCGAAGGAAGTGGAGTCGCACATTATCCGCCTGGCGCAAAAGAGCCGCGCCGTCGGAATTCACCTGATTCTGGCAACGCAAAAGCCGATTAAACAGGTCGTTACCAGCTTGATTAAATCGAACCTGCCCGCTCGAATTTCGTTCAAGGTTACCAGCAACATCGACAGCCGCGTCGTTTTGGAAATGATTGGCGCGGAAAAACTGATGGGGTCTGGCGACATGCTCTTTGTCCGCAACGGGCCGGCGTCGCTCATCCGCGGTCAGGGCGCGTTCCTCGACGACGAAGAGATCGAACGTCTGGTTCGTTACGTCGGGAAAGAGGATCAGGTATTTGAACAGGATCTGGTTCAGTATACCGAAAACGCCGTTGAAGAAAGCTCTCCCGGCGGCGCGCCTGGAGAGGACATGTCCTCTAAAGACGAGCTTTACGACGCTGCGGTCGAGATTGTTATCAACGAAGGGCGCGGGTCAATTTCCCTCCTTCAGACCCGTATGAGCATTGGATATGGCCGCTCTGCGCGTCTGATTGAGATGATGACCAACGATGGCATCCTCAGCGCTCACAACGGCGGCAAGCCGCGAGAAGTGCTGATCTCGCCGGAAGAATGGGAGATTCGTAAACATCAGAAACAGGCGGCAAAGCAGGCGCCGGCAGCAACAGCGCGCTTTACCGCGCCGGCTCCAGCGCCTGTCCGTCCGCCGGTTTCAGACGTCCCGAATATGTACGCCTCGTCTTCAACGGCGATTGTACAGCCTGTAGAATCGTATTCAACCGTCCCCTTTGAACCGGACGGCGCCGAGGAGGAATACGACTGCGAAGAAGAGTACGACGAAGAATCCCCGTTCTTTGAAGGCGAAGAACTCGACGAAGACGAAAAGCTCAACGAGGACGGATCCAACTACAACGAAATAGAAGCGCGTCTGCTGGAGAAAATCAGCAAAGCGTCTCAGGCGTATTTGGATAAGAACTCGAACAGTGGGCAAAGCTATTCGAAAAGCTAGGAATTTATGTGGAAAAGAAACTACATTTCGTGTATAAGATTTTTAGTAATATGAATATTGAAATCATCCGTCACTAACAAAAAACAAATATTCTTCGAAGTAAAATAAGGTAAAATAAGGTAAAATAATGATAATAATGTTTAATAAATGCTGAATGTATATTAAAACAAAATTATATATTATAACCGTTACGACAGTATACGTAACCTAAAGCAGTCAGAATTAATTAAAAATATTATCAAAAATATATAAATCGGGGTTGCTTTTGTTATGATATCTTGTTATAGTTATGATATAACTTATTGATAAAGGAGATTAACTAATGAAACGTGTAGACATTATAAATCGTATAGGTATTTGTTATCTAACTAAAAATATTGAAAGGGATGAGTATTCTTATGCAAAAGAAGCTGGTTCCGTAAAAATGCTGACCAAAGTATTAGGATATAAGCCTGAACATTATAAATTAGACATACGATTTGAAAACGATAGGAAAGTTGTTGTATTAGTTGAAACAAAAACGGAAGATAATGTAGGGGTAGATCAATTAAAAGATTACTTGAATGAGGAGAAAGCGTTACATCCAAATAATAAAATAATATGTATTTTGATTAATCTTAACGATGGTGCTATTAATGTTTGGAAATCTTCAATAGATGACAATCATCTTCTTGTTGACGAACAAGCTATTAATACTATGGATTATTATGAAAGTTTATTTGAAGAGAATATCCGACAGAATAATCGTGAAAAAGTCTTACAAAATACATTTCATCTCAATGAAACACTTCATACACTTGATATACCAGAAAAATTAAGAAGCCAATTAGTTGGTACAACTTTATTATATCTTCGAGACATCATAAAACAAAATGGTATTACAGAAATTACAGATAATACCAATACTCTTTTAATTAATCAATGGAGAACTTTATCACCAGCATTGATTCGAACTAGCATTGAAGAAACTCTTACTAAATTGTTGGATGGCTCTAGTAATAAACAACAAAAAATTGAGTTATTACAAAAAAACATCTTGAATAATCAGAAAGTCAAAAAATTACAAACAGAAGACTGGATTTCAATTTTTCAAGAAACGCTTAACAATATATACAAATATATTAACACAGATAGCTCCGAAGGACAAGATATTTTAAATTTGTTTTTTGTTGCTTTCAATAAATATACTGGAAAAGCTGATAAAAATCAAGCTTTTACACCTGATCATATTACCCATTTTATGTGTTTAGCTACGGATGTAGATCGAAATAAACGAATACTTGACGGTACTTGTGGATCTGGTGCTTTTTTAGTTCAAGCGATGGTGCTTAAATTAGCAGATGTTAATAAACAACCAATTACAAATGAAGAAAAAGTCCGACTAAGGAATAGTATAGTTAAAGAACACATTTATGGGATTGAGAATGAAGAGAATGCTTATGGGTTAGCAACAACCAATATGTTAATTCATGGCGATGGAAATTCAAATATTGAACTTGCTAATTTATTTAGTAGTGAAGATTTTATTCAACGTGCTGATCCTGACATAATATTGATGAATCCGCCATATAATGCTAAACCTATTTCTATTTTATCAACACGATATAAAAAAGGCTGGAAAAAAGATGCTAAATCCGATCCAACTAAAGGGTTGGTTTTCTTAAAATATTTATCCGACATTATATTGAAGATGAATAAAAAACGATGTCAAAATCATCTTTCAATTAAAGAGGTTAAAGTAGCTATTTTGCTTCCTGTTGCAGTTGCTATAGGTGGAAATAAGCATATTTCAAAATTAAAAAAAGAATTATTAAAGGATAATACCTTAGAAGCAGTCTTTACACTTCCCAATGAGATATTCTATCCCGGTGCTTCTGTTAATGCATGCTGTATGATTTTTACATTGGGTAAACCTCATAAACGATCAGACGGTACTATTCCAGAGACCTTTTTTGGGTACTATAAAGATGATGGACATAAAAAGAAAAAGAATTTAGGCAGGGTAGAATTATTTAATGATAATAACCAAAGCTTATGGAAACAGATTGAAAATGAATGGTTGTCTCTTTTTCGTAATAAGAGAGTAGTTGAAGGCAAATCAGCTATGAGAGCAGTTACAGAAAAGGATGAATGGCTCTGCGAAGCGTATATGAAAACTGAATATAATACGTTAAGTGAGAAGTGTTTTCAACAAACCATTAATGATTATTGTGGTTATTTAGTAAAATCTGCGAACTTCCCTAATTTGATTTTCAAACAAAGTAGTGCTATTGAATTAAACCTAAATACATGGAAAGAGTTTAAGGTTAAGGAAATTTTGGAGTGTAAAACTACGAAATGGTCAGTAAAAGACGATCTCTCAGAGGGAATTGTCCCATTTGTATCTCGCTCCGCAGAAAATAATGGTTGTGATGGATATGTTGAAGTTACCGACGATAGAATTACCTTAGGTAATTGTATAACCATAGGAGCAGAAGGTATTTACAGTTTTTATCAGCCTGTAGATTTTGCAACAGGAAATAAAGTTTATCAACTGCGAAATAAAAACTTAAATAAATACTCTGCCTTATTTTTAATTACCATCTTAAATTGTGAGGCTTACCGATACTCTTATGGACGTGCTCGTATATTAAATAAATTAAAAGAAGAAACGTTACTTTTACCAGTTTCAGATGATGGTAAGCCTGACTGGATTTTTATGGAGAATTATATTAAATCACTATCATACGGTGATTGTATATAATAATAGAATATGAGTTTTAGACTTAAAACTTTGGAATAGCAGTACTTTCGTTCCCCATATTAATGATGATTAAATGGAAACATTGGAATAATTGTATATATAATTGGCTTCTAATAACATGAAAATGTTTAGATTTTTTGAAAATCTTAAAGAATAAAAGAATTTACGGAATCCATTCGCCGAACATTTTTACAACAATGAACATCTTGTAAGCTATTTGTTTTATCTATAGTTCTCGTTTTATATATAGCCATTTCCCTTCCATTTCCCCGTCTGTTTTTGTCTTTGCCCCCCTTGACGAAAAGGCGCGATAATAGATAATTACAAGCTGTTAAAGTAATAGGCGTTTAATATATATTTATTGACAGGCTCTGATTTGGGTTAAATCCCACTACTGCCTACTGCCTATTGCCTACTGCCTTACCAACCCCCTAACCCCAGCTACTACCCATGACATCGCCTTCAGTTAAGCGCGCGTTAATCAGCGTCAGCGATAAAACCGGATTAGCCGAATTCGCCAAAGGTTTGGTCGAATGCGGCGTTGAAATTTACTCCACCGGCGGAACGAAAAAGTTCCTTCAGGAAAACGGCTTGAACGTCAACGAAGTTTCCGCCTATACCGGATTCCCTGAGATGATGGACGGGCGTCTGAAGACGCTTCACCCGAAAGTATTCGGCGGAATTCTGTGCCGGCACGACAACCCGTCGGACATGCAAGGGCTGGAAGAACACGGCATTTTGACTTTCGAGCTGGTCGTGGTTAACCTCTATCCGTTCCAGGAAACCGTTGCCAAGCCGGGCGTTACGATGGCTCAGGCGATTGAAAAGATCGACATCGGCGGGCCGTCGCTGGTTCGCGCGGCGTCTAAAAACCACGCCTTTACGACCATTGCGACCAACGCATCCCAGTATGCTGGAATTCTGGCGGAAATTCGCGCTAACGGCTGCACGTCTTTGGAAACGAGAACGAAACTGGCGGCTGCCGCGTTTGCTCATACGGCGGAATACGATCGCGCTATTGCCGACTACTTTGCCGGCGTTACGACCGAAGACGGGTTCCCCGGTTCCTTGTCGCTCAATTATACCCGCGCGGCGATTCTTCGTTACGGAGAAAACCCGCACCAGAAAGGCGCGTACTATATCGCGTCCAACGCCGCGGCGACGGGTAACATCGTCAACGCCGTTCAGCTCAACGGAAAAGAGCTGTCCTATAACAACCTCATGGACTTGGACGCCGCTCTGGCGGACGTCAAGTTCTTCAAAAAGCCGGCTGTCTCGGTAATCAAGCACAACAACCCCTGCGGTCTGGCTCAGGCGGACACCGTCGAAGAAGCGACCCGCAAGGCGATGGAAGGCGACCCACTGTCCGCGTACGGGTCCATTTTGGGCGTCAACCGCGTTCTGGACAAGGCGTCGGCAGAATACCTCGCCAAGCCGGGGCATTTTATCGAAGCGATTGCCGCTGTTGACTTTACGCCGGAAGCTTTGGAAATTCTCACGACCGTTCCGAAGTGGAAGAACAACGTTCGACTCATGAAAGTCGGAGAGCTGACGCAGTCGTCTCAATGGGCGTATCGACCGCTTGACGGCGGCATTCTCATGCAGGAAGCGGACGTCCTGGAAGACGATTCCGCCGACTGGAAAGTTGTAACAGAAGCTCAGCCGACGGACAAACAGCGCGAAGACATGGCGTTCGCCTGGGACGTCTGCCGAATGGTGAAGTCCAACGCGATTACCGTCGCCAAAGACAACATGCTTCTCGGAGCGGGCGCCGGACAGATGAACCGCGTCGGCTCGGTGGAAATCGCCATCGCCACAGCGGGCGACCGAATCAACGGAGCCGTTTTGGCGTCAGACGCGTTCTTCCCGTTCCCGGACTCCGTCGAACGCATTCACAACGCTGGAATTCAGGCGATTATTCAGCCCGGAGGAAGCATTCGCGACCAGGAAGTCATCGACGCCTGCAACAAGTACGGCATCGCTATGATCTTCACTGGAAAACGTCATTTTAGACACTAATTAGGCGCTAATTTCCAATTATTAGTCAGAAGTTTTTTGAGTGAGGAGTTAGGAATTAGGAGTGAGGAGCTGGTTTTTTCAACTCCTCACTCCTCCCTCCTCACTCCTAACTACCATACCCATCGATTCACCAAATCCCCATATACCCCATGTCCGAAACCCGAACAGGAACAACCGAGTTATCTTCCCGCAAACGACGCGCTACGGCAGAGTCCATGGCGCAGTCGCAAAAGAATATATCCGTCAGCGAATTCTTTATGAAAAACCGCCATTTGCTGGGGTTTGACAACCCGCGCAAGGCTCTTTTAACGACCGTTAAAGAGGCGGTTGACAACTCGCTCGACGCCTGCGAGGAAGCGGGAATCCTGCCGGAAATCTGGGTTGGAATCGACCAAACCGGGGAGAACCGTTATCGAGTATTTATTCAGGACAACGGGCCGGGAATCGTGAAAAAACAGATCCCGCCCATTTTCGGAAAGCTGCTCTACGGGTCTAAGTTTCACAAACTGAAAATGACCCGCGGTCAGCAAGGTATCGGCATTTCCGCCGCCGGCATGTACGGCGCGCTGACAACCGGCAAACCGGTGCTGGTTATGTCGCAAATCAGCAAGCGCAACGCATTTTACTGCGAGCTGAAAATCAACACGAAAACCAACGAGCCGGAAATTCTCAACAATCACGGGGACGGCGTCGTCATTCCCGCCGCTCAGGCAGAGCGCGAAGAATGTTTGAAGGAGAACAACATTCAATGGGAAGACGTTCCCCATGGAACGAGAATTACCATTGAACTGGAAGCGACGTTCTTCCGCGGCCGCGGCTCTGTAGACGAATACATCGAGCAAACCGCCATCGCCAACCCGCACGCTACAATTCATTACAAAAGCCCGCTGGACGATCAGTATACAACCATCGAACGCTCAACCGACCAGCTACCGCCGGAAGCGAAAGAAATCAAGCCGCACCCCTATGGCGTAGAATTGGGTTTGCTGGCGACGATGCTCAAAGACTCCAAAGAGCCGACGATGTCGTCGTTTTTGACAAAGAGTTTTTCGAAAGTCAGCCCCGTCAAAGCGCAGGAAATCTGCGGCAAAGTTGGAATTTCCACGTCCATGAAGCCGGGCAAGGTGGAACACGACCAAGTCGACAAACTCTACAAAGTCATTCAGACGACCAAACTGCCCAACCCGTCAACAGAATGCTTGTCGCCCATTGGGGAAGACCTGCTCATTAAGGGCATGCATACTGTTATGCCTGGAGAATTCTATACCGCTGCAACGCGTCCGCCAGCCGTGTATCGCGGCAACCCGTTTCAGCTGGAAGTTGGGCTGGTTTACGGTTCAACGACTGTTACACAGCAAGTCAGCAAAGATCTTTTGTTGGAACTGCTGGACGAAACCGACACGCGAACGCTGCGTCAGTTCCTCATGATGACCTTCTACGGCTTGGGCGCCGACGGCGCGGACAAGATTCTCGCCAAGGCGAAAATCGGGACGCGAAAGTCTCCCAAGGGGTTGTCGGAACGAGAAGTCAATCAGCTCTTTGACGCCATGCACAACCTCAACCTGTCGGAAGGGCAAACGATGAACGTCATGCGGTACGCCAACCGCGTCCCGTTACAGTTCCAGGAAGGGGCTTGCGCGATTACGCAAACGATTAAATCCATGAACTGGCGTTCGTACGGGTTAAGTCAGTCGCGCAACAGCCTGCCCGCCGGACCGGTGAGCATCATGGTTCATCTTGCCAGCGTCTGGGTGCCCTTTACGTCGGAATCGAAAGAGGCGATCGCCCTCTATCCGGAAATTCAAAAGGAACTCCGCTTGGCGTTACAAACCGTCGGGCGCAAGCTGGGCATGTACCTGCGCCGACGCATGAAAGTCAAGCAGGAAGCTGACCGACGTCAGCAATTCCTCCGCTATCTGGGAGAAATCGCAACGGCGACCAGCGCCATTTCCGGCGTCAATAAAGACGAGCTTCATAAAAAGCTCATCGAACTGGCGAAAAGCAAGACCTCCATGGCGGACGTCGAACTGGACGAAAACGGTCGACCGATCGAGCAGCCGCAGCAGTCCCCAACTGAAATGGACTTGGGAGAAAACGTTCTCATTGTCGAGCAGGACGCGATGCAGTTTATTCACAGAACGTCCAACGGTACTGGAACAGACCAGCAGAAGTTAGACTTTAACGATTCGGATGCTGATTCGTATGCGGACGAGGGCGCAGACGAGCAGGAGGGTCAGGAACAGCAAGAGTAATTTGAGTGCGCGTTAATATTTCGAGTACTCAATAGAGACTGCTGAGTTATTCGTCGCGATAGCGACAGCGAACGAAGTTCGCTAAGTCCCGAAGGGACGGAATTTTTGTAACCGGAATACTCTTTTCCTCCCGCGCCCCCAATTGGGGGCGCGGGAGGAAAAGAGACTAAAGCGATAGGGGGAGGATATTGCGACGGCGCCGGGGGCTAAAGCCCCCGGTTACAAGAGTTGCGTCCCTCCGGGACGTGATTAGACATTCCAACGTTATCGACCTTCGCAAGAAGTTTTTGAGTACATCCGATTTATTTCAAATGAGCAGAACGAAAAAAGAGACTGCCGGATTAACAAAGCTGGGAAGTCGAAATACAAAGTACGAATACGATTATAATCCGGACGTATTGGAAAGCTTTGTAAACAAACATCCGGACAACGATTATATCGTAACGCTAGACGCTTACGAGTTCACCTCTCTTTGTCCCATTACCGGGCAGCCGTACCTGGCGAAAGTCGTCATCAGCTATATTCCCAACGTACAGATGGT
>CACXSS010000060.1 GCA_902770245.1 uncultured Planctomycetota bacterium | reverse complement strand
TTGGAAGTCATGTTTATAGTTGCGAGTTGCGAGGCGGCGAGGCGCCGCTCCCAGTCCGCGCTACCGCGCGATACGTATTATAATCGCTCCCGTTGGTCGCTTTATTTAATCTTTACTACTGCCTACTGCCTATTGCCTCGCCGCTACCAGCGCATATTTGATCTGGGGTTGGTTCGATAGCCGTTTTCGGCTTTTTCTGCCAGGTCTGCCAGTTCATCTGTGATGACGTCGGGCAAAATAATTTTTGGTTCAACGAACAGGTCGCCTGCCGGGGCGCCTTTTGCGGACGGAACGCCCATGCCCTTCATTCGCAATCGCTTGCCGCTGGACGTTCCCGGCGGAATCGTCAAAGCGACGGTTCCCTTTGGCGTGGGGACGTCAACCTTTGCGCCGTTAATAGCTTCGCCGAGCGTAATGGGCAGACTGATAAGCAGGTCATTGCCCTGTCGGGTGAAATAGGGATGCGGCAAGACGTGAACGGTAATAAGCAGGTCGCCGGGCGTCCCGCCCATCATGGACGGCTCTCCCAACCCTCGCAGACGAATCTTTTTTCCGTCCGCAATGCCGGTGGGAATCGTAATTTCCAGCGTCTTGGTTTGTCCGTTGGACATGCCGTAGGTTACCGTTTGTTTTCCGCCGTTGATCGCCAGCGCAAACGGAATGGTGATTTCTGTGCTGACGTCTTCTCCGCCCGCAGCGGCTTGACGTCTGCCGCGTCCGCCGAACATGGAGCCGAAATCGAATCCGCCGGAACGTCTGCCGCGACCGCCGAACCCGCCGGAAGCGTATCGACCTAAAATATCGTTGAGGTCGAATTCCTGACCGTTCATATTGAACGTTCCGTCGCCGAATCCGCCGAACCCGCCGCCGGGCGCGCCCTGATACTGCTCGTAGTTCGCCCCAAACTGGTCGTACTTTTTACGCTTTTCTTTGTTATTTAGCGTATCGTACGCTTCCTGAACTTCGCTGAACTTTTTCGACGCATCCTTGTCGTCCGGGTGCAAGTCCGGGTGATACTTGCGCGCCAGTTCGCGGTATGCCTTTTGAATATCTTTTTCCGAAGCGTCCTTTGGAACGCCCAGAACCTCATAATAATTTCTTGCCATATATGCCTCTAATATAATAAGACGACTTAGTCTGTTGTTTGTGAGTTAGGAGTGAGGAGGTAGGAGTGAGGAGTTCGCAAAGCGATTAACTAAGTGAATCTCTTCGTCTGGCTTTTAGGTTCGCCTGTCGGCGAACTGCGTAATTCCGCTCCCGTTGGTCGCTCCATTACCGCCTTCCATCCATTCCCTATTCCCTACTCCCTATTTCCTAAAAACCGGGCAAACGTCAAACCATTGCCGGCCTTCCTGCTGTTCCATCCAGTCGAACGCCTGTTCCGGTCCCCACATCCCTGACTCGTAGAACGACAGCGGCGGGACGCCGGAGTCCCACGCCTGCTGAATCGGGTCGATTACCGACCAGGCAAGCTCCACTTCGTCCGCCCGGGCAAACAGACTCGCGTCGCCCTGAATGACGTCCAGAAGCAGACGCTGATACGAATCCGGGATTGTCGCAGAAAGCCCGGACTGGAAATTGAAGTCCAGGCTGGTTTGACGCATTGCCATCCCGGCATCAGGCGTTTTTGTCTGAAAATACAGTTTAATCCCTTCCGCCGGTTGAATTTGTAATACGAGTTTATTCGCTTCCGGGTTCACATTTTTTTGCGAGTCAAATATAAAATGCGGCGGTTTTTTGAACTGAATCACAATCTGCGTCGTTCGGCACGACATCGCCTTTCCAGACCGCAGATAAAACGGGACGCCCTGCCAACGCCAGTTCTCCAGATAAAACTTGACAATTCCAAACGTGGCGGTTTGCGAACGGGGATCGACGTCCGGTTCGTCCCGATACGTTCTGTACTGACTTCGCAGCGAGTCCGTCGCCGCCGTCTGCATCGTCATGGGGCGAATCGCCCGAAGAACTTTGACTTTTTCGTCTCGAACCGTATCGGGGTCAAACCGCGACGGGGCTTCCATAGCCGTCAAAATGAGCAGCTGAAGGAGATGGTTTTGGAACATGTCTCGCAGAACCCCGGATTTCTCGTAGTACCCGGCGCGGCGACCGATAATCGTCTCTTCCGCCGCGGTAATCTGGACGTTGTCAATATGGTTTCGATTCCAAATCGGCTCAAAAATCGTGTTGGCAAACCGCAAAACCATGATGTTGGCAACGGTTTCTTTGCCGAGGTAATGGTCAATTCGATAAATCTGGGTTTCGTCAAACCACTGATGAATAAACGCGTTGAGCGCAATCGCAGATGCTCTGTCCGTTCCGAACGGCTTTTCCAGGACAATTCGCCGCCAGGACGCTGCGTCCGACTGCTTTGCCATGCCGGCGCGCCCGAGCTGTTCGACGATAGTTTGATACGTCTGCGGAGCCATCGCCAGATAGAACATCCGCCCTGTCAAAGCGCCGCCTTCCAGCTGAGACAGAAACGCGTCCAGACGGGTGAACGTCTCGGACAGATTGACGTCGCCAGGGAAATACTCGACCAGCTGAGAAAACAGCGACCATTTCGACTCATCAAACCCGTTTTCCGAAAACTGCGCGGTCGTACCCTGCAGTTTGTCTCGCCACGCCTGAGACGTCATTTCTGAACGAGAAACGCCGACAATGCGCGTTCCGTCCGGCAGACGCTCTTTGCAATACAGATTAAACAGCGCTGGAATGAGCTTTCGACTCGTTAAATCCCCGCTGGCTCCGAAAATGACTATTGTTTGACCCATGGTTGATTATTTCGTGGTAAGTGGTCGACGACAAACTGGCGGTTTCTCGCTTTTTGTCTATATATAGTATACTTCCCTTTTAAGATTTTACAATACGGGTCGAGAGAGAATTAGTAATTTGTAATTAGTAATTAGCAATTACGCAAAGCGATATATATGCGTTTTTTCAAAAGCCCTCCAGATTGCAAAAAATCCGGGAACGTCAATTCCCGGATTTGTAACAGATAGTTACTCTAGCGGACCCGTCAAGAGAGCCGGAAGCAACGTTTACTCTCTTACGAAGCTGAAAGAGCAGGAACAATGCTGTAACAATTACTAATTACTCATTACTAATTACTCATTATTACAGCGTTCCCACAGCGTACTTGAGAGTATAGGACGCCAAAAGCGCGTCGTAGATGGCGTTGCAGTAGTTGGAATGCGCCTGATTCCATAACGCCTGAGCGTCGAGGACCTGGGTATAGGTCGCAATTCCCTGTTTGAACTGCTCTTTGACAAGACGGAGGTTTTCCTCGGACTGCTCAACCGCCAGCTTGGCGATTCCAATCCGGTTTCTGGCAACCTGGTTGTCATTGTACGCCTTTTGAACCTGAAGACGAATCGCGTTGGCTGCCTCGTCGCGCATTTTGCAAACGGCGTAGGCTTCGTTTCTCGTCGCACGTTCCCTCGCTCGACCAACGCTGTCAATCGGACTCCAAACTACGCCGACCGTTCCCTGTCCGTAACCGTTGGTTGCCAAATGATCGTTTTCCAGATACGTAAAGCTCGCCCCTGCCGCAACCTGCGGACCGCGTTCCGCTTTGATGCTGTCCGCCTTGCTGTTTAACGCATGATACTGCGCCGCCAGCTGGGACAATTCCGGACGAATCTGAACGGCGGCGTCCATAAGGGTTTCTACCGACTGGTCGTCATTCGGCATTTGCAGTTCCACCAGCGAAACAGGCGTCTCCAGCGGCCGCCACAGAAGTCGATTGTACGCCGCTTTCGCCGTCTTCAAACTGTATTCGACTTTAAGAACGTTTTGCTGGGCTTCCGCCTGAGCTACCTGCGCCGACAGCAGAGCCGTCTTTGTAACAAGCCCCTGAGTCAACATGTTTTCAACGTCTTTTAAATGACCATCCAACGAACTCTTGGCGGCTAAAGCCACCTGATGCAGTTTCTCAACGCGCTGAACCATAAAATACGCCTGTGCAACTTCCAGCTTCAAATTGGACGTCGACGCAGTGCGACCGTAAATTGCAGCTTGAGTTAGAGACTGTCCCGCATTTTCCAAACTGGATATTTTTCCACTGGTATAGATCGGCATAATCACTCCAACAGACGCCGTTCCAAAAGACTGATTCGCAATCGGCATATCCGTCTGAGTGGGCAACGCCATTATATTCCCCGCAAACTGCGGCATTCCCGATTGCTGCGCCGCGTATGCAATTCCCTGCATAGCCTGCCCCATGTCAACTTTCATCGTTGGAGTTGTCGACATGGTTGTATAACTGCTTTCGACTGCCAGCTGCGGCATTCGAGCTGCGCTCGCCGCCTCACGAGTCGCCTGAGCGGAATTGATCTTGTATCCTTCCGCCTCAAGTTTACGACTAACGGAAATCGCCTGTTCCCACGCCTGTTCCAAAGACTCCTGTCCCAAAACCGACGAGGTTAATAATATCGTTAGTATTATCGATAATAAACCTGGTTTACATCGCATATTAAATACTCCTTCAATAATTACAAATCTGAGAACTTTACTTTTCAGTCGTATACCATTAGATATACTTTGTTCTAATCAAATGAAATCAGATTCTATTGAGTGTATCGGAATTACTGGTCAAATAATTTAGCCAAATTTAATGAATATATCGATTTAGAAAACCAGATAAATTTCATGAAATTAGCAGAAAGATGTAGCCAATATTAATATATAGAATAATAAAAAAAACCTCTCCAATAGAATCGAAGAGGTTTGCAGATAAATCTTATCAAGATTAGATCATTTAGATTGTTCTGCCGGTTTTTCTTCCGCCGGAGCAGCTTGTTCTACCGGTTTTTCTTCCGCCGGAGCGGCTTGTTCAGCCGGTTTTTCTTCCGCCGGAGCGGCTTCTTCAGCTGGTTTTTCTTCAGCCGGAGCGGCTTCTTCAGCTGGTTTTTCCTCAGCCGGAGCAGCTTCTTCAGCCGGTTTTTCTTCAGCCGGAGCGGCTTCTTCAGCCGGTTTTTCCTCTGCCGGAGCAGCTTCTTCCGCTGGTTTTTCCTCTGCCGGAGCAGCTTCTTCCGCTGGTTTTTCTTCAGCCGGAGCGGCTTCTTCCGCCGGTTTTTCTTCAGCCGGAGCAGCTTCTTCAGCCGGTTTTTCCTCTGCCGGAGCGGCTTCTTCCGCCGGTTTCTCTTCTGCCGGAGCGGCTTCTTCAGCAGGTTTTTCCTCAGCCGGAGCAGCTTCTTCCGCAGGTTTTTCCTCAGCCGGAGCAGTTTGTTCAGCCGGTTTTTCCTCTGCCGGAGCAGCTTGTTCCGCCGGTTTTTCCTCAGCCGGAGCAGCTTCTTCCGCCGGTTTTTCCTCAGCCGGAGCAGCTTGTTCAGCCGGTTTTTCTTCCGCCGGAGCGGCTTGTTCAGCCGGTTTTTCCTCAGCCGGAGCGGCTTCTTCAGCCGGTTTTTCCTCAGCCGGAGCAGCTTCTTCAGCGGGTTTTTCTTCAGCCGGAGCGGCTTCTTCAGCTGGTTTTTCCTCAGCCGGAGCAGCTTCTTCAGCTGGTTTTTCTTCAGCCGGAGCAGCTTCTTCAGCCGGTTTTTCCTCAGCTGGAGCAGCTTCTTCAGCCGGTTTTTCCTCAGCCGGAGCGGCCGGTTCGACGTCTTCCGGGTTTGGAGCGGTTATATCCAGAGGAATGTCATTGCGTTCCCCTTCTTTAGGTTCCTGAGTTTCATAAGAAGCGTAATTAGAGAGCATTTTAACGATGCCGTCTGAACTCAAAGCAGCAATTCGCAAATTTGCCTGTCTGGCATAAATGCTGTTTGACCACTGAGTTGTCAGCTTTTTATAATAATCGAGCGCCGTTTTGACGTTATCCTCAGCTTTTTCCGGAGTCGTAGCAACTTTCTGCTCGTAAACGCGCCCCAAACCAAAGTACGCCATCTGCTTGGCTTCGTCTTTATGAGTGTTAAGAGCGGCCTTGAAATCGCTTTCCGCCTGAGTCAAATCGTCATTTGCCGCGGCGCGGTCAGCAGGAATTTTTCCCACGGCTTCCGTCAAACGAGCATTGCCTGCCAAGTTCCACGCCCAAGCGTTGAGAGGAGCGGGAGCTTGCTGGGCAATCTCTTCCAGATCAGCAGGACGGCTGACGCTGCTGAAAATCTTCTCGGTAATCAACGCCTCTTTGCTCTTTACGCTGGCGCTGTAAACTTTGAATCCAATGTATGCTACTGCCAGAACCAGAACTGCTACCAGGATATGAGTTAAGTAAGGTTGAATCTTCTCAAATGCATTAAGCACGCTTTCTCCCAGATCGTTGCTTTCCAGTTGACGTTTTTGGGTTTTATCCATGTTTTTAAACCTGAATTGTAAAATCGTAAAAGTAATTAGGATTGCCGACAATACGGATTCGACAATATTATTCTAATAATATACCCTGAAAACGCCATTTCGTCAAGAGAGATGGGCGGGGTGTAGAAAGAAAAAAATGAAATTAGTCTAAAGATTTCGACAAAAACGAGCCTGCCGTCTCAATAGTTTGCGGTTTTCTCATCTCCAGAACGCCTGCAATGCAACGTTGACATTCTGGAGACGCAAAATGAACTACCGATAATTAAAAGGCAGAACGGCTTTTGCCAAGGCCAACGGTTCTTGCGGCGTTTCCAGCTGATTCTTCAACGCTTCAATGCGTTTTTTGCCTAAATATGGCTTTGTCTGAATAACTCTCTGGGTTAATTCTGTCAATTCCGTTTTACATTTTGAGTTGTAATAATATAAACCGCCCAGAATTACACACGCTGTTACATCCAACGTTTCGTTATTCGATCGAAAGACATTATAATACGCCTGTTCAAGATTTATTTTTTTATTGGATAATTCCGTCCGAAGCAAAGCTCGATAAAACAGAATCAGTTCCCATGGATGTCCGTTTCCGGTTTTCCATTCTGAAGCCAAAGACAAGTATCTGTCGATTATGGGCTTCAGTTCAGGAGAATTTACATGAACCAGATAGCGAAGAAAAACATGGTGCATATATTTCTCGTCGTTATTACTTGTAACGGCAAAATGTTCCGCTGCTTCCATAAGCGTTCGACCAAGATATCGTTCCATTTCTTGAGTCATGTTTTCCGGAATTGTTTCACAATCCATCATGGCAATGACTTTATAAGACAACGTCTGATTGATATTGCTTTCCCGCTTGTCCTTATCGGTAAGATTTTCAAATTGATCGATAGCCAAATTACAGGCTTCGATGGCGGCGTTTTGCTGTCCGATAAAAGCATTAAGCTGCCCGATGGTCGATAAAACCTGACCATAGCGTTGAATCCCCGGAACGCTGCCGTCAACGCCAAGCCACCCTTTGATAACGTTATACGCCGTTCTGAAATTGAAATCGTTCATATACGCAGACGCAACTTGCAAAGACGTCTGACACGTCAACGGCGCATCTTCCGGAAACACAATACCGCAAAGCTCTTCCAACTCCTTTTGATGCTGAACAACAAAATCAATTTTCCCCAGATTATTGATTTTTGTTAGTTGCGTTGTCAACCAAATCAATTGACGTCTGGGAGAGAATAACGTCTCGTCAGGAGCGTATAATTTAAGCCAGCTGCACTTTTTTTCAAGCGCACAATAATCCACTAAACGGGAATTCAATTCTCTTTGAACATAGTCGAAATACTTTTTCCAGCGTTTCACATCATGACGAGCTTCTTCGCCTTGAATCTTTAATAAAAGGCAGGCTAACATTTTTTGACCGCCTTTTGAAGGATGCGCCAGATAATCGCTCCATTCCACTTCTGACAATGTTTTTTTTCTCAAAATAACATTAACAATATGGCGCAGAACATCCGGCTTAAAGTCCAGTAAACACGAATTAATCCACTTGGAATCGTTCAATGCTTCGGATACCGAAAAACCGCCCCAGCAATGAGCGATTGTATCGGCATATCCATTCCAGGGATGATCCGACTTGTTAATAAAACGAGCGGCGGATATATCAATCATTTTGGCTCGATACGGATTGGATTGAGCAAGCCGCTGAAGACAATTTGAACATCCTTCGATTAATTGAGACGATTTTTCGGGAGTATACTCCGTACGCTGTTCTACCATTATTTCCAAAGACGTCTTGCCGTCAATCGGAAGAATGTGAACAATCAGGTCTATCAACGTTTCAATGCCTTTGTACCACAATTCGCTATCATTTTTGCGTAAAGCGTCAACAGGAATGCCTAAAACGCCGCATGGAGACTGGATTATGGTATCAACAATTTGCTTTACTGCTTCATTAGGCAAATCTCTGGAGTGAAAATTAGCGCTCAGATTAGGCAAGTTGCAATAATCAGGAACGATAATTGCAGCCAAACGTCCTCGCGAGTGCAGAACGCCGTCTTTAGCGTCATTGAAAAACGTATCTCCAGCTTCGTCAATCAGAACGGTCCACTTTTTCGAAGGCTTTAAATTCGAAAGAAAATTTGGATGATCGTCAGAAAACTCATTAGTACGATAGCTTTCCCATTCGCGAATTGTCTTGCCTCTAAAGAACAAGGATCGGATGTGAGCCTGCACGTTTTTGTCTTCGGGAGCAATGGACTCTATCAGTTTTTTATAACAAATTTCAAAGTCTTCATCAGAAATTCCCATCTGCCCCGCTTCAAACGCTTTGACTGCCGCTTTGCCAATTTCGACGATGCGATTAACTTTTTTCACCGAGTCTGGATACAAATTGATTATCTCATCGCGCAGGAGTTTAACTTGAGTTTCGTCGTTATTCTTATCCAGGATTGTTTTTTTAAAATTTTCCAAACAATGCATTAATCCACTTTTTGAAGCCGGTTTTTGTTTTGGAACGGATTCACAGACGATGCCTTTTGTTTTAAGCGCTTTTTTCTTTGTGGTCTTTTTGATTTTTGAAGCGCTTTTATTACAAATAGCGGGTATGGATATAGCGCCAGTAGCGTGATATTCAATCGAGTCAGACGAATGAACAATTCCTCTCAGATATGCAGGAAGGGGATAACCGACTTGATTCGCTCGTTCTTCCAACGAGTCAAATTTCGAAGATCTGATGGAACAGCCTTGCTCGCGAAGCGAAATAGCTTCTTCAACCAGTGGAAAAGCCGTTTCTGCCCAAAGCTTTTCATTCTCAATTTCTGATGCGGTCGCGCCATCGCACAAAACGTTTTTTTCCAATTCGGCAATGAGTTTTTCGTCCTTGTTTAACAGAGCGTACCGAAACTGTCTGCAAAATACTTTTGAAATCATTGATTTAATCCCTTTTTATTATAAAGTGTTTTTTTCTTCCATTATTTCGTTTTAATGGTTTTTTAGTTCTTACACTACTATAAACGAGAAAATGGTTGAACTATTACAGATTTTTTGAAAAAAGATTCTTCCGGCTAATGTAAATCTTATAGACAGTATGCAGATTAAGGGAAAACCTGTTAAATTTTTGCTATTTTGTCAGGTGCGATTGGTTAAACTGAGGCTTCCGGTAAGTCCATACCTAAGAAACTGCTCGCTATTAGATTGGGCTTTTGAGTTTTTTTAACGGTTAACCCAAGAAGCTGATAAACAATAGAAGCTACGGGCTAGAAGTTAGGAGCTATCTCGCGACGGTAGGAACACAGTTACCGGAAGAGTCCAAAGATTAAATGATGTGAACCTATCGCAATAATAAATCATAGCTGGGACGATTTGAGAGCGCAGACAGCCGCCCCGAAAGTGATTGAAGCCTTGACCGGTTCAGACAGCCGCCCAAATAGGAGAGCGATTTGGAGAGCAGTGGAGAGCGATTTGGAGAGCAGCAGCCGCTTGTCAAGTTTGATTTTGATAATTTTGAGCCGCAAGTCCTTATAAACAAGGAACATTCGCAAGAAATGAAAAAGCCCTTACAAAAGGTTGCAAGGGCTACGGATCGGGGCGACTGGAATTGAACCAGCGGCCTTTTGACCCCCAGTCAAACGCGCTATCCAGGCTGCGCCACGCCCCGGTTGAAGAAATTCAGAATATCTTTCCTGAATCAATTCTTTAATCAATATAATCTTTTTTTCTTTTTTGGCAAGGGGGGCGCTTGCCAAAGCGCTCAAAAAGAGTGCGATAAATTTTGCCCCCCAAAATTTGAGAGCGCCCCTCAAAAATTAAAAACGTCAAATTGAAAATAATAATAAAAATATGATATACAAATAATCTAAAAATACTTAAAAAATATTTTGAACAAACAAAATTTACCTATACTTCGTATTTTATATATAGATTATCGGTTGTATAGGTCATTAAAAATATTTTTAAAATTTAAAGAGTATTTTTCCCGATTCACCCTAGAAAGAAGAAAAAAATTGTGGTATAATATAATAGATTGCTAGAATTATAATTAGCTCTAAACATTTAGTTATGAGTGTTTATAATACAATGCAGTTTAAAAGAATATCGTAGCAGATTATCTGCTTTGTAGTCAAACGTCATTTTGATATGTTTTGGCGTTTGCATTATTTGACGCTATACGACTCTTTCATATTACAGAAAGGGCGTTGTTTTTTATTTCCTTGTTAATTTAGGTAACGCAATGGCAAAACGAAGAGTCAATTTTGTTGCTCTGTTTATTATCCTGCTCGTAATCTTGTCAATCATTCCGGCAGCGTATTTGTTTCGAAAGTATCAGGTAAGACGCAACGCCTTTAATGAATACAAACTGGCGGAAGAAGCAATTGCTAAAGGAGACGACAAAGGCGCAGTCAGTCACCTCAACACGTACATTCATTTTTATCCTGACGATCCAGCTGCTTATTTGAAATTCGCAGAAATTTCGGCGCGTCAAGCAAACGACAACATCAACGTTTTACAAATGCAAAAAGCGGCTCTGGACGCTCAGGAAAAAGCGTTGCGTTTCCAGGAAAACCGAGACCATACCGAAATCCTCCGCAATCTTGCAGACCTGTGTAAACGAACCCGTCGTTTTGACGATGCTATCAAGCACTATACTGCTTTGACCAAAGACTACCCCAATGACATGAAAATGATGCTTGACATGGCAGACTGTAAAGTCGCCATCAACAAGTACCGTGAAGCTCTGGATAACCTTTCGATGGTTATTCAGAGAGATCCAACATATTTGCAAGCGTACCTTCGCAGCGCTGAAATCTACGCTGACAACATGTCAGACCTCAAAGACGCCAAAATTATTTTGGATAAAATGACCGATGCCAATGGTCGTTCAGCAGAGGCCTATGCGTTAAAAGCAAGATTTTTGGCGGATCATGACAGTTTGGAAGACGCCAAAAAAGAACTTATCAACGCAAACGGCATCAATCCGGAAGACAAAGAAACCCTGGTTGCCAATGTCATGATTGCCATGCAGGACAAACGCTATCCAGATGCTGACACCGCTCTGGCAACGTTCCAAAAGCTGTTTCCAGAAGACGAACGAGGTTTGAACCTCCGAATGCAGCTGGAATTGCAGCGGGATCGTCCGGAAAAGGCGGAAGAATACGCTCGAGAGAATGCCGAGAAAGAGGATTCCGCTGTTGCAAAATTTAAATTGCTGGATATTCTTATCAAAACAGGAAAGCTCAACGACGCCAAAAACTATCTGGAAGAATTAAAGAAAAAGAACTATCCTGGCTTTATGATGGAATTCTTCGATGGACAGATTTCACTTTATAAAAAGGACTGGCGCGCTGCTGTTACACATTTCAATAAAGCGCGTTTGGAGATGCAAAACGTTCCTGAACTGCGCGCTCAAACTCAGGTGTATTTGGGCATCTGCTACGAGCAGTTGGAACAGTATGACCTTCAGCTGGAAATGTTTAACGAAGCGCTCAAGGAAATTCCGCAGTCCGTTCGCGCCAGAACGGGTTATGCTTTAGCGCTGTTCCATTTAGGGCGCAAGTCCGAAGCTCGCGAACAGCTGGTTAAAGTTAAAGACCAAATTGGCGAAAACGCCTTCCTGTCAGACCCACGGCTCAAAGCAATTTTCTATCAGTTGGAACTGGCTCGTCAGCAGCAGCTTCCGGAAGATCAGCGATCTGAAGTCGTCTTGAAGATGTTTGCAGACAACGAGGCGGGGGAAGTCAAGCTGGACGACCCGATTCAGGTTTTGGCTCGCTGTGAAGTTCTGGTTAAAGACAGAAAATTCGACGAAGCGCAAACGTTGCTTAAAAAGGCTCTGCAAAGCAATCCAAAACAGGCGTCTTATTGGTCGGCTCTGGCGATGGTTGCTATCCTGCAGGATAATCTCGAACAGGCAAAAGAATATATTGCTCAGGGCAAAAAAGAAGTTGAATATTCAACAGCTTTGTTAAACGTCGAACTGAAAGAAATTCTGGCTGAAGGTAAAGTTGGAGCGACTCCTAAAGTAGACGCTCTGCTTAAAGAAATCGCTCTGCTCCCGGTAGAGAAAAAGATTTCAGCTTTGAAATCCATATCCGAAATGTACGTTGTCCTGAATGAATTCAACAAAGCTCAAGACACGTTGCAGCAGCTTTATGAACTCAATCCGGACAACACCAATATTTTGTTGAGAAAGTTCCTTCTTGCCAGAGCGGCAAACGACGAAGATCTTATCAATCAAACGCTGGAAAAAATCCGAACTGTTATCGGCGAAAAAACGGGCGAATACCAGTTTGCCGTTGCCGCTCAGATTGTCTGGCAGATTCGTAACAATAAACTTAAAAAAGACTCTTTACTTCGCGCCAAAGATTTGCTTAAAGTAGCGTACCAGGCGAGAACCAACTGGATTGAAATCCCGATGCTCCAGTACGAGATTGCGATTTTGGAAAATTCCAATGCAGACGCCATTGCAGCGTTGAATCGTATGCGTCAACTTGGAACGTTAACTCCCAAACAGAATTCGCAGCTGGTTTACCTGTTGTTCAAAGAAGGTCGTCTGGACGAAGCGAAGGCAATTCTCGCCGACATGGGACGCATTCAGGATCCTAAACTCAATCGTTTGAAGGTTTCTATTGAAGCAACAACCGGCGATATTAACGACGCTTTCGAAACTGCTGAACGAATTGCCCGCGACAGCGACAACTCTCTCGAACAGCTTTGGCTGGGGCAGATTGCTCTTAAAGCCGGCAAACTGGATGAAGCGTATAAAGCGTTAAAGAAAGCGGTTGAACTTGACCCGAAAAACGTCGATGCCGCTTTGGGGCTTATTACCGTCATGAAGGAGAAAAAAGACTTCTCAGAAATTGACTCTTTGATTGCCGCCATGGATAACCAATACGAAGGCGAAAATCTGGCGTTGGCAAAAGCGGAAGCCATGAAAATCAAAGGCGACGCTCCGAGAACGTACGAGCTGTACAAAGAAGCGTTAGATAAAAATCCTCATAGCTTGCCGCTGCTCTACGGCATGAGCCAATTCCTGCTTCAAACTACTCGTCCGGATGCGGCGATGCCGTATTTGCAGAGGATTATGCAGCTTAACGACGAGCAGCCGGATCCTAACAAAACGCGTCTCCATTGGGCAAGACGAAACTTCGTCCGTTTGCTTCTGTCGATTAACTACAATATGGAAAATCAGGCGGAAGGCATCAAACTGCTCGACGCTAACATTGCGGAAAGCGAAACGCCGTCGTTGGAAGACGTCAAAATGAAGGCGATTATTCTGGTTTCCTGCAACAACCCGCGCGACCGGAGCAAAGCCATCAAACTGATGGAAAGCATTATCAAACGCGGCGTTAAACTGGAACCGGAAGAACAATTTATTTTAGGACGTTTGTATAACGAAGCCGGCAAATGGGACATTGCTCGAGAGCAAATGCAAGATCTTTGCGTTCGCGAACCGAACAACATTCGTTATATTACAGAATTCGTCAGAATGATGCTCCGACGAAATCTGCCGGTTGAAGAAATTCAGCCGTACATTACTCGTCTGGAACAGAACTTCCCCAAGACAATCATTTCCGTCCTGCTTCGTTCTGAACTGTTACATATTCAAGACAAAGACGCTCAGGCGGCAGACATGCTCATGAACTACTTCAAGACTATCGCGGATACCAATCCGGATGAAATGCCGATTATCGCGCGTCAGCTCAACCGAATTGGTCAGGTTTCCAAAGCAGAAGAAGCGTTCAAGATGTATATGGAAAAGAATCCGAAGGGAACGCTGGACTATGCAGACTTCCTGGCTCGCCGCCGACAAATTGACAAGGCAATTGATTTGCTGGCTGGTTTGAAGGGCAATCCCAATTTCAAATCAGAGGAAATTCTCAAGGCGTTGCTGGATCTGCTTCGCGTCAATCCGCGTCAGCCCACTCCAGAGCAGCTTAAAAGAGTCAGCGACATTCTTGATGAATATGAAAAAGAGTCTCCAAACAATCTTTCTATTCGCGTTCAGGTTGCAGAACTGAAAATGCTGGAAGGCAAGATTGACGAAACGGAAAAGATTTATGAAGAAATTCTCCAGGATGAAAAGTTGTCTGACTGGCAAAAAGTCGTTATTTACAACAACCTGTCATACGCGCTGTCTGTAACAGGCAAAAACCCGCAAAAGGCGTTGGATATCATTAACGAAGCCATCAAGATTCACGGTCCGGCAGAATACCTGCTTGACACGCGCGCCCTGGCTCTGCTTTCGTTCAACGACAGAGATCCTGCCAAACTGACATTGGCGGTTTCCGACCTCGAACGCGCTGTTGCCAAAAATCCGACGGCAATTTATTACTTCCATTTAACCAGAGCGTATTTGGCAAACGACGATCGTGAAAACGCCAAGGCGACTATGGACATTTGCCGCAACCAGTACGAAATGACAATCAACGACGTTCCGAAGCTCGAACGCAGCGAGTACGGTCGAGTTCTTACCAATCTGTAACGTGTATTCGATGTACTTGTTAGTTAGGAGTGAGGAGTTAGGAGTGAGGAGTTATTAACGCAAGCGCCGCACCAGCTCCTCACTCCTCCCTCCTAACTCCTAACTGTTTAAACTACGGTCTCTTTCATGGACAAAGAGTATTTTGACTTCGTCGTTCAGACGTCAATCATGCTGTTTTTGATTCTCAACCCTTTAGGCAATATCCCCGCCTACGCTGGAATCATGCACGAATATTCTTCAAAAGACTACTATCGAATCATGATTCGAGAAATGCTTTTGAGTTTGGGAATTCTTCTGACTTTTTTGTTCTTTGGCGCGAAGATTTTGGCTCTGTTGCATATTTCGACCATTGCGTTGTCGATTTCCGGTGGGATTATTCTTTTTAGCGTCGCGGCAAAAATGGTTTTTGGAAGTCATGAAGCCAAAGGCGGCGTTCGTAACAAAGAGCCGTTTTTTGTTCCATTGGCGTTCCCGCTGTTTGCGGGACCGTCTTCAATTACGATGGTAATTCTGACTCGCGGCGCTCCGTACTCGCCGCTGTCCGGGCTGCTGCTGGCAGTGCTTATCGCCTGGGCGCCAGCCGCTGCAATGCTTATCGCCGCCCGGAGTATCGAAAAGGTTTTAGGCGTAAAAGTTCTGGACGCTTTGGAATCGTTGATGGGCTTCCTGCTGATGGTTATGGCGGTTCAGATGATAATCAACGGTTTGGGACTGGCGTTCCCCGGCTTTTTGAATTAGACGTCAAGCGCGGCGGCGAGGCGCCGCTCCCAGTCCGCGCTGCCGCGCGTTTGCCAAGAATCGCTCCCGTTGGTCGCTTGCGTTTCTCGCGCCTCACCGCCTCGCTACTATTTAATCGCGTTGGAGACAATCGTTTTGACTTCTTCCAGCCACGCTTTTCTCTGTTGGTCGTCGGACAGGATAATCGACGTAAAATTGACATAGGTTACGTCGTCCAGATTGACGGTGTTGGCGATGATGTTTGTCCAGAGGTTGCGAATCGGGTCGTGATTAAACTTCTCCTCGATGTCAGCAGGCGTGTTGGCAGTGGTAAAGACGAACGTCTTTTTCCCTCCGAGAAAGCCTTCTGGACCTTTTTCTGTAAACCGATAGCAGACGCCCTGTCGAACGACTCTGCTAATCCAGCCGACCATGTTAGCCGGCGGCATTCCCCACCAGTTCGGATGAACGAAAACCAGCACGTCGGAGGCAAGAAGTTCGTCGATAGATTTCCGAATCGAGCCGTCGAGTTCGTCCAGGCTCTTTTTCAGTTCTTCGGTCGTCAGATTGGGATCGAAATTCTCGGCGTACAGGTCGTGTACAATAACCTCGGCGCCAGCGGCGCGAAGGACGTCTGCAGCGGTTGAGGCAATCGCTCCGCAGAAACTGGCTTCTGACTGCGGATTGGATAAAATAATCAAAGCTTTCATGGCGAATAATCGTTTGTTGTTAGTGTAATTCATTATATTATTGGCATTATACACGACAAATCAAATATTACCAGCGGGGTTGGGAGAAGAATATATTAACACGAAATATACATAATAAGCGAAAGAGGCGAAAAATATTATGAATTAAAAATAATCGTAATTAAAAAATCCTTTAAATAATTCTTTCGTGTTTTTCGTGTTTTAAAAAACTTTGCGAGTTGTGAGAAACGCAAGCGACCAACGGGAGCGGTTTTTGTTTCTCGCGCGGGTGCGAAGCCGCACGGGCGAGAGGTTAAGGTTATGCCTCCGAATGAGCTGGTTTCGGCGCGACCCACGTCCAATCAGGAACCGACCTTGTCGGCGCGGACTGGGAGCGGCGCCTCGCCGCCCGCCCCTCTTGATTTTCTTTTGAAAATCGGCACAATATAAGAATCATGTCGAATACAAACAAAAAAGCTGTCGAATTATCAGGTGCGGACGCCCCGCGTTCGTCTGGGGGATTTTTGTCAAAAGGATTTCTCTATGGAGTCGTAGCCGCTGTCTTTTATACAGTTTCCGCTCTTTGCGTCCGTCAACTCGTTGCGATGGACAGTCCATACGCGCTGCCGCTGTTTGTTCGAGAATCCGTTGCCGCTTTGGTCGCGCTGCCGATTGTTCTTGTCGGTCTGATTCGTCATACGATTCCAACGAACCAATGGCGATTCTGGGGCTTGCTCTTTGGCGTTTCCTGTCTGATGCAAGTTCTGGGAAACATCACGTATATTTGGCTGTTCGACATGGCGGGCATTGCGATTGCTCTGTCGTGCGTCTGGACGGGCGGGCTGTTCAGCGCTCAGACGTTTGATTTGCTGTGTCTTAAAGAGCGATTTAACGTCCGAACGTTTATCGGTCTGACAATCGTTTTGGCGGCAGTTTGCTGTATTGGAATCGGGCTTGGGCTAAGCGACAACACGCTTTCCGATCTGAGTAAATTCGGAGCAGGAGCGATTGCGCTGATTATTCTCGGCGGACTGCTGGTTGGAATTATGAACTCGTCAACCATGGCGTCTGTCAGAGTGGCTCATAAAAACAACGTCCCGTTTTGGGTTCCGATTCTGCTCGTTCCCGGCAGCGGAACGATTGTTTTGGGAATTCTCAGCTGGATGGAACACGGTTCCGGGATTTTAACCGCGTTGACATACCAGCAATTTGGCGTCGCGTTTCTGGCAGGAGTTGCAAACCTGATTGCTTTCGCCGCTCTGGTTAAAGGGCTGGGAACAACGTCGTTGGCGTACATGAACCTTCTCAACGCGTCACAGGTTGCCTTGGGCGCATTGGCGGGAATATTCTGGTTTATGGAACCCAGCAACGGATTTATTATCGCAGGGATTATTCTGACAATTGCTGCGATTCTTACCGCAAAGTAAAAAGATTATGCGTCTATACCGTTTAACGCAGTACGCTGTCAAACGTTATTCAAATTTTAGACGGACAGAAAATAAACTGCCATTTCAAATATTACCAGCAGCGTTGCACGAGATGAAAGACTGGTTGCCGCGCGATGTTCGTCCAAATAGAATTTACCGTCGACATTATACATCAGACCCGCTGAAATGCTGGTAACAAACGACAGAATCAAAGCCAGAATTACCGACCATTTACAAACCTGCGTCGGCGTAACAAAGCAATAATACAAGTCAATAAGACTGTTGACCTTGTTTTTTGTAACAACGCACAGAATTATCATCGCCAACGGAACGAGAGCCAAAAAGAAAGCCGCCCTTCCAAAATAAAGGGGAAGTTTCCAAAATTTTTTCGGCGGGACTGGCGAGTTCTGTTCCATAATACAAATTATAGATGTTCAATAAAGAGCGCAATCGCAAAAGAGCCGTATTTCAAAACAGAGGTTCCATCTCGCGGACGAAACCTCTGTTTACTTTGTATAGCGTACAGTCAAGGGACGATTTGACAGTTCGTCAAAACTCGCCCTGACGTGACGAAATCCGGTTTATTTGGCGCCCAAAGTCCAGTTGACGTACTGGGTAACGGCAATGCCGTTGTTTTTGGCGTAAGCGCCAACGGAAAGGGAAGAATCCTTAACGAATTCCTGATCGACCAGGCAGTTAGCCTTGAAGAAGGCGTTGATTTTGCCGTCGATGATCTTGTTGAGGATGCTTTCCGGTTTGCCGGCGTTTTTGGGATCGTTAGCCATCGCAGCGAGCTGAATTTCGCGCTCTTTGGCAATGACTTCAGCCGGGATCTGGTCGCGGTTGAGGTATTCCGGATGCATGGCGGCGGCGTGCATGCAGACGTCTTTGGCGGCTTCTTCGTTTTTGCCTTCGGTAGCAATGATAACGCCGACCTTCTTATTGTGATGAACGTAAGCAGCGCCGTTGCCTTCCAAACGGGTAAAGCGGTTGAGACGGAAGACTTCGCGAATGCGGTTGTAAAGTTCTTCCATCTGTTCCTGAAGGGTCAAGCCTTCCTTGGACGGCGAGGCGTTACCCATAACTTCTTCTGCGGTCTGTCCGCCTTTTTCCAGGTAGACGTTGGCAATGTCCTGAGCCAGTTGCAGGAATTCGGGGTTGCCGGCGACGGGAGCGCTTTCGCAAAGCAGTTCGATCATCGCAACGCCGTTTTCGTTGGCGGCGGTAGCCAGAACGCCTTCTTCGGTGGTGCGTTCAGCGCCCTTTTCGATCATCTTGAGCTTGCCTTTTTCGCGCAGAATCGTCAACGCCTTTTCGGCGTCGCCGTCAGCTTCAGCCAAAGCCTTTTTGCAGTCCATCATCGGCAGACCGGTTTTGTCACG
The DNA here is from genome assembly GCA_902770245.1 of uncultured Planctomycetota bacterium. GTDB lineage: Bacteria > Planctomycetota > Planctomycetia > Pirellulales > Thermoguttaceae > RUG11551. The sequence goes on along the minus strand of CACXSS010000060.1, from coordinate 9,911 downwards.
AAACGCTTTAACCAATGCAGCAGTAATTTCAGCCATTGTATATTCTCCTTAGTATACGGGGTTATTTGTTAATGTGAAATCTGAATCCTTGACGCGGCGAGAATCCTCAAACCGACTCTCGCCGTTGGACAGAATCAAATCATTCGTCTTTGCCTTCGTTCTGGGCGGATTTGATGGCTTTGCCTTCCAAAACAGCGTCAGCCAGCTTGGTCATGATCAATTCGATGGAACGAATGGAGTCGTCGTTGCCGGGGATAACCAGATCGACTTCGTCCGGATCGCAGTCGGTATCGATCAAAGCGACGGTCGAAATGCCGAGTTTATGAGCTTCAGCAACAGCGTTCTTTTCCTTGCGGGGGTCAATCAGAACGATAACTTCCGGCAAACGGTTGAGCAGACGCAGACCGTTGAGGTTGTGATAAACCTTGCGGTATTCGCGGTTGAGCGAGGACTGCATCTTTTTAGAATACAGATTAAGTTCTTCGCTATTGAGCAGCGTTTCCAGTTCTTCCAGACGAGCCATACGGCTGCGAATGGTGCGGAAGTTGGTCAGCGTTCCACCCAGCCATCGTTCGGAAACGAACGGCATTCCGCAGCGCTGAGCCTGTTCAGCGACAACGTCGCCTGCCTGACGCTTGGTTCCAACAAAGAGAATCAAACTGCCGGCGGCGGCAACCTGAGACAGGTACTTTTGGGCGCGAAGAAGACCGCGGACGGTTTCGCGAATGTCAATGATGTGAATCTTGTTGCGGCGACCGTAGATGTACGGACGCATTTTCGGATTCCAACGGCTGGCGCGATGACCAAAATGAACGCCGCTTTCAATGAGTTGAGTTACAATTGCAGATACGGGAGATGCAGGGGTAGCAGCTTCGGACATGAAAGATGTTCCTTCTAAATGCTTGAGGTATACGTCCGGATAGAATGCTGCGCGTCGAGAGTACAGTTCTCCCGATAAAAGGCACGCCTGGAAACAAACGCCGGACGTTAAACGCGATCTCAAAAGGCGCCGTCCGAGTTCAGGATCGCTTTTCAAAACGCGGACGGATTAAACAAAAATACAACCCAGCCTGGATTCGAACCAGGGACGAGGGAGCCAAAATCCCTTGTGTTACCACTACACCACCGGGTTACTGTTTAGACAACTGTCATAAACAATTTTGGGTCATTATATCCAATTAATATTATATTGCAAGGGGGAGGGGAAAAAGAATATTCGATATTTTCTTATCTATTTTAATTCTCCCCTGCCCCTCTTGACAAAAAACCCTTTTTAAAGGATACTGGTCTGTATGAACAGATTTTTGAAAATTGGCGCTATCGTTGTAATTGCAATCGGAGCGATTTGCTTTATTATTCGTTTTTCGTATCATAAGGCGATTACGTACTATCCGGAATTTTACCGTGAGCGCATTGACATTTCCGACGATAAGCTGGAACAGAACGCGAAAGACTTTGTGTTCTCTTCCGGGCGAATGTTAAATGACATTCGCCGTAAAAAGGAATGGAGCGCAACGTATACCGAGGATCAGATTAACGGCTGGCTGGAACGGCGAATTCAGCAGGATCTGCCGGGGCTGATTCCGATCGGGGCGTATTATCCCCGCGTTCATCTGGAACAGGACAGAATCAATTTCGCAATGGAATTCTGCCCGGAAGACTTCGAGTCTATCTTTTGGGCGCAAGTCCGCTTTACCGTTCCCGAACCGGGAGTTTATCATCTGATAATTGAGCAGGTCAAACTGGGCGTCATTCCCATTTCCCGCGGAATTATTAAAAACGAGCTGAAAAAGTATTTCGACAGCGCTAATATTCCCTGCGAGATTCAAGCTACAGAAAAAGGCGAAATTGAGCTGGTTATGGACTGGCGCGACATTGACTCGGTCAACGACTGGAAAACTGACCCGTTGATTTATCATAGCCGCAAAGTTACTTTAACGGAAGTCAAAATTCTTCCGGGAGAACTGAAACTGGCTGGCACAGCGAAAAAAGTCGTTGTAGAAGAAGACTGACAGGAGAGTTTATATATGTTCGGACATTCCATAAAAGAGTGGACTCTGGCAATCAGACCGTGGTCGTTCCCGGCGTCTTTAACGCCGGTTGTTGTAACGCTGGGGCTATTGTACTGGCGCAGCAGCGTCGAACCGATGGACTGCAACTGGGTCAACGGCTTTTTAGCGGCGTTGGGAATGGTTATCTTTCAGGCGTCCGCCAATTTGATAAGCGACTACTTCGACTTCCAGCACGGCGTCGACCGGGAAGACACGTTCGGATCGCCCAATTTGACTCAAGGACTATTTGCCCCGCGGGAAATTCTGTTTTACGGGATATTTGTCCTGGCGCTGGGCGCCGTCCTTGGGTTGTTCCTCGTCTGGCGAACCGACGTGCGGCTGCTCTATTTTGGCGCCTGCGGAATCTTGTTTGTGCTCCTGTACCCGTTTTTCAAGTTTCGCGCGTTGGGCGACGCCGTGATTTTCGTCGCCTTTTCCATCCTGCCGATTTTGGGAACAACGTTTGTTGTAACAGGCGCGATTGATGCGAAAAATCTGGTTTTGGCTATTCCGATTGGGCTGATAACCGTTGCGATTCTCCACGCCAACAACTGGCGCGACATCCGCACTGACGCCCGCGCGCGCATTAAAACGTTCAGCATGCTCATCGGGTCGCCGGCGTCAGCGATTTTATACGTCTTTGAACTCCTGTTCCCGTTTATTTGGCTCGGCGCCGCGGCGATTATATTCCATGGAATCCCCATCTGGTGCCTGCTGTCGTTATTGGCGCTGCCGCTGGCGATTAAAGCGGTCAAAACGGCTGTTACACGAACCGACGACTGCGCCGCCATTTGCGACCTGGACGTCCAAACGGCGCAATTGCAGCTCGTTTTCGGTTTGACGCTGTCGACGTCGTTTCTGGTTGCCGCGTGGGTGTAGATTAGGGAATAGGGAGTAGGGAATAGGGAATAGGGAATAGTTCTTGCGTCTTTCGTTGCAAAAAGAATCTTATTATCGTAATATGAAAACTCGTTTATTATTTCTGCTGTTGGTCGTTCAGGCGTTTTGGTTTTTCATGTTCAGCCCATGGACGGCGCCGCTGGTCAACTTCTGGATTGGAATAACCGTTGCCGCTGTTACAGTCTTGACGCTGACGACGATTCTTTTCCCGGAATGGACGCAGCAGCTTCCCAAAAAGCCGTTGGGATGGATTGCCGGCTTAGCCGTTGGCTCGGTTTTAGCGGCGACGCTGTGGGGCGTGTTCTGGCTGGGGGATTATATTTCCGCCCGGATTCTTCCCTTTACGGTAAAGCAGGTTGACACAATTTACGAACTGGGAAACAACATCAACGCGCCGCTGGTTGGCTTGGCTCTGCTGTTTATTGTCGGACCGGCGGAAGAGATTTTTTGGCGCGGGACGTTCCAAAGAAAACTGAGCGAATTCTGGGGCAAGAATTGGGGCTTTATCGGGATGCTGATCTGCTATTCGCTCATTCACATCTGGTCGTTCAACTTTATGCTCGTCATGGCAGCCGCCGTTGCCGGCGGTTTCCAGGGACTGGTTTACCGACTGTTCCCGAAAAGCCTCTGGGCGCTGATCGTCTCTCACGCCCTGTGGGACGTTGCCGTCTTTCTCGTCTTCCCGATATAAAAAAAGACGCCCTGATGGACGTCTTTTAGTTGCGAGTTGCGAGTTGCGAGAATATCAAACGTTTTAAATCTCGCCACTCACGCTTCCAATCTTCTTATTTCCACGATTCCATGTAGCGAGCGAGCTGGTGGAACGCTTCGTTCGGGTCGATGGGGCGCTGATACGCGCGGAGTTTTTCCATCGCGATGAGGTCTTCGAATTTCGGGAAGACGAGATCCAGCTGACCGGTAACGGAGACCATGACGCCGTCAATGCCTTTTTCAACCAGAGCGCGATAGGCGCCGGTTCCCAGCTGGCTGCCGAGAATGATGTCGAAAGCGGTCGGGCGATGGCAGCGGACTTCGTATCCGAACTGCAGTCCGGAGAACTTGATCTTCTTGCCAACGCGTTTGTTGACGATGTCCGCGACAATGCGTCCGAGGCGTGACGAGAACTTGAGCTGGGATACCGGGTAATGTCCGAAGGTGTCCGGCTTGAGGTTTTTGTATTCGTCTTCCGAAACGCAGCGTTTGAGTTCTTCCATGGGCAGGTATTCGCCGATGCCTTCTGCAACGCCAATCGTGCCGTAGGGCTTGCCTTCTTCCAGACGAGCGCAGACGGTGTCAGCCATGCGTTCGCACAGAGCCTGAATGTTGATAACCTTGCGTTTGAGAGCGTTTCCGTTGGCGTCTTTAATCGTTTCGCCGGTAGCGGTGTCGATCTGATCTTCTTCCATCCACCATTCCGGAATGATGTCTTCCAAGCCAACAACCAGAGAGGCTTCACCCGCAATGCAAGCGCCGTAGGACAGCCACGCAGCCGCGCGACCCATCAGCTGGGCAACGTAGTAGCAGTTGGTTGCTTTGGCGTCCGCCAGAAGGTTTCTCATCTGGGTAGCCAGCAGGTCAACAGCGGAGAAGTATCCGAACGTGAAGTCGATGCCTTTGTAGTCGTTGTCGATCGTCTTGGGCAGGTGTACGACTTTGATTCGTTTGGCGTCTGCCGGGAGGGTGTCCTGATACAGCTTGAACTTCGCTGCGGTCGTGAGCGTATCGTCGCCGCCGATAGAAATAAGGGCGTCGATTCCCATGGACATGAGCGCCTTGTAAACGCGCTGCATCGGAGCGTTGGTCTCGGGATTGGTCAGGTCAGCGGGGGTCTTCATGAGTTTGCCCGGGTTGACGCGAGCGGATCCGATGATGATTCCGCCTTCGGAACGGCAGCCTTCGAGGTCTTTGTAGTTCAGCTTGAGGTAATCTTTGCCTTCGACCAAAACGTCGCCGTCTTTGTAGTCTGCCAGGCTGGTGTATCCGTTTTTCATGCCGTAAACTTCAATGCCGGCGCGAGAGAAGCAAATCGCGGCAGAACAAATTACCGAGTTCGCCGCCGGAGCGGGTCCGCCGGAAAACAGCATTGCAACCTTTTTAATGTTCGTCTGAGGAACGATGGGGGTATTCAAAGACATCTGATTATCTCCAAAAATTAAAACTACAATAATATATAGTCCAGAACGTCCAGACTAATTTCAATTTGCTGTATTTTACCCTTTTGCCTCATCTCGTCAAGGGGGCAAGAGGGGATTTTGGGGATTGGAGAAGTCTATTGTTTGTTAGTTAGGAGTGAGGAGGGAGGAGGGAGGAGGGAATGTAAGCGACCAACGGGAGCGGTTGTAACGCGTTTCGCGTGCGCCTACGCACCGGCGCCTCGCCGCCGCCCGCCCCCTCTTGCAATTCGGTGGGGTTTCCGGTACGATAGGAAATATGGATTTGTGTATATCAGGTTGTTTTTTCCCATTGAACTATTATGACGTCAACAAAAACCCGTTCAAAGATCGGTTCCAGACTTCGCGTCTGGAGCAGTCGAATTGTATTGTTTTTTATTGCTCTGGTAACCCTTAACGCGATTCTCATCGGCGCGTCGCCGAAGGACGTCAAGCCGATTCGAGACGGGCATTCGCATAACGACTACTGGCGCAATCGCCCGATGCTGGACGCTCTCGACCACGGTTTTTGCAGCGTCGAAGCGGACGTCTTTCTTCGCGACGGGCAGTTTTGGGCGGGGCACGTTCCGGCGGAAATTATGCTGCGCCGCAATCTGGAAACCATCTATTTCCAAACGCTCAAAGAGCAAATCGCCCTCAACGGCGGGACGGTTTATCCCGGTGTCGAGACGTTCTATTTATGGATTGAGTTCAAGGAAGAGCCGGAAGAAGCGTGGGCGGCGCTGGTTCCGCTGTTGGAAAAGTACAAGGACATGCTGGCTTCTGTAACAGACGGCGTGAAGAAGCCCGGTCCCGTTCAGGTAATTATTACCGGCAACCGCCCGCTCAAGGCGTTTGAGGATTCCAAAGGGAAAACGTTCTACGCGACGCTTGACGGACGATTTAGCGATCTGGACAATCCCAACCGTCCAGCATGGATGGTCGGCGCGATTAACGAAAACTGGGGTAGCGTCAGTTCCTGGAAAGGCTCCGGCGAGTTCCCTGCCGACCAGCGCGCCAAACTGGCAGCGTTAATCGACAAGGCGCACAGCCAGGGGCGAATCTTGCGATTTTGGGGCGCGCCGCAAAACGCTGCGTTCTGGACGGAACTGCGGCGATTGAAAGTCGACTTGCTCAATACAGATCACCTGACCACGTTCCGCAACTTCGACCAGAAGTACAAGCCGGAATAGAAAGGTTCTAAACTCGTTCCGAACAATTGCGGGAAAACGCTTTATACGTATCGGTATTCTGTTTTGTGAATACGCCTAGACAAACAGCGCGGCAAGGCAAGCAGTGATGAATGCGGCGAGGGTTCCGCTGACCAAGGATGGGATCGCCAGTTTGGCGATTTCCGCCCGGCGAGTGGGAATGAGCGACCCCAAGCCGCCGATCATGATTGCCAGCGATCCGAAGTTGGCGAATCCGCACAAGGCGTATGACAGGATAATTCGCGAGCGTTCTGAAAGCTGCGAGAGGTTGTCCGGATTGGTCATGTCAAGATAGGCGATGAACTCGTTGAGAATCGTTTTTTCGCCCAGCAGTTGTCCGGCAAAGTGACACTCGCTCCATGGAACGCCCATGAGATACGCGAAGGGCGCGAACAGCCAGCCGAAAAAGCGTTGAACGGTCAGCGGGGCGTCGCCAACGTTTCCGAACAAGCCAAGCGTCAGATTCAACAACGCCAGCAGCGCGCTAAACGCGATGAGCATTGCCATGACGTTAATCGCCAGCGACATGCCCTCGCCTCCGCCGCGGCAAATGGCGTCGAGCAGGTTGGCGTCTGATCCGTTCTGTTCCTTCTGGCTGGTTTCAGCAAAGCTGTTTGCGGTTTCGGGGTCTGTTTCCGGAACGATAATCTTGGAAATGACGATTGCAGAGAAAACCGACAAAATGGAGGCAATAATCAAATGTCCCGGCGACGTTCCCGCTTTTTGTAACATTCCGCCATAGACAACCATGACCCCGCCGGCAATCGACGCCATGCCGCAGGTCATCATGCAGAATAGCTGCGAACGGGTAAAGCGCGGCAAATACGGCTTGACGGCAAACGGGGACTCGACCATGCCCAGGAACATGTTGGCAACGGAAATCAACGCTTCCGCCCCGGAAATGCGCGTTACTTTTGTAACAAGAACAGCAAAAACCCGAATGACGAACTGAAGAATTCCCAAGTAGTACAACGCGGCGGACAGAGACCCAATAAAAATCAGCGACGGCAAAAATGTTAGCCCGGGGCAGCACAGTTCAGACGCCCCGCTGATGAGCTTTTCGTTGAAAATCGCTTTTGCGCCCTCGTCCGCACAGTGAATAAAAGCGGTTATGCCGTTACCGCCGGCTTCTTTGATTGTATTCCCGAACTTCGTTCCCAGCAGCGCCCAGCCGAAAACAAAGACCATCGCCATTCCCAAAACAACCGGTCGCCAAACAATATGTTTCCGATTCTCTGACATCAGCCAGGCGATAAACAAAAAAACGACGATTCCGATAAGGGGGAGGATGTAGTGCATGGGGGGATATTATTAGTGCTTAGTGCTTAGTGCTTAGTGCCTAGTGCTTAGTGCCTAGTGATTAGTGATTAGCGTCTAGCGCTTAGTGCATAGTGAGAGGAGCGCTTTGCGTACTATGCACTATGCACTATGCACTAATCTACTAAATCGAGAACCGGATTCGACCGCCGACAATCGTGTAGATGGCTCGACCGGTAAGCGTCCAGCCGTTGTACGGTGTGTTGCGGCTTTTAGTTTTGAACTTGCTGGCGTCAACCGTCCATTGCATATCCGGATCGATAATCGTAATGTCGGCGTCCGCGCCAACTTCCAGCGATCCCTTTTTGAGGTTGAGCAGACGAGCAGGATTGATCGTCATTTTTTCAATCAGCTGCGGCCAGGTCAGATGTCCGGGAACGATGAGCTTTGTACACAAAACGCCCAGAGCCGTTTCCAGCCCGACGATTCCAAACGGGGCGCGGTCCAGCTCGACCATCTTCTTTTCCGGCGCGTGCGGGGCGTGGTCGGTGCCGATAATATCCAGCGTGCCGTCTTTGAGTCCTTCGATACAGGCGTCGACGTCTTGTTGAGAACGCAGCGGCGGGTTCATTTTGTAACAGGAATCAAACGTTCGCAGACATTCGTCCGTCAGGGAGATGTGGTGCGGGGTAACTTCGGCGGTAACGCGAACGCCTCGAGTTTTGGCGCGGCGAATGAGGTCAACGGAACCTTTAGAGGAAACGTGCTGTTCGTGCAGACGTCCGCCGGTGAGTTCCGCCAGGGTGATGTCTCGGGCTATCATGATTTCTTCCGCCGCGGCGGGAATGCCCGCCAATCCCAGTTCGACGCTGACAAGCCCTTCGTGCATGACGCAGCCGTAAGTAAGCGACTTGTCTTCCGGATGGTTCATAATCGCCTTGTCAAACATGATGGAATACTCAAACGCCCGGCGCATGAGTTCTGCATTGGACACCGGCGCGCCGTCGTCTGAAAAGGCGACCGCTCCCGCTTCGGACAGCTGACCCATTTCTGCCAGCGATTCGCCCGCCCGACCCTGACTGACGCACGCGACCGGGTAGACGTTGCAGTTGTCCGCCCGCTGCGCCTGATGGAGAATGAACTCAACCGAGGCGCGGGAATCAACCGGAGGGTTGGTGTTGGGCATGCAGGCGATTGACGTAAATCCGCCAGCAACTGCCGCCGCTGTACCGGTGGCGATGGTTTCGTCTTCTTCAAATCCCGGTTCGCGAAGATGAACGTGCGGGTCAATCAGACCGGGAACGACCAGCTTGCCGGTCGCGTCGATAACCTTGTCTTCTCCGCGAGAATTGAGGTCGTAGCTGGTAACTCGACCGTTTTCAATTAAAACATTGGTAACTCTGTCGACGCCGTTGGCGGGGTCGATTACGCGTCCGTTTTTAATGAGTAAACTTGCCATAAGGGAATTGCAGATGTTAGGTCGTCAAAGCGCAGGCGAGAAACCCGCGCTCCAGTTTATATATTCTATATCTATATTGTATCCCAAATTTTTATCTTTGCAAGGGCGGACGGAAAAATGACAGGAAGAAATGGGTAATAGGGTTTTCAACAGGAACAAAACGATAAAAAAGATCTGGATTGATTTGTTCTTATATTCGTTGACTTTAATGACAAACAGGACTCGTCAAAATGAAATTATGGTGTATAATATAATAAGACGAATTTCGCACAGCATTTATGTTTCGTAAAAAATGGATTATAGCCGTTTGCTTTGTTTCCCTGATTTTTTCGAATCTGGGATTGAGCGCCGTTAAACAGATCCGGGACGGAAATCTGTTTTCTTCGGCATGGTCAAAATTTAATGAAATAGTCCAAAATGGCAATCGTTCTTCTGTAGACGTCGTTGGCGCCCGCTATTACATGCGCCTTTATTCATATATCCAGCGAGTTATTGATAAAAGGACTATTCCAGATCCCGTTTATCCGATCGTTAAACTTGATAACGGATATTTGGACTATGTAACATTTGGTAAATTATCGCCAGAAGACGACGTCGTTTGCCAGCGTTATGCCGATTCTGTATCTCAACTAGAGAAAAGACTTGCTGAAATAAACATTCCCCTGGTTTTCGTAATGACCCCTGTAAAGTCTCATTATTATGATAAACAAACGCCTCGCGGCTGTCTAACTGAATATACGAATGACAAAGCGGATATTTTTCTAAGGTATCTTGCTCAAAAGTCGGTTCCTTTTTACGATACTCGCGATATTTTGAAAAATAATCCCGACGAACATTATCGTTTGTTTTTCAAAGGAGATCATCATTGGAAACCGGAATATGC
>CACXSS010000059.1 GCA_902770245.1 uncultured Planctomycetota bacterium | reverse complement strand
ATCTTTGGCAATCGCCTTTAACGCCAGCGACGGCCAAATGATGTCTTCTGAATACTGCTGTTCGTTGATCCCGCGTTCGTCGCGAAGCAGGTTAAGCCACTGCGTTACAGGCAAGTTGAACGATTTGGCGAGACGTTCGATTTCTGCGCGAACTTCATCCTGGGTAATGACGATATTGCGTTTATGACATTCCGTTTGAATGAGGTATTTGTTCATCATTTTTTCGGCAACGTCGCGACCGAAATAAAGCAGACATTCCTCACCCAGACGCTGGCGGGTAATCGGTTCGTTATTAACTCGGGCGACGACGCTGTCTGGAGTTGGGGCGGGGGCAGGGGACTGCTGCGCGAAAAGAACGCTGGACAATCCGGCTGCAATCAGTAACGACAACGTCAACAATCGGGTAAACGATTTCATGTGTTTCTCCTAAATTCCAAAATGCTTAATGGAAGGCGGTAACGAAACGACCAACGGGAGCGTAGTTACGCAGTTCGCCAAAGGCGAACCCCAATAATAGAACCCATCGAGTTCGACTGACGGCGAATGCGTAGTTTCGTTCGCTAACGCTCACTACATTACCGCCTTCCATTATTAACCAAACTCTTTAAATAATATTACTCTATTATTCAGCCAACGCTGAATTGTCAAATGATAATTTAGAGAAAATTCGATTTCTTGTCAAGAGCAAAAAGAGGCAGCAGGCAATAGGCAGTAGGCAGTAGAGGTTTTTAAACTATTGCCTCTTGCCTACTGCCTTACTTCCCTACTTCTGCCGATAGCCGCCGCGTCGTTTTTGGGGCTTGTTTTTAGAAAACTTCTGTTTAGAAGACGCTTGTTTGGGCGGATTGGGCGAAATGAGGCATTTGGGTCCGAACCCGATTAAATCTTTTCGTCCCTCTTTAATCAACGCCTCTTTGACCCACTGGTAGTTCTCCGGGAGAAAATACTGCATCAAAGCGCGCTGCATGCGTCTGTCCCGCTCGTTTTTGGCGACGTAAAGCGGTTTCCCCGTCGCGGGGTCTGACTCTGTATAGTACATAGCCGTCGCCCAGTCAAAGGGACCGGGCCAGAAGTCCTGAACCTGCTGGGGTCTGAGGTTGTGGTCGCGAAGGTATTCCGCCAGACGAATCATGGCTTTCAGGTCGCAGCCGGGATGTCCGGCGATAAAATAGGGAATCAGATACTGCTTCTTGCCGCAGCGTTGGCTGGCGTTTTCAAACTGTGTTACAAACCGTTCATAGACGTCTATAGTGGGCTTTTGCATGCATTGAAGAACCTCGCCAGCAACGTGTTCCGGCGCGGTTTTGAGATACCCGCCGACGAAATTGTCCGCCAGCTTTTGGATGTATTCCGGGCTGTTGAGAGCAACGTCTGTTCGTATTCCCGACGCGATAAACGCCTTTTTGACGCCCTTGATTTTCCGCGCCGATTCCATCAGTTCAATTACCGGCGTATGATCTGTATTGAGGTTAGGGCAGATTTTGGGATACAGGCAAGACGTCCGACGGCACCGCTTCATCTGGTCGGGTTTTCGACAGGTCATTTGATAGCTGTTGGCAGTCGGACCGCCCAGGTCGCTGATAACGCCGGTAAACCCAGGCTGATTCTGCATGCGCCGAATCTCGTCCAGGACGTTGTTACAGCTTCGGGACTGGATGATTTTCCCTTCGTGAGCCGCAATCGAACAGAACGAACAGCCGCCAAAACAGCCCCGGACAATCTGAACGGAGTTCCGAATTACCGTCAAAGCGGGAATTTCGGCAGAACCGTATTTGGGGTGCGCCTGACGAGTAAAGGGCATCGAATACACCTCGTCCATTTCCGATTCCGTCAGCGGTCTTTGCGGCGGGCGAACGACAACGTGTTCCGTCCCAAACCGCTGCACCAGCGTCCGGGCGCAAAACGGATTGAGTTCGTTATAAATAATCCGGGTCATTTCAGCAAACTTCTCTTTGGATTGCTGAACTTCGTCCCACGTCGGCAGTTCGATAACGTCGTCCCCGGTTGGAATGGGCGTTTTCATTCCGCCGCGGTACGCCGTCCCGGGAATGTCGTGAAGCCAGGACAGGTCGCCGGACTCGTCGTTTATATGCTCTTCCAGACGGCGCATGACTTCCAGAAACGTCAGCTCGCCCATGCCGTACATGAGCAAATCCGCCTTGGAATCGAGAAGAACCGACCGCCGCAGCTTGTCGCTGTAATGGTCGTAATGCGCCAGCCGACGCAGGGACGCCTCTATTCCCCCAATGAGAACCGTACAGCCAGGATACGCTTCTCGCGCCCGCTGAGAATACACGTTGACAGCTCTGTCGGGACGCCGCCCCAGCTCCCCGTTGGGAGAATACGCGTCTGCCGAACGGAGACGTCTAAACGGCGTGTACTTGTTGACCATCGAGTCCATCGCGCCGGCGGAAATCCCAAACGCCAATCGCGGACGTCCAAACTCCCGCCACGGCTGACAGCTATGCCAGTCCGGCTGATCAAGAATCGCAACCCGATACCCGTGCTTGGAAAGCCATCGCCCCAATATCGCCGCGGCAAAAGACGGGTGATCGACGTACGCGTCTCCTGTTACGAAAACCAGATCCACATAGTCCCAGCCGCGCTGACGCATTTCCTGAGCGGTCGTCGGCAGAAACGAGTTGTCGTTAGAAGTCGTTTGGGGTTTTGACGCCATAATCTGTGCTGTTCATGTCAGGAAACTTATTTTTAAACAAAATTTCCTTTGTATATTATAATCGGAAAGTTCTTGACGAACAGTGAGGATTATTTACAATTGGATTGTCAATAAATTTGAATTATTAGGAATAATTATCAAAATAAGCAAATTTGAAAAAACATTTGTCTTTTTCAACTCTATATATGCTTTTATTCCTCTTGCAAAATCTTAAAAAAATGTTATAAGATTCATTAAATCAATAAAGTTAAATGTTTTAATCGCCCATTAACGTTTTTTTAACACAAAGCGTTGATATGGGAGGATATTTTTATTTTAAAATTATATAGCAAGTAAATATATTATTCCTATTGGTTATTATGCCTCCTGATATACCTAGACAAGTTTTGGCTATTATTGGCACAAGCAGCAAATTTGGGCGCGATTTCCTTAAAGGGGTTTTGAACTATACTCAATCCATTGATTCTAAAAAACAAAAGCCTTGGCACGTACATCTGGATCCGCGCACCATTCAAGACGGGCTGCCAAATGACTTTGATCAATGGCATGGAGATGGAATTCTTTCACAAAGCATTACGACAGACATTTATCGTCTGCTTCAGAAGAAAAAGATTCCTATTGTTGAATTGCTCAACAACGAAGTTCCTAACGGCGCGATTGTCAGTCTGAATTTTGAAGAAATTGCGAAGATTGCGGCGCTGCATTTCTGTGACAGAGGCTTAAAGAATCTTGCCTGGTACGGCTCCAGCAATATCTGGTGGATCAGTCGAATGCGTGACGACTTTGTTCAGGAACTGCGAAAAATGGGGCGTCGGTGCATACTCTGCCCGGACGATTTTTCTCAGACAGAACAAACTCAATGCCCCAAATGGGACGACTTTCAACGCAAGGGATTGATTCGCTGGCTGAAAAAGCTGCCGCTTCCGGTTGGAATCTGGGTTCCTTCCGACATGTTAGCGATACGAATCATTGAAACGTGTCAGGGAATTGGTCTGGACGTTCCCAATCAGGTTGCCGTTTTGGGAACGGGAAACGATTCGCTTTTGTGCAGTCTGTCTTTCCCGCAGTTGTCCAGCATAGACTTGAATGCAGAAAGAGTCGGATTTATTTCCGCTCAGTTGCTGGATAAACAAATGAACAACCTTGATCTAAAAGGGAAGCAGGGCAACGACAGTCCGTCAATTCAGACGATTGTTTCTCCCAAAGGCGTAATTGCCCGTCAGTCAACGGATATGATTGAGACGAACGATCCGTATTGTTTTAAAGCAATCAATTTTATCCGCGAGCATTTCAGAGAAAAAATTTCTGCAGTCGACGTTGCCAACTTCGCAGAACTTTCCCGCGCCATGCTGGATCGCCGATTCCTGACCAATTTCGGACAGACCGTTATCAAGGTCATTAACCGTCTTCGCATGGAAACGGCAGAATGTCTGCTGCTTCAAACCGATCAAAAAATCGCTCAGGTTGCAGTCAATTCCGGCTTTAAGTGTTATGAATATTTCTTCCGAGCTTTCCAACAGAGTCACAATATGACGCCGGAAGAGTTTCGCGCCAGCCGATAACGGCAGCAGATAAACTCTCTCACAATTCAGAAGAATACAACAAAAAAACAGCGGCGAAACAAAAGACGTTTCTAACCGCTGTTTTTATTTTGACTCGTCAGAGCAAAAACCTGATGTAGACGCTAATTACATTGGCGGGGGCGGAGGCGTATTCTTTCCCGCGGCGCTTTCAATTACAACCTGCGAGAACCAGACAATTCCAGCAAGGTATCGCAAAAACAGCGTCGCGCAAACAAACGCCAGCGTATGGAACGCTGCGTTTCCCCATTCCAGTTCGTAAAAGCACATGCACATAAATATGCCAAACAAAACCAGCGCTATTGTACAAATCGCCCACATTGTCGGAGTTCGACTGGATAACGTTCCCAGGTACATCAAATACGATAGCGCTCCCCACATGCCGGCATAAACCACGGAAATAACGCCTGTTCTCCAGTAGAAGTCGAAACCGTGAATGGATTCCAGCATCTCGTCCTTTTTAACAAGCGGATACAAGCCTCCAACGATCAGCGGCGTAACAACGCATAACCCGGCAGCGGCAATGAGAAAATTCTCGTTTAAGTTGATGAACTTCCCCAGAGCAAACGTTGCCAAAAGCGCGCCCAAAATCCCGGCGGTTATAATAATTGCCCGAACTCGGTCAAACTTTTTAACGCCGCGTTCCAACGGTTTGAGCACGAGTTTTCCCTGAGCGTTTTTACCGCCGCTGGAAAATGATTCTCCGCCGTGAATGACGACTTTCTCTGCTGCTGGAACTTCTTTGGGAATATGAATTATCGTCTTGCAGTACTTGCAAGGTCCGCTCTTGCCGGCAAACTTCTCGCTGACAACAAACTTTTTATGACAGCCGGGACAGGTTACAGTAATTGCCATGGAAACTCTGAAAAGTTAGGAGTTAGGAGTGAGGAGTGAGGAGTGAGGAGTGAGGAGTTTTTAGCTACTAGCCACTAGCTGCTAGCTTTTAACTTTATATTTTTAGCTTCCAGCTTTAAATAATAACGCTAAGAACTACAGATAACAAAGCTAATGGCTAGCAGCTAATAGCTAACAGCTAATTATTATTTCAGGTTCTTTTGGTCGAAGGCGTCGACTTTCTTGGCGGCTTCCTTGAGGAAATCGGCGAACTGCGGCAAAGCGGAGGTGAACGCAGTGTTGAGGAACGTATCGACAGCGTCCAGAGCCATGGCTTCGCCCCAAATCATGGCGCCGAGGCACAGAACGTTGGAGTTGTTGATCGTTCGGCACATTTTCGTAGCGAAAACGCTTTCGACGACAGACGCGCGAATGCCTTTGCACTTGTTGGCGACAATCGACATGCCCATGCCGGTTCCGCAGAACAGAATGCCGTTTTCACAAGTTCCGTCCTGAATGTACTTGCAGGCAACGGGAGCGGATTCGAAGTAGGGAATGTCCGGGTTTTCAGCGCGGGCGCCGACGTCAATGACTTCGTATCCTTTGCCTTTCAAATCGGCGACAACGGCGTCTTTAAGTCCAACGGCAAACGGGTCAGCGGCTACTACGATTTTTTTACTCATGGTTTTCTCCTTTACGGTTGTTTTTTGTGAAACGGGTTCTTCGGCAAATGCGTCAGACGCTGCGCCTGCAAGCGTTCCGACTGCCAGCGCTGCCGACGCGGCAATAAATTCTCTGCGATCCATGGCAGACTGCTCCAAATATAAAAGGAAATGAAAAAGCTATAGACGTTAATCGTCAACTTTATTTTTAGCTATTTTACAAAATCGTCAAAGAAAATAAAAGGGGGGGCGCCAGAAAAGATTAAAATAAAGGGCGTTCAATAGAGTTTTAGATGAAATCTGGTCAAGAAGCGGAGACGATAGAACAGGGATCTAAAAAAGCGTCCAGAATTGTGCCCGGAAATATTCCCAAAAATGTTTCCATACAGGACGGGAATCTGGATAATTCAGAATTGCAATATTCAGAAAAGCCGGTTCCGCAAGTCCCTGAAATTCAAGGACTTTTGCAAAACAAAAAAACGTCTTGCTATGAAAAGCAAAACGTTCAAGAAATAAAAAAATGGGCAGTACAGAACTCGAATCTGTGACCTCCTCCGTGTCAGGGAGGCGCGCTAACCAAACTGCGCTAACTGCCCATTCCAAGATTTGCAGACGCTGTCCGCAAACTGAATGAACGTATTATGCCACGTTTTTATAAATTGTCAACCCCCCGCCCCATTTTTTTCAAAATATTTCGAGAATTCCAGAACGTTCATTGATTCTTATCCGTTTTATGGTATAATTCCCTAAATATGCGCCTAGGATTCGTAACCCCGGGCGGTGAATACTAAATATCCCCATAATCAAACATATACGGCAATGACCCGCGAAGAAATATACGAAGCGTTTTTGGCTCAAGTTCCCTACGAATTGTATCCCATGCAGGAAGAAGCCCTCCTGGCGTGGTTTTCTTCCGATCAGGGCGTTCTCGTTTCCGCGCCGACAGGAATGGGCAAGACGCTCATTGCTGAAGCCGTTATTTTTGAAGCTCTCACGACCGGGCGGCGAGCGTATTATACAACGCCGCTGATCGCTCTGACTGACCAGAAATTTCACGAATTGCAGGTCAAAGCGGCTCAATGGGGATTTGACCCCAACGACGTCGGGCTGGTTACCGGCAACCGTAAAGTCAATCCGGACGCCAAAATTCTGGTCGTCGTTGCGGAAATTCTGTTCAATCGGCTTCTTCAGCCCGAAAGCGCTGCGGCAGAAAGTTCCGCCTTGAATTTTGACGACGTCGACGCGGTCGTCATGGACGAATTTCATCAGTTTAACGACCCGGAACGGGGAATCGTCTGGGAATTCTCGCTTCGACTTCTTCCCCCGCGAATTCGGACGCTGCTGCTGTCGGCGACGGTCGGGAACGCGAAGCAGTTTGCCATCTGGCTGGAAACGCGGCATCATCGGAAGCTGGAAGTCGTCGAGTCAGACGAGCGAAAAGTTCCGTTGATGTTTCAGTGGGACGAAGAGCATTTTCTGGAAGATTTCGTTGAGGAAATGGCGTTGGGCGACGACGAAACGCGCCGCACTCCGGCTTTGCTGTTCTGCTTTAGCCGGGATTTGTGCTGGGACTACGCGGAAATCCTCAAGGGGAAAAAGCTCATTTCCGCCGAACAGCAGGCGCAGCTGCTGGCGGAACTGCAGTCTGAAAAAATGACGGACGGCATCGGTCCGAAACTCAAGACGATGCTTCTTCGCGGCGTCGGCGTTCATCATGCCGGGGTCATGCCCAAGTACCGGCGAATCGTCGAAAGGTGTTTCCAGAAAAAACTATTGGCGGTTTGCGCCTGTACCGAGACGCTGTCGGCGGGAATCAACTTGCCAGCGCGATCGGTCGTTCTTCCCAGCCTGCTCAAGGGACCGAAAGGGAAAAAGAAACTCGTTCCGTTCGGGACGGCTCATCAGATTTTCGGCCGCGCCGGACGTCCGCAGTTCGACACGCAAGGATACGTTTTCGCCCTGGCTCATCCGGACGACGTCAAAATCGCCCGATGGCAGAAAAAGTACGATCAGATTCCCGAAAACACGCCTGATCCGAACTTGCAGAAAGCGAAAAAGCAGCTCAAAAAGAAACAGCCCAAGCGGTCGCCGGAAGAACAGTACTGGTCGGAAAAACAGTTCCAGATACTGCAAAACGCAAAGGCAGAGAACCTTCATTCGGTCGGGCAGATTCCGTGGCGGTTGCTGGCGTTTATGCTTCAGGCATCGCCGGACGTTGGACAGCTGCGAAAGCTGGTTCAAGACCGTTTGCTGGATTCCGGGCGCATGGAACGAGGTCAGCGCGATCTCGATCAGGCGCTCCTGACGCTCCACAATGCGGGCTACGTTTTTCTGGAACCCTCTCCGCCCGCCGATAAATCCCGCCTTATTACAGAGCTTGACCTGGGAATAGAAACCTCACCCGACGCGCCGGCGATTGAGATTAAATACCTCCCGGAAAAGGAAACTCCGCAGGAACCGGAAGAGGAAAAGGGATTTGGGTTCGGGCTGTTTGACGACGAAGAAGAGGAGGAGTTGCAAGTAGCAAGTGGATTGGAAGGCGGTAATGAAGTGAGCGAAGCGAACGAAATTAAGCATTCGCCGTCAGGCGAACCTGTTTTACCCGACGATAACGCAGCGACCAACGGGAGCGATGATAATACATCTCGCGCGGAAGCGCGGACTGGCAGCGGCGCCACGCCGCCGACGCCGTCAACTCCTCACTCCTCACTCCTAACTCCTAACTCGCAAACCATAGATTCCAACTCACAACCCTGGTCGCCCCTCCGCGCCGCCGGGACGGAAAAGATGTCGATTCTGACTCAGATTCGGTCGATCAATCCGCTTTACGGGGCGTTTCTGATTGACCAGCTGGTCGATGCGGATCTCAAAGAGCGTCTGCAGGCGTTTGAGTCCGTTTTGGAAGTTCCCAAGACGCTGTTACGCAACGTTCGCGTTCCTCGCCAGTGGGAATTGCCGCCGGGACGCTTGGCGCAAAGCCGTCTGGATAAACAACTGTTACAACTCGGCTTGGCGACAATCGACGAACTGGTCGAGAAGACAAAAGAGGAAATTCAGGAAGAGCGGGAACGCTTCGGCGGTCTGCCGGACGCCTCGGAACGGGTCTGGGTGATTCCGTTTGCGGAAAAGCTCTATCGTCTGTTCCAGTACGA
The DNA here is from genome assembly GCA_902770245.1 of uncultured Planctomycetota bacterium. Lineage (GTDB taxonomy): Bacteria > Planctomycetota > Planctomycetia > Pirellulales > Thermoguttaceae > RUG11551. The sequence continues at coordinate 5,699 of CACXSS010000059.1, read as the reverse complement.
ATACCCGCTGGTAGAGGAAATCGAAATCACCCCGGTTTGGATAACGGGCGAAATCCTGGAGTTCAACGGTGAGTTCAACAAGTACATCACGTCGAAAGGGCTGGCGCGTCAGGAGGGCTTGATTTTCCGGCACCTGCTCCGCATGATTCTGCTGCTGGAAGAATTCGCTCAGCTGGACGTTCCTGTCAGCGTCCGGGAAACGTGGAAGCCGGAACTGCTGGGCGTCGCCGACGCGTTGCGTCAATGCTGTTCCGTCGCCGACCCGCAGGCGACAGAGGAAATCCTCGCCAAGTCGGAAGAGGAACGGGAGTCTATGTAACAGAAGGAAAGAACCATGTTTACGATAAAACCGTGTTCAATTGAAGACGTCGATGCGATTATGGACATGCAGGACCATGTTATTGAGGTCAATAACAAGACCGGCAGGGGGAACTGGTATATTGTAACAGAACGCTGCGAGCTGGAAGACGGCCTGAAGAATAACGACCTGCTGGTTCTCGGCGCGTACAGCGCCGGCGAGCTGGCGGCGTGTATTGCAATGTCCATTGGGGATCCGCAGGGCATGTTTAAAAGTCTTCTGAATAACCATCAAAACAACGAAGACAAGCAATTCGGCTACGCCAAAATGGCAATCGTCAAAGAGGCGTATCGCGGTCACGGTCTGCAAAGAACGCTGCTCCACGCGCTGGAGGTCGAAGTTCTCAAAAATCCTCAGCTAAAGTACATCGGAGCAATCGCTCACCCGGACAACAGCTTCAGCCTCAAAAACCTCAAGGCGGAAGGTTACGAAAACAAAGGCAGAGTTGTCCCTGACCCCCACCCGGGCTATCCAAGAGTACTGCTATTTAAGACTCTGGACAGATAGAATAAAAGAATCCGTTTGCGGATTTGTTTTTAAACACGAAAAACACGAAATAAGCGAAAATTACGAAAGATTTTAATATTTCGTGTTTTTTCGTTCTTTTCGTGTATTTCGTGTTAAAAAATCCAATGATCTGTGGCATTTTCACGCCGTTGGAAAGTTTGGTCGTTGGAAAGTCCATTGTTTTGTTCCTTGGCGATTATGGCAAAAACGACTGAACTGCAGCAATCGTGCGCTCAATGAGTTCGTCAAGCGTCCAGCCAAGCTGCTCCGAGCCTCGTTGAATCACGTCGCGCGAACACCCGGCGGCGAACTTCTTGTCTTTGAACTTCTTCTTTACGCTCTTGAGATTGAGGTCTTTTGCGCTCTTGGAGGGATACATCAGCACGACCGCGCCCAACAACCCCGTCAGTTCGTCAACGGCGAAGAGAACCTTTTCCATCAGATGTTCCGGCGCAATGTCGTTGGCGATTCCGTAGCCATGCGAGGCGACGGCGCGGTTGATGGAGTCTTCCACGCCGAGTTCCTTCAGGAGCGTTTGGCTTTTCAAGCAATGCTCCTGCGACCACAGCTCGAAGTCGATGTCGTGTAGCATGCCTACGATTCCCCAGTAGTCCTCTTCCTCGGCATAGCCGAGTTCACGGGCAAACCAGCGCATGGTCTTTTCCACCGTTTCAGCGTGTTGGAGGTGGAATGCGTCTTTATTGTAACGCGTGAGAAGCTCCCATGCCTCGTCGCGCGACAGGCGCGTTGTCCTTTTCTGTTCTTCTGTCATTGTTAATCTCGCTTCCTTGTCAAATTCAAGAGAAAGTCCGCCATTTGTTCAATAGCCTCAAACAGCGTTCGCAGTATAATTCATTACAATAAGAATTGCTCCTATAATGAATCTGGTTATGTTTAATACTCCTTTGGGTGATTATGGGGTTATCCGGTAACTGCACACCAGAAAGATAGTATTTGAATTATACTGCAAGCAAAGAATTTGTCAATTCAATTCTACGGACATTTCCCCAAAAAGGGTTTTTCGGTTAATTGGCGTCTGTCGTTTGCGCAGACGTCAACTTGCCGGAAGAACCACAAATTTTCTTTGCGATCCTAACATTTTAAAACTTTTTTCGTATATAATTATATAATAACAACTCATTTCCCCATACAGGAGACATTTTCATGAATAGACGACATTTTATCGCGGCGGCTGCGGTAGGGTTCGCAATGGCGGCGTCAGCGTTTGCGGACGGTTCTGCGACAATTCCATTTGAAACGTTTAAACCGTATTTCGTTCTCAATACAATCAAGCCGGAAAAGGGCAAGGATTGCAAGTTCGGCGTTTGTACAACCATGGAACAGTTCGAGTCGCTGTTTCATCCCGCAGCGGTCATGTTTAGAAAACAGAAGTTCGTTCCCCAGGATTACTTCAACGACCACGTCATTCTTTACTGGGTCGAATGGGGAAACACGCCGTGGGAATACACCGTCCAGTCGGTTGAACAAAGCGACTCGGGGCTTGTCGTAAAGTATACCCGCCAGGGCGAGCCGTCCGAGACCGCGTATTTCGCCCCGATTCTGCTTGTCGGAGTAAAAAAGACCGCGTTGGCAGCTGACGGCAACGTCGCGTTCCAATTGATAGAAAAATAAATTACACGTCAGGAGAGAATAACCATGTTACATTCATTGATTTCTAAGAGCTGGAAAGGCGTCGCGTTGGGATTGCTTCTTGCCGTTCCCGCCGTTTACGCCCAAAACTCCGCTGTTACGCAGCAATCGCCTCAGGCGGCGGTGGAATCGGCTGTCGCCAGTCCTTCTGTCAGCGCCGCTCCCAGAACTGTTACAAGCCGGGTTAAATCGGTAAGCATGTTTAAAAACGGCGTCGCGCTGGTTCGAGAAGAATTTACCGCGCCCGCAAGCGGTCAGTACGCTCTTGACGTCATTCCGTACGCGATTCACGGCGCGTTTTTCATTCAGTCGACAGCCAACGTTGAAGCGGTTTTGACCCAGCGTCAGTATCAGGAAATCGCAGGCGCGTCAGGCGATCTGAACTATCAAAAAGACCTCGTCGGAAAGAAAGTGCGAGTGTTTTTCAACAACGCCAATCTGCCGCCGGTTCACGGGACAGTCGCCGCCGTTCGGCAGCCAGTTCAGGAATCCGCGCCGCAGTCTGTATCGGATTTTCAACCCCGAAATTACTACTCTCAGGCGTATTATTCCAGCCGAAGAGATTCCTTTGAAACGGCAAACGCCCTCAGCCCATTTTTAATACTCGACACCGATTTTGGGCAGTCGGTTATTCAGCAGTCGTCCATTGCCCGCGTTGACGTTGAAGGCGAAATCGGCGCGGTTGTCAGATCGCGTCCGACGCTGCTGTTCAAGGTCAAAACCGAAAAGCCAGCGGTTGTCAGCATAACGTATCTGACCAAAGGCGCCGCCTGGGCTCCCGCGTATCGAATTCTGCTTCCGGACGAAAAATCCAACCGCGGCAAAATGACAATCGAGCAGACCGCGACGATCGTCAATCAGTGGCGCAGTTTCAGCGACGCCCAGCTTTATCTCATTAGCGGATACCCGAAAATCGGCTGTGAAAACGTGATTTCTCCCATTTCCAACAAGGCGAACCTGTCGGCGTTTTTCAGCCAAATGCTCAGACCGGAATCCGGCGACCGCGGCAGTATGATGTCGCAGATGGTCATGAACTCCGTCAGTCCCCGCGATTCCGACGATTTCCCGTCCGGCTCGGTTGCCGCGTCCGGAGACGGTCCCGATATTTACTATCACCCCGTCGGTCAGCGGTCGATGAACAAAGAAGACGTCCTGGCTCTGTCCAACGGCAAGAAGGAAGCCGAGTTTGAACGCGTTGTCGAATGGACGGTTGCCGACACGCGCAACGAAATCGGACGCCCGATCGACCGGGAAAACCCCAACACGCCGTGGGACACAATCCAGTTCGTCAACCCGTTTGACTTCCCCATGACAACCGGTCCTGCCGCCGTCATGACAGAACACAAGTTCCTGGGTCAGAATACAAGTTACTGGACGTCGCCGGGCGAAAAGACCAGCATCCCGATTACGAAATCGCTCAGCGTCAGCGTTAAATCGGACGAGCAGGAAATCAACCGCAGCGACGAGATGCGGTACATGGGCGTTCGCTGCCGACGCATTACCGTTGCGGTGGAACTAACCATCGCCAACCGTCGGGCAGAACCGATTAAAGCCATGGTTAAACGTCAGTTCTTCGGGGAAATCGAAAAGCCCGTAGAAGGCGCAAAAGTCGTCCAGCTTAACCAGAACCTCAACGCGCTCAACCGTCAGAACGAACTCCGCTGGGAACTGACACTCAACTCCGGTGAAACCCGGACGCTCAAATACGAGTACGAACTGTATATGAGCTATTAAGCGAATTTCCATCCGCTAAGCATATCGCATCAGCTCACCTTACACGGCTTACCAACTTGCTTTATGATGCATCCAAAGGTCGTTATGGCAAAGATAAAGCTATTCTTATCAGAGTGAGAAGCATATGATAAATAGAACCTAATACTCCAAAACCGATAAAACATGCTATGAAAATATATATATCTGTCATCCAAAAGAATAAATTCCTTAAATTGAATAAATTGAAAATTATTTCAAAAAATAATACGATTGAATTCGATAATAAGAAAAAAATAAAATAATTTTTAAAAAGAATATGAAAAGGCGATTCATTATATGATTTTTGCACAAATTGTTTTTGGGAATATATTTGACATAAAATACATATCAATAAAATAATAAATAGATTTAAATAATTATTATAATTATTTATTCCATTATTTGATATCGATTTGAGTAAGAAATAGATTCCTATTGATGTTAATAAAGGAAAAATATACTTAAAATATTTTGTGTTATTTTTAATTGAATTATTATTACTATTTTGCTTAGAATTATAATTAAATTTAATATAATAAGGAATCATTGCAGTAATTGATTGTATTAAATATATAATTCCGAAATAATATAAATTACTTCCGTAGAATAAAGTATAAGAAAAAATAAGTCCTGAAATTCCTCTTAATATATCATCTAAATTTAAAAAATTTTCGAAAAAGCTTTTTTCTTTTGGATAATTAAATATATTACTTGTATAAAAAAATATATTAAAATATGAAGAATAACATGAGCCAAATTTCATTAGATATCTATATTTAAATTTTCTAAAATTATATGCTGGATTTATATCAATTAAATCTTGAGAATTATTTTTTATTAATGGAATCGAATCATCATTTTTATCATTATTATTTTCTGATTTTTTTGTTTTAAAAAATACTATTAATCCATAAATGATATAAAAAAAGAAATATATTTGATATTTCCAAGATAAAACTAAGAAAAAAATATAAAATTTATTTTGATTTAAATTACCACCATTTGTATAAACATTAATTTTCCTTAAATATAAATTAACTATGAAAAGAAAAATTCCAAATTGAATTGATGATAATATTGTTAAAATAATTATGAATAAAAAATTTTGGCATTTTAAAGCTTCAATTGTGGGTATATTTGAATAATTAGAAGAATCTTCAGTATCTTTATCTAAATCATTTAATTCATTTCTTATTTTTTTTATTTTATTTTCTTTAATATTAAAATTAATTTCATTTTTATTATCATTTATATAATCTTTAGATGGTATAATAACACTTTCAAATAATCTTTTTTTTAAAGTTGGATTTTCTTCTTTAACTAATGGCTCTAATAAATCATTTATATGTGTATTTTTTAAAGGAGCTGTTTCTTCCTCTTTTTCTTCTTTTTCTTTCATTATTTTATTTTATTTTAATTAAAAATTATTTTC
>CACXSS010000058.1 GCA_902770245.1 uncultured Planctomycetota bacterium | reverse complement strand
CGATAACGTAGTTTTCTTTATTATCGTTATAGTTCTTCTGAACGTCTTCATCAGTAATAGCGGCGGGATCCATAAACTTGGCGTAAGAGCCGAAGCAGTATTCCAACGCAATCTTTTGCGGCTGACGCAGCCCAGGTTCAGCAGAACTGATAACGGCGTCTTTATCTTTATAAGTTTCAAAGAAGCTCTTAATCTCAGCTTCAGACGGGTCTTTAACCTTTTCAACGAAATTCTCAACCTTAACAGGGAAGAATTCGACGTTGGCTCTTTGATTCATGCGGCAGAAACTGTCCAGACGTTCTCCTGTTGTGCTAACGCTCCAGGACGAACCCAAAACTTCAATCAGTTTTTCGCGAAGCAGATATCCGTTCAGAGCGTTGAAAAGCGCGTCTTCCGTGGAGCTGCTTTTCTGGGTTTCGTCGCCGCAGACAAGCTGATTGACAACTTTGTCGTCAAGACCTGCTGTATTTTCCGAAATGAACGCGCTGATAAACGAGTCGTTAATGGAAATGCCCATTTCACGAGCTTTATTTTCCAGCAGCCACATCAAGACAACGGTTTGATCAGAGCTGTCGCCAACCTGAGCCGCCAGCTGCTGGGCTTTCATGCTGTTCATATAAGTTTGATACAGTTCCGTCATCTTGTCCTGATCGCGGGTCTGATACATCTCGTTGAGTTTAAGCTGATACGCCTGAGCAAGCCGATTAAAGAACGACATCAGAACGCGCTGACGATCTTTCAGACGCTGAACGTCGAACGTCGACAATGCGCCGTATTTTTGGGTTTCTACCACATTAGACGTCGTTCGGGCGCGACCAACGACTTCCAGCTGCTGCAAAACGCTGGGAAGAATAATAAAGGCGATCATCGTCAACAGACCAATGACAACCAGCAATTGTGTTTGATGTGTACGGAAAAACTTAAAAGGACTTGCCATTATTCGGGAATGAAAATAGGGGTAAAGGGGTTAATAATTAGTGATTAGTAATTAGTAATTGGCAATTAGCGTGGCGCTTTGCGTCAATTACTAATTACTCATTACTAATTACTAATTAAAATTTTTTTCTAATATATATCAAAACCTGTTTTTTTACAAGGGCGGATACCCTGTTTTTGAATTGATTTATTCAAATTTTTCGGTAATTTCTTTAACAAGAGCGCATAAATGCTCTGCTTGAACTGAATCTGGAGCCTCGGCAATGGCTCTGATAACGGGTTCTGTATTGCTCGGACGAACCAAAAGCCACGACCCGTTCCACGACAGGCGCAAGCCGTCGTTCGTCTCAACAGTCGCCTGGGGGAACCGTTCTCGAACCATTTCGTACAGTTCCGGCAGCCGTTCGGTCGGAAACGGCAGCTTGGTCTTTACAATAGAATACGGCTTGATTTCCTCAACCAGCTGGGCAACAGACTTGTTTTCTCTTGCCATGAGAGCCAAAACCTGAGCCATTCCGACGAAGCTGTCTCGAACGTACCCAACTTCCGGATCAATCGGACCTCCGTTCCCCTCGCCGCCGTAAACCGCCTTAGACGAGATCATTAAATCGACAACATTCGCCTCACCGACAGCGCTTCTCAAACAGATTCGCCCGTTTTGAGAGCAGATATCTTCCGTCATTTGGCTTGTGGCGCAGTTGATTACAACGTTTCCGTGCCGTTTTTTCAGAGCGTACCGGACGCAGAACGGAACTGTGTACTCTTCCCCGATGTATCGCCCATCGGCGTCGATAATCGCCAGACGGTCAGCGTCGGGATCCTGACAGAATCCGATATCGCATTTGTTCTTAACGACTTCCGCGCCGACTTGAGCCAGATTCTCTGCAATCGGTTCCGGGGTATGAAGAAACTCGCCGTTGAGCTTGTCGCCCAAAACGACGACCTCGCATCCCAGCGATTCCAGCAGCTTTCGTCCCAGCCGGGAACCGGAACCGTTATTGGAATCCAGCAAAACGCGATATCCTTTGCTCTCGACGTCTCCCACACGAATCGTTTTGCAAACGGCTCGCAAATGCTCGAACGGGGATACGATTTCGTTAATCGGTTCAGAGGGAGTAGGGAGTAGGGAGTAGGGAGTAGTATTTAAATTCGCCTCCGACGAATTACTATTCCCTATTCCCTGTTCCCTATTCCCTAACCTGTATCGCTCTAAAACCGTCTTGCCAATCGGACCGGAAATGACGCGACCAGTATTATCAAACAGTTTAACTCCGTTGTACTGGCTGGGGTTGTGGCTGGCGGTAATTTGAATCCCGCCGGCTGCGTGAATGAACTTCGTCAAAAATCCCGCCGTTGGGGTGGGCTGAACGCCGAAGAAGATCGGTTCAAAGCCCTTTTCTCGAATCAGATTGCAAAACGCGCCAGAAAACTGAAATCCGGACGGACGACCGTCGCAGCAGACGACAATCTTGTTTGTCGACCGCAGTTTCAGTTCTGACAAATACGATAAAAAAGCGGCGATATACCGCATCGCGGGAACTTCAAACGTTTCCCCGACAACGCCGCGTAATCCGGATATGGTAACAATGGGCTGCATGATGATTAATTAGTAATGATTAATTAGTAATTAGTAATTGGCGCAAGGCGCCTCAATAATTAGAAACTGGCAAAAAACGCTAAACGCTGTTCGCAAGATGTATTTATCTAATTATCACAAATGACCATCGAGGAACGCGAAGCGTAATTACTAATTACTAATTACAAATTACTAATTGTAACAGCAAACTCCAACCTCGCGGCGGTTTTGCCGTCGACGGTAACGTTTGCTGAAAGGAAATAAGCGTTGGACAATTTCTCTTTGAGTGTAACAGTTATTTCAATCGTATCGCCGGGACGAACCATCTTCTTAAACTTGACGTCGTTGACTCGCGTTGCGACAGGATATTGTGAGTTGCGAGTTGCGAGTTGCGAGTTGCGAGAAAGCGTAACTTCGTTCGCTTCGGTCACTTCGTTACCGCCTTTCAACTTCTCACTCAGAAAGACCGCAGCTGCCTGCATGGCGGCTTCGCACAAAATAACGCCGGGAACAAGAGGGAAGCCCGGATAATGTCCGGCGAAAAAATACTCGTCCGATTCAAACGTCTTTCGACAGACGATTCCGTCCTCTTTCCGCTCGACAATTGTATCAACATACAAAAACGGCGGACGATGCGGAATCGCGTTGAGAATTTCAGGATCAGGATTCATGTTTAAATAATTAATTGCGAATGTCGAATTGCGAGTTGCGAGAGACTTTTGTGAGACGCTTGCGTTAATTACTAATTACTAATCACTAATTACTAATTGTTATTTACTCTCCCGCGTCATTCCATTTCTTAATCGCGTATTGCCACTGGTTCCAGGCGGAACAGACGTCGTGAAGAATCCATTTGATTTCGTTCCATCGTTCGTCGTCGCCAAAAAGTCGTTTAACTTCAACCCGGAGCCATTCTCCAGACAGAGTCGGAACGCCGCGGGAGTCTCGGGGAGACGCCTGAAAGATTTTGAAGAACTCGCTTCTTGCCGGCTCGTTTTCCCATGAACTTGTACTGTGATAAACAGAACAGAGGTTCGCCATCGCCTCGACAACTTCCTGCTCGGTCATCGTCGTGGGCGGGGTCGCCATTTCGACGTCTTCTCCAGGTTTAATCTCGCCGTAAATCGTATCAGAACCGCGGCGGCGGGAAATCGCCTGAAGAGCGCGTATTTTGTCGCGCTTGCGATCTTCGACGATTCGTTCCTGCTCTTCCGGCGGGAGGATGTGAAAGTCAATTCTCCACAGCCGTTTGAGAATGTCCTGTTCTGAATACTCGTTTAGCAGTTCCGTCCAGAGCTGTTCCCGGCTGTCACAGCCAATCCGGCGAATGTCGTCGTCGGTCAGCTTGACGAAATCCGCGCGTTCCACCCGATCAAATACAACGTACCCGACCGTTGGGACAAAAGCTCTCTGCCCAACGTGCCAGTGGGAATACCCTGCCACGCGGAGAGCAGTCGTCTTTCGACCCAGACGAATCATCGTGATGTATTTTTTAGGGAAAAGTAACATGATAGGGGAGTGCCTAGTGCCTAGTACATAGTGCATAGTAAGGGGAAGTCTTCCTAAGCACTAAGCACTAAGCACTAAGTACTATTCGCTCTTCTTGGTCGTCTTTTTAGCGACAGACTTCTTGGCGGTCGTCTTTTTCGCCGTAGTTTTCTTGGCTGTCGTCTTTTTAGCGGTTGTCTTCTTCGCAGTCGTTTTCTTTGTCGTCGTCTTCTTAACGGACTTCTTTCTTCGACGGCGCGTATCGCCTCGGGCGGCTCGCTGAGCCAGCAAATCCAACGCCTTTTCGAAGGTCATTGTATCCGGCGTTTCTTCTTTCGGCAGCGAGACGTTCGTCTGACCGTCTGTTACATACGGTCCGTAGCGACCGTCCATGACCTGAATCATCTGTTCCGTAACCGGCGAAACAGCCAGTTCTTTCAGCAGAGTCTTCGGCTTGGCGGGAGCGCCGCGGCGATTCTTCGGCTGTGACAGCAGTTCAATCGCCTGTTCCAGCGTGATGTCGATAGGCGTATAAACGTCGTTGAGCGAGCGCGTTTCGTCGTTCCATTTGATGTACGGTCCAAAGCGGCCGTTGGAGGCGACAATCGGATTCCCGTCGTCGGGATGAACGCCCAGCGTGCGAGGCAGCGACAAAAGACGAATCGCAACGTCCAGATTGACGTCTTCCGGATTCATGCCTTTAAGCAGCGAAACGTTGCGGGGCTTGTCCGGATCGTCCGTTGAACCCAGCTGAACGTACGGTCCGTAACGACCGATTTTCAGATAAATCGGTTTGCCGGTTTCCGGATCCATGCCCAAAGGCGAATCGCTGTTTTCGTTTTGACTGAAAAGCTCTTCCGCCTTCTCGATCGTCAGTTCGTCTGGCGGCAGATCGTCTGGAATGCTGGATCGTCGGTCGCCCTGCTCGATATACGGTCCGAAACGTCCGATACGAACGTCAATTTCCGGTTCGTCGTCAGACGGCTTGCCGAGGGAAATCGTGCTGATGTCGCGCGCTTCAATCTCTTCCGCCTTGTTGTCCAGCTGCGGTTTGAGACCCGGTTCCTTTTTATTTCCAAAATAAAAATCGTTGAGGTAATCCAGAGACTTCATTTCGCCGCGGGAGATAGCGTCGAGTTCGTCTTCCATGTCGGCGGTAAACTGGTAGTCAACCAGAGTCGGCAGATGCTTTTCCAGCAGCTGTGTAACAGCAAACGCCGTCCAGGTTGGAATCAGAGCGTTGCCGCGCTTAAAGACGTAATTTCTGGCGATAATCGTATCGATAATCGAGGCGTACGTACTCGGACGTCCGATGCCTTTTTCTTCCAGCGTTCTGGTCAGCGACGCTTCAGAATAGCGCACCGGCGGCTGGGTGGTGTGAGCTTTGTACTGCAAGTCTTTGCAAACAACAGACTCTCCAACAGTCATCTTCGGCAGAATGTCTTCCTGATCCGCCAGTTCCCCTTCAGGATCGTCTGAACCTTCAACGTAAGCGCGAAGGAACCCGGGGAAATCAATCGTCTTGCCGGTTGCCATGAATTGCGCGCCGTCCATTTGCAGCATGACGGTTGAACGGCGTCCAGTTGCGTCTTTCATCTGGCAGGCGACTGTACGCTTCCAAATGATGTCGTACAGCTTCATTTCGTCTGAATTGAGACGTCCGCGAAGTTCTTCCGGCATCATAAACCGTTTGCCTGCCGGACGAATGGCTTCGTGCGCTTCCTGAGCGTTTTTGACTTTCGTCTGATACAGACGCGGCGACGCCGGCATGTATTCCGGACCGTATTCGTTAGCAATCAAAGCGCGGGCGGCGTTAATCGCCTCGGTTGACAGGTTCGTGCTGTCAGTACGCATATAGGTGATATACCCGTTTTCGTACAGGCTCTGAGCGGTTTGCATCGTTCTGCGAGCTGTAAACCCGTACTTGCGGTTGGCTTCCTGTTGAAGCGTACTGGTCGTAAACGGAGCGGGAGATTTCGTAACGTAGGGCTTTTCGTCAATCGACGTTACCTTGGACGGTTCAGACTTCAGGCGTTCAATCAACGCTTTCGCGTCCTTTTCCGACAGCAGCGTCAGACCTTCGTTGCGGAGCATGCCGGTTTCCGGATTGAAGTCGCGGCTTGTCGCAATGCGTTTGCCGTCTACCGAATACAGCCAGGCGGAGAACGACCGCTGATCTCCCGGCTTAAACAGACCGGTAATATCCCAATAATTGGCAGAGCAGAACGCCATGCGCTGACGCTCTTTGTCGACAATCAGGCGAACGGCGACTGACTGAACGCGCCCGGCGGACAGCTTCGGTCGAACCTTGCGCCACAGCAGCGGCGAGACTTCGTAGCCGTAAAGACGGTCAACGATTCGGCGCGTTTCCTGAGCGTGAACCAGGTCGTTGTCGATCTGACGCGGGCTTTCCAGAGAGGCGAGAATGGCGTCTTTGGTAATTTCATGGAATACCAAACGCTCTACCGGAATCTTCGGCTTGAGAATTTCGCAAAGATGCCAGCTGATAGCTTCTCCCTCTCTATCTTCATCAGTCGCCAGATAGAGCTTTGTCGCTCCGTTGACAAGCTGCTTGAGCTTTTTGACCTGTTTCGCCTTGTCGGCTGGGACAATGTAAACCGGGTCAAAGTCTTTGTCGACGTTGACGCCCAAATGCGCCCACGCTTCAGTCTTATACTTTTCGGGAATCTCTTTTGCGCCCTGCGGAAGGTCGCGAACGTGTCCGACGCTTGCCTCAATACGATAGTCCGAGCCTAAATAACGGCTGATTGTCCGCGCTTTCGCCGGAGATTCGACGATTACCAGCGAATACGGTTGGTTTTCTGACGCCATAATTGTGCCTGTCTAAGTTGTAAAGTATAGTAAGTTAAATACTGGGGGTTTTATTAGTTAGAAGTGAGGAGTGAGGAGTGAGGAGTTTACGCAAGCGCCTCAACAACTCCTCACTCCTAATTCCTAACTCCTAACTCACAAAAACCTCCCCTTGTCTTTTTTAGTTTGTATTCTATAATATATATAAAAAGTCGATTATGGGAATATCAAAAACCCAATTTTTTCTCAAAAATTTTCCAAACAGGACATTAATTTAGAGAAAATACAGCATTTTTTAAAAATAAAAACGATTTTATACAACATTATTTGTTATATTAAATTTGCTATTTTGCATTTTTTGAGGCGCTTTGCGCCAATTACTAATTACTCATTACTAATTACTAATTCCCTATGAACTGGAACGATTTATACAGAATCCTGCATGAATATTACGGCGATATTCAATGGTGGTCGCCAGAAGACAAGTTGGAAGTCGTCGTTGGCTCGATTTTAGGGCAGAATACGACGTGGACAAGCGTCGAGAAAGCGATTGCCAACCTCAAAGACGCGAAGCTGTTCACGCTCAGAAAACTGGCAAACGCCGAACCGGAAGTTGTCGAACAGCTGGTTCGCCCGTCGGGATATTACCATCTCAAAACGATTCGTCTGCAAAACCTGCTGCAGTTCATTTTGAAGAAGTACAAAACGCTCGACAAGATGTTTCTCGCTCCGCTGGAACAGCTTCGGGAAGAACTGCTGGCGATTAACGGAATCGGACCGGAAACGGCGGACTCGATTCTCCTTTACGCCGGCGCACTGCCCTCGTTTGTCGTTGACGCGTACACAAAACGAATCGTTCTTCGCCACGGGTGGGACGCTGACCTCACGCCCAAAAACAAGTCGTCCCGCGCTCAATACGACGCCCTTTGGAACAGTTTTATGGAACAGCTCGAACCGCACGCCCCGACGATGGCGATGCTTCACGCCTATATTATCGAAACGGCGAAACAGTTCTGTCACAAGTCCAAGCCTCAATGCGAAGGCTGCCCGCTGTACCGGTTTGAGAGAGTCAACAACAAATAGTTTTCTTACAAATAAAAAAAGCCGATGGCAGTCTGTCATCGGCTTTTTTGTTTAATTCAGATATTATTCTTCAACCGTGAACTTGTAAATCGTGGTGGAATTGTATCTTTCGCCGGGGCGAAGAACGGTTGACGGGAAGTCCGGATGGTTGGGGGAGTCCGGATAATGCTGGGTTTCCAGGCAGACAGCGGCGCGGCGGTTAACCGGTTTGCCGTTGACAATGTTCGTTCCGTCGAGAGCAACGCCCGCATAGAACTGAACGCCGGGTTCGGTCGTCAAAACGGTCATGACGCGTCCGGAAATCGGGTCTTTCAGAACGGCGGCTTCTTCCGGCTGTTTGGTAATGCCCTTGTCGAGAACCCAGTTGTGATCGTATCCGCCGGTGAACTTGAACTGTTCGCAGTCAGCGTCGTGATCTTCGCCGATTTCCTTGAATTCGCGGAAGTCAAACGGGGTGTCCTCTACCGGTTCGATGCCGGTCGGGATGAGGTTTTTGTCAACCGGATTGTATTTCTCAGCGTTAATCTTGAGCTGCAGCGTTGCGTTAAGGTTGTCCTTGGACAGGTCGCCGGCGCTGAGATTGAAGTAGGAGTGGTTGGTCAGGTTGCAAACGGTCGGCTTGTCGGTAAAGGCAACATAGTTGCAAATCAGCTCGTTGTTGTTGGTAAGCGTATAGGTAACGGCTCCGCGAAGCGTTCCCGGGAATCCCTGTTCGCCGTCTTTGCTTTCAAAGAAGAATTTAACGCTCGGGCCGAACGGGGTAACGGTCGGGACGGAGAAATAGACTTTCTTGTCGAAACCGATTTTGCCGCCGTGAAGCGTAACGTTGTGGGAAACTTCGTTGATTTCCGTACTGAATTCTTTGTCGTCAATGGTGAACTTGCCGTTGGCGATTCGGTTGCCATAACGACCGATAAAGGCGCCGAAATACGGGGTTTTGTCGTCGTACTTTTCAATCGATTCGTAACCAACAACAACGTTTTCATACTTGCCCTCTCTGTCCGGAGCGGTAAGAGAAACGATCGTCGCGCCGCGGTTGGTAACGGTCATTGTCATGCCCTTGGCATTGGTGAGCGTGTAGAGAACAACTTCTTTGCCGTCAGCGGTCTTTCCCCAGGATTTGGCGGAAACGGAACCGAATTCAGCAGCGGACGCCAGCGAGGACAGTCCAACAACGGCGATCAAAGCCGCAATCAAGGTAAATTTTTTCATAGCTGTACGTTAGACGCTTTCGCGTCCGGTAAAAGGAAAAACGAATTATTTCAAATTAACGCCTCACAATATAGCATATTGAGGCGCTTGCGTCAATTGCAAATTGCTAACTGACAATTGTTAATTATTGTACAGTAATGGATTCAATCGCAACGCCGTCCATGCGGTTGCAATAGCAGCCCATGACGCGAGCGTCTATATTGTACGGGAACGTTCTGACTGAGCCGTCGCACATAACGCCCTGAAAAAACGCCGAATGGGAGGATCCAAAAAATTGCGGGGCGTCGCCCGGGTTTCCTTTGGTAAAAAACGTCTTTTCATCGCGAGTTGGCATACGATATGCAGTACTGCCGCGATTTAAGCTGTTGCTATCAACGATGGGCGCCAGGTTGCTGTCTTTTGTAAAATCGTCTGGACGTTTGGTTTGACCTTGAAACGCCGGTCCCCAACGTACGTTATCCCAGTCATAACCTACGTATGCGGGGTTGTTGTCGCAACCATTTTGGCCGTCAAGACGCTGGTTAATCGGGAGATATTTTTCTCCTACGCAAAGCGTGTTGCTCAACCCGTCTTTAACGTCTGCTTCTGAAAACTGCGATGCAAAGTACGAAATCCCGGAATTGGAATAAGAGCTGTAACCGCTGCAGTTGCCTCTGTCCAAAGCATTCCAGTTAAGGCTGTTATTTTTATTATAAGCCTGGTCCACAGTGCCAATGCAGGAAGGAAGACTGTATCCTGTTGTACAGTTGCTAAAATTCCCGGCGTTGACGGCGTAATCCGCTCTGGCGTGAACCGTTTGAGTGTCTGCATTAACAACCGCCTGGTTGGCAGAGTTAGGATACGCTTTGTTGGCTCGGCGCGATGGACAGTTCATGTACTTCGTTGGCGTTCTGACCTGTTCTCCAATCGCAGCTTTGCGGTTGCTATCATTATAGCCGCCTCCAACGTTCAAGCCAAGCTCCCATATATTCTGGTAATCAGTATACGGCAGAATGTTGTACATCCATCCTCCAGGCTGACGTCGGCTGTTGCCCATGTTCGGGTCGCCAGCCCAGCCATAGCCCCAGCCGTTAGCCGGCCAGTTTCCGTTGGCTTCGTGATGGCTTTGGAATCCCAGCCCAATCTGCTTGAGATTGTTTTTACATTCCGTCTGACGTGCGGATTCTCGGGCTGACTGCACTGCCGGAACCATCAAGCCGACCAAAACTGCAATGATGGCGATTACAACCAGCAATTCCACTAACGTAAATCCGCCTCGTTTCTGTTGTTTAACTAACATGGTTATCATATTTTTACTCAGTATGAAAGGAATCCTGTTTGAAAAATATTAAAAAATACAGGAAAATTCAAAAAACGTATTGCCTCTGATGAACCTTATTATATCGTTTTATAAAATAAATTGAATACGGTTTACAACAGTTTTTCGACAAAAAATATTTTTTTGAAAAAACTTTCAAAACAGACAATTATTGAACTGTGATGGATTCTATCGCAACGCCGTCCATGCGGTTGCAGTAGCAGCCCATTACACGAGCGTCAATATTGTACGGAAACGTTCTGACTGCGCCGTCGCACATAACGCCCTGGAAAAACGCTGAATGCGGAGCGCCGAAAAACTGCGGACAGGCATCCTGGAAAAACGTCTTTTCATCGCACGTTGGCATACGATACGCCGAATCCGAACGGTTGGTACTGGAACTGACAACTTTCGGAGCCAAATTGGAATCCGTCGTAAAAACGTCTGGACGCTTGGTTTGTCCTTCAAACGCCGGTCCCCATCGAGTTGTGTCCCAGTCGTAACCCTGATACGCCGGACCGTTATCGCACCCGTTGGTGCCGTCGAAGTAATCGTTAATCGGCAAATACTTTTCCCCAATACACAACGTATTGCTCAAACCGTCTTTAACATCTGCCTCTGAATACTGAGAGGCAATGTACGAAATGCCAGAGTTGCGGTCGTTGCCCATATCGCCGCAGTTTTTATCCAAATCATTCCATTTCGCGGCGGATGAGTTTGCATATATGGCAGAACTGGAACCGGCGCAGCCCGGCAAGTCAACAGTCATCTGTGGGTTAGAATAGTTTCCCCCGTTGACGGCGTAGTCGGCTCGGGCGTGAACGGTTTGCGCTACTGCGTTATACGTAGTCTGTTGAGCAGTGTTGGGGTACGGCTTGTTGGCTCGGCGGGACGGACAGTTCATGAACTTGGTCGGCGTGCGGTTTAACTCCCCAACGCAATTCTTGCGGTTAGAATCCGTATAGCTGGTTCCAACGTTCAAACCGAGTTCCCACAGATTCGTGTAGTCTGTATACGGCAGAATATTGTACATCCATCCGCCTGGCTGACGGCGGCTGTGCCCCATGTTCGGATCGCCCATCCAGCCGAATCCCCAGCCGGAAGCAGGCCAGACGGAGTTGGCTTCGTGATGGCTTTGAAATCCCAATCCCATCTGCTTGAGATTGTTTTTACATTCAATTTGACGCGCGGATTCTCTGGCAGACTGAACTGCCGGAACCATCAAGCCAACCAGTACCGCAATAATTGCAATAACTACCAGCAATTCCACCAGCGTAAATCCTTCGCGCTGACAATTCGGATTTTTAGACGTCATATAAAAGGGCATTAAAACCTCTCTCTTTTTAAAGTTTCATTTGATATTTATATCAAACAAGTAAAACACAAACAATTCCCGATCTTTACGTTTATTATAACCTGTTTTCAGATTCTTTTAAATACCTACTCCGATTAGAAAAGGCAAAAAAACAAAAAAAACAAAAGCCGCGAAACAGAATTCTCTCTGCTTCGCGGCTTGAATTTCTCTCAGACGNNNNAACTTTCTGAAGCTGATCATAGTAATTGTAGCGGTTGACGATGCCTTCCGCAGCTTCCTTCATGAATTCTTCGGAAGCTTCCGGCTTGGATCGCGCCAGAACGGCGAATCGGTTCTGCTTCATGGCGAAGTCTCTGTATTCGCCTTCCGGAGCCTTGCTGTCCAGGTGGAAAGCGTCCTTGCCGTCGCGAGGATCGAAGTGGTACAGCGGCCAGTAACCGCACTTGACGGCTTCCTTCTGAAGGTTGAGGCCTTCGAGCATGTTGATGCCGTGGTTGATGCAGTGGCTGTAGCAAATGATCAAGGACGGACCGTTGTAGGCTTCAGCGGCGCGAATCATCTTGATGGCGTGATTCGGGTTGGCGCCGATTGAAATCTGAGCGACGAAGACGTTTCCGTAGGTGGAAATCATCATGCCGAGGTCTTTCTTGCCGGACTTCTTGCCAGCGGCGGCGAACTTCGCAACAGCTCCGATCGGGGTGGACTTGGACGCCTGTCCTCCAGTGTTGGAGTAAACTTCCGTATCCAGAACCATGATGTTGACGTCTTTGCCGGAGGCGAGAACGTGATCCAATCCGCCGTAGCCGATGTCGTAAGCCCAACCGTCGCCGCCGAAGCACCAGACGGAACGACGAATCAGGTTGTCGGCAACGTTGAGCAGAGCGCGAGCGCAATCGCAGTCAACGCCAGCCAGCTTGGCTTTCAGTGTTCGGCAACCAGCTTGCGCTGTTTGGCGATTTCTTCTTCCGTTCTCTGCGGGTTGGCGATAATTTCGTTGACGAAATCTTCTCCGAGTTTGTCAGCGGCGCCCTTGAGCAGGAATTCAGCGTATTCTTTCTGCTGATCGCAGGCGGAACGAATTCCCAAGCCGAATTCGGCGTTGTCTTCAAACAGGGAGTTCGACCAGGCAGGACCTTGTCCGTCAGCGTTTTTCGCGTACGGAGTGGTCGGCAGGTTGCCGCCGTAAATGGAGGAGCAGCCAGTCGCGTTTCCAACCAGCAAACGATCGCCAAAGAACTGGGTAACCAGTTTGATGTACTGGGTTTCACCGCAGCCGGCGCAGCAGCCGGAGAATTCAAACAGCGGACGAAGCAGTTGAGAACCCTTGACGGAGTCCGCATTGACCTTGGCACGGTCAATATCCGGAATCTGATTGAAGAAGAACTCGCAGTTGGGCTTTTCGACGTCCATGTTTTCGATCTTGTTCTTCATCGTGATAGCGCCCTTGGCGGCAGCCGGGCAGAATCCAACGCACAAGCCGCAGCCGGTGCAGTCTTCCGGGAAGACCTGAACGGTCGCTTTCATGCCGGCGTAATCCTTGCCCTTCGCGTCAGCGGATTTGAATCCAGCCGGAGCGTCAGCCAATTTATCGGCGTCGTAAACCTTCATACGAATCGCGGCGTGCGGGCAAACCAGCGAGCAGAAACCGCACTGCGTACAGGCGTCGGGATTCCAAATCGGGATGTCGTGAGCGATTGAGCGCTTTTCGTACTGCGTGGTGGCAGTCGGGAAAACGCCGTCAGCAGGCATGGCGGAAACCGGGAGCTTGTCGCCTTCGCCTTTGTTGATAACGCCCAGAACGTTGCGGACGAATTCTGGAGCGGTTTCCGGGAAGTCGGCGTTGCGGACGATCTTGGAGGTTGCCGTTTCCGGAACCTTGACTTCAAACAGATTAGCCAACGCAGCGTCGACAGCCTTGAAGTTCTTTTCGACAACAGCCGGACCCTTCTTGCCGTAGGTCTTCTGAATAGAGTCTTTAATGTGAGCAATCGCTTCGTCAGCAGACATTCCGCCAACTTTCGCCAAGGCGAAGAAGCAGGTCTGGAGAATCGTGTTGACGCGAGATCCCATGCCGGTTTCGATACCGACTTTAGCGGCGTCGATAACGTAGAACTTGGCTTTCTTGGCGATCAGGTCTTCCTGAACCTGGATGGGCAGATGATCCCAAACTTCGTCCGGACCGTACTGGCTGTTGAGCAGGAACGTGCCGCCTACCTGAAGTTTGGAAAGCATATCGACCTGTTCGATGAACTGCCACTGGTGGCAGCCGATGAACGTCGCGCTGGAAACGAAGTAAGAACCCTTGATCGGGCGCGGGCTGAAACGAAGGTGAGACTTCGTAACAGAACCGGCTTTCTTGGAGTCGTATTCAAAATATCCCTGAGAATACAGGTTGGTGTACGTACCGACAATCTTGGCGGAGTTCTTGTTGGCTCCGACGGTTCCGTCAGAACCCAAGCCGTAGAACAGAGCGCGGGTAACGTCGTCCGCTTCGGTGCTCCAGGTCGGGTCGTACGGCAGAGACAAACCGGTAACGTCGTCTTCGATGCCGACGGTGAACTTCTTGCAGGAGCAGAGAGTTCCAGCTTTCATGGCGTCAAAGACAGCCTTTGCCTGAGCCGGGGTGAAGTCCTTGGAGGACAAGCCGTAGCGTCCGCCGAAGACTTTGATGTCGCTGCGCTTGGCTTCGACCAGAGCGGTAACGACGTCCTGATACAGAGGTTCGCCCAACGCGCCAGCTTCCTTGGTTCTGTCCAAAACGGCAATCTGCTTGACGGTAGCCGGAATGGCGTCTGAAAGGGCTTTGCCGCAGAACGGACGGAACAGATGAACTTTGACCAAACCGATCTTTTCGCCTTCTTTGTTGAGACGTTCAATCGCTTCTTCAACAATGCCGCAGCCGGATCCCATGCAGACGATGATGTTTTCGGCTTCGGGGCATCCAACGTAATCAAACAGATGATACTGACGACCGGTAACTTCGGCGAACTTGTCCATCGTTTCCTGAACGACAGCCGGAACGGCGTCATAGTACTTGTTGCATCCTTCGCGAGCCTGGAAGTAAACGTCCGGGTTCTGAGCGGTGCCGCGAACAGTCGGATTGTTGGGGTTCATACCGCGCTGACGATGAGCGTTGACCAAATCGAGCGGAATCATCGCCTTGACCTGATCTTCGGTAATCTTTTCCATCGAGTTGATTTCGTGAGAAATACGGAACCCGTCAAAGAAGTGAAGGAACGGAACGCGGGTCTTGAGCGTAGCGCTGTGAGCGATCATCGCCATATCCTGCGCTTCCTGAACGCTTGTGCCAGCCAGCATAGCCCAGCCGCACATACGGCAAGCCATAACGTCGGAATGGTCGCCGAAAATCGAAAGAGCGTGAGCCGCAACCGTACGGGCGGAAACATGGAAAACCGTGGGGGTAAGTTCGCCAGCGATTTTGAACATGTTCGGAATCATCAGCAGCAAGCCCTGAGACGCGGTGAACGTGCAGGTCAAAGCGCCGGCGGAAAGAGAACCGTGAACAGCGCCTGCTGCGCCCGCTTCGGACTGCATTTCAATGACGTGAGGAACTACGCCAAAAATATTCTTTTTGCCCTGAGCCGCCCATTCGTCAGCCCATTCACCCATCGTGCTGGACGGGGTAATCGGGTAAATTGCCATAACTTCGCAGCACATATGCGCTACGTGCGCCGCCGCTTCGTTTCCATCGGACATTACGAAATTTCGATCAGCCACTGAAAAACTCCTAAAGGTAAGGTTAGATAATTGAATTTAAAACATCACAAGTAATAAGGAAAAAACGTTTGAACGCTTATTCTCTACAAAACTTGTTAAAAATACCGGTATGTTTCTGATATTAAACCTTTTTTATCGATTTATACAAGGGGGGAGGGGGAGATTTTTAAGAGGATATATTAATTTAACGAGGAATAAGTGAGTTAGGAGTTAGGAGTGAGGAGTGAGGAGTGAGGAGTTGACGCAAGCGATACTCTCGGGGGAGCGCTTGCGACTGGGAGTGCGGCGGCTTGCCGCCGCCTTGTCCAGCGCCCCGCCCCAAAACATAGCGTACCCGGCTCGCGGCTGTCTCAGCCGCCAAAACCTCGTTGTCTCGCACACGCACTGCGACGAAACCGAAAATCTTTCTGGGTCGCGGACGAAGTCCGCAACAGAAAAAAGAGTTCTACAGCCCGCGAACCGGACTCAACAGAGTCGTTTCGCACTACCAGCAAAGGACTCCGAGGTCGGAGTCCATCCGGGGAAGGTTTTCGGCTGCGTCACGGTGGTTTGTACGCTTCGCGGCGTTTTGTTCGCCGTTCCGGCGAATGCGTAATTCCGTTCGCCGTTGGCGAACTCCATTACCGCCTTCCATTGCGGGCTTCGGTCTTGACGCTCATGCGAATTTTTTCGTCTGGGTTATTGACCTCTGAGGACGCGGAAGCCCAGGCGGCCGTACCGGTCGCCCGGCCCGCTGTAGCCGCGGCATGCCGACCGGCAGAGCCTGGCGAGGTTGTTCCAGCCGCCGCCGCGGCGGACGCGGTTCGAGCCACTCGAAGGTCCCGTCGGGTTTGTTACACTTCCGCTGGGATAATCAGCTTTCCAGTCCTGACACCATTCCCACACGTTCCCGTGCATGTCGTACAAGCCCCAGGCATTGGGCTGATAGCTGCCTACCGGCGTTGTCTTTCCAATATATTTACCTTTGGTTGTTGTACCGCAGGGGTAATTCCCATCGCAGTTCGCCTTGTCTCCATTCAAGGCATTACCCCAGAAGTACGCCGTTGTACTACCCGCCCGGCAAGCGTATTCCCACTGCGCTTCAGTCGGAAGCTGTACCGGCAACCCCAGCTGAGCGCACTTCTTGCAGAACTCCTGACAGTCGTTCCATGATACTTGTTCAACGGGTAAATCGTCGCCTTTGAAAAAACTCGGATTGTTCCCCATAACCGCTTTCCACTGCTTTTGCGTTACCTCCGTTTCCATCATCCAGAAACCTTTGGTAAGCATTACTTCATGCTGCCTTTCTTCATCGTCATACCGTCCTTCTTCTGACGTTGACGAACCCATCATGAACGTACCCGCCGGACACCATCGGAAAGCAAATTCCACGCCGTTGACTGTAACAACGTTACGTTCGCCTGCATTTTGTCCTAGTTCAAAATTAAGCTGTTTTTGTGCCGATTTTTGTTGAATATATTGGAGTTCTATAATTTTATAGATCAGTATCACCAATGATATCGCAGCTCCCAATGCCAATGGACCTAGAGTAAATAAGAAGTCTTCTTTACTTGGTGATAAAAATCGCAGCCCAGCCATTATTAATAAACTTTGAATTAAAGACAATACTATCAGTACTATCAAGCCCGCCATAGATATAAAAATCCACCATCTTCTTCGTCTGTTTTCTTTCTCAATTTCGATTTCGAGTTCTCGCTTCGCTTGCTGTTGTTTTTCGGTTATCGCTTTAATAACGCACGGACGTTTTTCCGCCCAAAGTTTACGGGCGCGATCCATGCTCCGATCCGGTCGCCAGCCGAGTTCATATTTGTCCAACAGCCGCATGGGGGCTAAAATACTGTCTTCCGGGAACGGAGCGCTGACGTTGTCGTAACCCGGCATGGCAGAAAGAATCGTCTTGACAGCTTCGTCTAAAAAGTTTCGGGAACTGTCTTTAAAACGATCATTGTTGCCTTCAATCTTTTTCTGAAATTTGGCAATAGCTTCATTACATTTGTTTTTCCGTTCCCACTCCACTCGTTCCAATTCCCGCTTAGCCAATTCGTATTTCTTACCGCATTGAATTTGTTCCAAAAAATCAAAATACTGCTGATAAGACATATCTCCAGTTGGTATTTTAACATCCTTTTCTGTACATTCGGGATTAGCTTCAATTGTCTTTTCAAGAGACAGTCTGGTTAATTCTGGCAACCCTTTCCATAACCGCTCTTTTCGTTCAGACCAGGCGTCAAACTGAGCCTGCGCTTGCGCGACAGCAGAATTTGCCTGCGCTAACGATTCATGAGTAAACGCTTTAAGCTGGTCAATTGCCGTACGTAACCCACGGTTTTCCGCCTGGATTTTAAGCAAGTCTTCTGACAGCGGCGGCAGCTGAATTCCTTTACCTTGAATCGGCTGATTCGGTTCAATGAGTTCCGGTGTAAAAGTAACGTTTATATCCTCAATTTCCGGCTTTTGAATAACGGCGTCTTGCGATTTTTCAGGAAGAGTAAACGAGTATTGCTGATATGTTTTCCCCGTGAGAGCCTGTTCAACCCGATTGACAATTTCCTTAACCGTTTCCGGCGTTTGTGCAGAGACTTCATAACGGCTTAACGGCGATAACTGGTAATACAAGGAGTCATGTTCAATAACGTTGAACGTTCCAATCTTGTATGGAATAACCCTCTTTTTGAGATCCAGAGCCATTTTGACTTCTCGAAACAAATCCGTGGAGCCGTTAGCGTCTTTCGTCCAGAAAAACAGCAAAACTTTTGAGGCTTTAAGCGCTTGCGTCAACGCTTCGGAATACTCCATGCCGTAGTTGACCCCAACGCGGTCAATAAAGTACGAAATCCCCCGCTTTTTAAGTTCTTCTTCAACTGGAGCGACGAGGTCAGCGTTACAATGCCGGTACGAAATAAAGACGTTTCCCGTAACAAGCGGCGTGGACTTTGTGTCAACCGGCAGCAAGATGTCGCCTTCGAGTTTATAGAACGGCGTTTGCGTCTTGCCGAGTTCCATAGCCGTCTTTTCGACGTTTTTGCTGATATAGCCCACAATTTGAGCAACGCTGTCAAATCGGCGGTTCATGGCGTCGAGCAAATGCGCGGTAAAGATGCCGTGCTTGCGGCTGTCCCATTCGTAAGCCGCTTGTCCCTGTTTGCAGGAATTGAGAATCGCCACGTTGGAGACGAATTCCGGTTCCTTTTCCTGTCTTCTGAGGACAATGTCTCGCGCAGCGTTTTCCATGACAGCTTGGTCGGCGGCGGTGAGCGTTTCCTCCTCGCCCCGGTCGTGAACTTTCTGGCAGCAGTCCAGAATCAAACACGTATTTTTCGCCTTGACGTTGGAAAGCAGCCGCTGAAGGGAATCGAACGACAAGCCGAGTTCTTCGATGTCTTCGCTAATTGCGTCCAACGGGCAGAAGTACCGCTGACCGTTTCGGAACAGACCATGCCCCCAAAACCCGAAAATAAACAGGTCGAGATCCTGACTTGCCAGTTTTTCCAGATGCTTTTCGATAATTCGTCTGTTTGACGGTTTGAACAGCCCCGGCTTGGCGTCGGTTAAAAGCATAACCTCGTCGTCAGAGAAACAGTAGTTCTGCTTGAGCGCCTGCTCGACCGCTTCCGCATCCTGCCGGGCGTATTTCAGCTCTGGTAAAATCTGATATTCGTTAATTCCGATTAATAAAGCCTGTTTTTTCATGGGCGTTTCTGACATGAGAATAACTTCTCCGTAGTAAAGACGTATATTTTTGTCTTTTAAAATTATAACAAAGATTTCAGGAAACGTCAACAGGGGGAGAAGATTATTTCGTAATGCGTAATTACGCAAAGCGATCCCCAATGGAGGCGCCGTACGCGCTTTGCGGCGGAAGCTTCCAATAATCTTGAGTACGCGGAGAACCAGTCCGAACTACTGGATCGCGGCTGTCTCAGCCGCTGAAACTTCGTTGTCTCGCACATGCACTGCAACGAACCCGAAAACCTTACTGGGTCGCGGACGAAGTCCGCCGAATAAAAATCTAAAACTTAGCCCAACGCGAAATGTTCGATGAAACCGAAAATTTAATGTACGAATAGACGAAAAAATTAGGGAAGCGGACTTACGTCCGCGATCCAGAAGCGCTTCCGGCTGCGACAAAGATTTTTTGCGGGACAGGCAAGGCGGGCGACACGCCCGCGAACCGGACTCAACCGTGTGCAATTGCAAGAAAAAGTTGACCGTACCCTTATTCATTAATTATTTAGACGCCCCCCTTGTTCTATCCCGTAAAATTGCTATAAATATAGTTTAATAGTATAAGCGATATAATATGGGAAATATCGCGCTATAATTTTCCTTTTATCACAATTAAGGAGTTGCGCCGCCGTTGCGGCGCTGGATAGAATTACATGGCTGACTTGGCTGAATTAAATTTGCGTCACGAAGCGCGTTCTTTAGGCATTCCTCTGCGTCAATTTCAGGTTGTTGCTGAACTGCTCAACGAGGGATTTACTGTTCCGTTTATTGCCCGATTCCGCAAGGATCAAACTGACGGTCTGGACATCGTTCAACTGCGAAAAATTGAGGAGAGATTTGGTAAGCTCAAACAGCTCAATGAACGCAAAAAAACGATTCTTCGCTCTCTTGAATCTCAGGGCGTTCTGACCGATCAACTCAAAGAAAAAATTGATTCTGCGGCTACCAGCAAACGTCTGGAAGACATTTATCTCCCGTACAGTTCCAAAAAATCGCCGATGGCTTGTGAGGCTATCGAAAAAGGGCTCAAACCGTTGGCAGACGCGATTCTTTCTGCAACGCAAAGCGGAGATTTGGAACAACTGGCGGCAGCGTATGTTTCAGAAGAAAAAGGCGTTGCTTCCGTTCAAGACGCTCTTGACGGCGCCATGGCAATTTTAGCGCAGCAGTTCAGCGAAAACTTCGAACTGCGTCAGTCTCTGCGCGACATTCTTCAAAAGACCGGAAAGGTTGTTTCTGCTCAAACGGGAAACGTTTCTGCCGAAACGACTGAAACAACTGCGCCGAGAACTGAAACGACTGTTGAATCAGCGGAAGCTGACCAGGAAGAAACCGTGGAAAGCGCTGCTGAACAATCCGAGTCGACGGAAACTGCAGACGAGCCGTCCGAGTCCGCTCCGGAAAGCTCTGAACTTTCAGACGCAGCAGAAATTGACGTTGCTTTTGCTTTGGCGCAAGGCGCCCTGGCAGACAAAGATCAGGTTGTCGTCAGCAAGAAGGCAATCAAGCGTCAGCATAAAGCTGAACTTCACGCTCGAGAAGTTGCCGCCGCCGGCGATTTAAGCGCTCTTGAAGCTGAGGCGTCCCAAAACAAGAAACAGGACAAAAAAGCCATTCAGGACGAAAAGATTCAAAAAGCGTATTCTGAATACTTCCAGTTTTCTGAAGACATTCGTCGAATCGCTCCGTATAGAATTTTGGCTCTCAACCGCGGCGAACGCGCCAAGGTTTTGAAAGTTTCTTTGACATACGACGAACAGGCGGCTGAACAATCGACCATTCAGCTTTCCGTTCCGGAAAATCATCCGTATACAGAATTCCTTGCCGATTGCGCGAAGAACGCTGTAACCGTTGTCATGGCGTCATTGGAACGCGAAGCTCGCAAGGAACTTTCAGAACGAGCAGAATCTCACGCTGTTGAAGTTTTTGCCCGCAATATAACAGGTCTGCTTCTTCAGCAGCCGGTGAGCAATAAACGCGTTATGGCTGTTGATCCGTGGTTCAAAAGCGGCTGCAAAATCGTTGTTTTGGACCAGTTCGGCAACTTTATCGACCGCGCTCTGGTTTTCATTGTTGGGAAAAAGTCCAAAACGGAAAACGCCAAACAGGTCGTCATCGACATGATTAAACGTAACGGCGTTAACGTTGTCGCCATTGGCAACGGAAATGTCTGCAGGGAAGTAGAGCAGTTCTTTGCGAATTTGATTTCAACGGAAGAAGCCCTCAAAGACGTTTCTTATACAATCGTCAATGAAGTCGGAGCCAGCGTCTATGCCAACAGCGCTTTAGGACGTGAAGAATTCCCCGAGTTGGACGTTGCCGCCCGAGGTGCAATTTCCGTCGGCCGCCGTCTGTTAAATCCGTTGTCAGAACTGGTTAAAATTGAACCGGCGAATATTGGAATTGGCTCATATCAGTACGACGTCAAAACGAAGAATCTCAAATCCATTCTGGAAAAGGTCATTGAAAACTGCGTCAATAAAGTTGGCTCTAATCTCAATTTGGCGACTGCTGCAGAGTTGCGTTACATTTCCGGTTTGAATCCCCTGCTTGCAGGTCGAATTGTAGAATATCGCCGCAAAAACGGTCTGTTCAAAAATCGCCGTCAGCTGTTGGACGTTCCCGGAATTACAGAACAGATTTACACTCAAGCCGCCGGATTCCTCAAGGTTGTCAAATCGGACGAACCGCTTGACGCGACCTGGATTCATCCGGAAAGCTACGAAGCCGCCAAAGCGATTTTGTCTAAACTTGGCTTCGCCGCCAGCGACTTGACAGATGCGTCTAAAACAGAGCAGATTAAAGCTGCGGTTGAAGGCGCAGACGCTGCGGCTTTAGCTCAGGAACTTCAGCTGGGATCAGCAACCGTCAAAGACATTTTGGCTCAGCTGGTTCAGCCGGGCGCAGACCCGCGTGATGAAATGTCCGCTCCCGTTTTCAAAAAGAAGGTTCTTGAACTGGAAGATCTTGAACCGGGCATGAAACTCAAGGGGACGGTTTTGAACGTCGTCAATTTTGGGGCGTTTATTGACGTTGGCATGAAAGACAGCGGGCTGGTTCACGTCAGCGAGCTGGCAGACAAATACATTCACGACCCGCGCGAGGTTATAGTCGTCGGCGACATCGTTGACGCTTGGGTTGTAAACGTTGATAAAGAAAACCATCATGTTTCTTTGACTTTGATCGACCCGTCCAAGCCGAGAATTCCAGTTTCTCAACGGGGTTCTCATCGAGGCAAGCCGGAAAAAACAGAGGATAGCGGACAGGAAAAGCGACCGCCCAGAAAACCTCGCGGAGAAAAACGCGAAGGCGCGCCTCGTTCCGAACGCCGGGATTTCCATCCAGTCAACTCCGAAAACGCTGGCGAAAAGCGGGAATTCAAAAATCGCAGACGCGATGGTGAAGGACGTCCGGAACGCCGTGACGGCGATCGCCAAGACCGAGGTCCGCGTCGGGATCGAAGCAACCAGCAGCGGGAGTTTATCTCCAAAGCTCCGGTTGAACCGAAGAAGGATCTTACGGACAAGCAAAAATCCGGCAAAGAACCAATGCGTTCCTTTGGCGATTTGGCTCAGCTGTTCAAGATGACTCAAAACAACGACGAGAATGAGTAATTCCCGTTTATTTAACGGCAGAATTCAAATTAGGCGGCTTTATATCGTTAGAATCGGCATAAAGCCGCCTGTTTTTGGGGTATAAACAGAATTAGAGAAAATCTAATTCCAAAAGCGGTTCTTTTTTTCTGCCCCCCCTCTTGCAGAAAAATAAAAATGATGTATTATACATCTATCAATTTGAGATGAGAGCAAAAGCTCTTGTTTCTTAATGCCGAAGTGGCGGAATTGGCAGACGCGCTAGGTTCAGGTCCTAGTGGGAGTAACATCCCGTGGAGATTCGAGTTCTCTCTTCGGCACTTAAAACCGTTTGAAAAAATCAAACGGTTTTTTTATTTTAAATTTCAGAATTTCTTTTTACTCCTATTGCATAAAAGAATATAATCTGTTATTTTAAAATATATTTGTATCAAAAATTGGTTTGAATTGAGGTTCAACGCTGACGTTGTATTTCCCCGGTTCTTAAACTTATTCCCCTAATTCCTAAAGGAGATTTTACCATGGCTGACAACCAAGGGCTTCCGATGACCCCTAAATGGGATCCGGAAAAATTACAGCAAGATGTTCAACAACTGGAAGAATTGCAGAGCAAGCCGTTGATTCCCAAAACGCTGGGATATGTTAAACGATGCGGACCAGGTTTGCTTCAATCCGCCATGACGTTGGGCGCGGGGTCTGCCGCCGCCAGCGTTGCCGCCGGAGCTGCGTTTGGATACAAACTGCTTTGGGTTCAGCCGTTGGCGATGTTCTTTGGCGTCTGCATGTTGGCTGCGCTTTCTAACGTTGTTTTAACAAAGCAGGAACGCCCCTACAAAGCGTTTGGGCGTGAAACGAGCAAAATCCTCGTTTTTCTGTGGGCGCTGGGCACGATCATGGCATCGATCATCTGGCACTTCCCCCAGTACGCTCTTTGCTCCGGGGCGATTCGAGATCTCTACGAGTTTTCAACCAACACGCCTCTGATTACAGACGGCGCCAAGACGTCTATGTGGTATGTTGTTGGTTTGGCTACCGGTATTACAGTGTTGTGCATTAACATCTTTACGGTGTGGAGTTACGGTTCTTCCGCCAAAGGCGTTAAGCTGTACGAACGGTTCCTGCAATGTACAATCGCGCTGGTAATTATTTCCTTTGGCATCGTTGTTTGCTGCAACTTTACCAAGCTCAACTGGCTGGAAGTCTTCCGCGGATTTACAGGATATTACGCCAAAGACGTTTTGTGTCCTAACGGCTCTTTTGATCCCAACAGTCTGACGATGGTTTTGGGCATGCTCGGCGCGGCGGTTGGAATCAATATGACGTTCCTGTACCCGTACTCTCAGTTGGCAAAAGGCTGGGGACCGGCTCACAAGACGCTGGCTAAATGGGACTTGGGCATGACGATGTTCCTGCCCTTTACGCTGGTAACGTCTTTGATTATTTTAGCCATGACCGTTGGCGGCGTTACTGTTGAACCGGACAAAGTTTCAACCATGCAGCCGTTGACGGCGTCAAAAGCCCTGGTTGACATTCTCGGTCCAACCGGTCGCGTTATTTTTGACCTCGGTTTGTTCGGCATGACCTGCGGCGCCGTTTCGACTCACATGGTTGTTTGCGGATTCACGATTTGTGAAATGTTTGGGTTGGAATACACCAAATGGCGATTCCGATTGTTCGCTCTGGTTCCGGCTGTCGGTATGTTCGGCGTTTTGGTCAACCTGCCGTTCTGGCTGCCGATTATGGCGTCTGCCGTCTGCCTGACCATGCTCCCGATTGCTTACCTGCTGTTCGTTATCATGAACAACAAACGCAGCTACATTGGCGACGCCGTTGGCAAGGGCTGGAAACGCTGGGTCTTTAACGCTATCCTGATTATCGCCCTTGGATTTACCGTAATTGCTTCATGCATCAAGATTAACAACGACGTTATCAAGAAGATTAAGGCTAAGCTTGACAAACCTGCTGCAGCGGCGACCGACGCTGCTCCCAAGGAAACCGCTCCGGTTGCTGAACAGCCTGCCGCGACTGAAGAAGCTCCGGCTGAACAGGCTCCTGCTGAAGAAGCCGCTCCTGAAGCTCCGGCTGCAGAAGAACCTGATCCAGAAGCAGTTCCTGAAGAACAATCTCCCGTTGAGTAAAACGCCTGTTGAAAACGTCAACTAAATTCAGACGTTTTCAATCAAAACGTTAGAAACAAGGAGCGAACTTGTTTGTTCGCTCCTCTTGTTCTAGCAATAAGCCATCAAGTTCTTTACAAGATTCTTTCAGAAGTTTCTCTCTTTCATATAACCGTAATATTTTAACAGAAATATCTCGGATTCTTTTAAAAAATACTCAAAGTTTTTCCAATCGTTAAAAAAAGCTGACCTATAGTTATCTTGTCAAAGGCGATAGAATATACCGTTGAAACCGATTATTCTATCCCAATAATTGTTCAGTAAACCGACAGAACTAAAGGGATTCACAGCTTATGTCGTTTTTATATATTCGCACTTATTTATCGGTAGTTGACGATAATCGTTGTCCGATTTCCATTTATAGCCGATTTCTTATCGCGCTGTTTGTATTGGGGATTGGTTTGAGCGCATCGGTAATAATTAACGCGCTGCCGCTAAACCATTCTGATCAAGCGTTGTTGAATGAAGGCGGAACGCCAACTCCTGTCCAAGGCAAATTGGAAGCGTTTCCTCGAGACTATGCGCTCAATTCGTTAGAGCCGTTTGGTTCGTATCGTATTCCATTAAGCAAGAATGATTCTTTTTCTGGAACACAGCGTCATTTTGTTGAAAAACAGACGACAGATCCATCAGTGTTTTCGATGGGTAAATCGTATCCTGAAAATTTGAAAATGTCTGACATCGACAACAACGAAAAACCTTCTTTGCCGTCCAATTATGGCGGGATTTCTGAAGAAGAATTCCTTAAGTTTGGATACCGAAGGCATACAACCGTTAACGGGGATTGCTTAGACGATCTTGCGGAGAAGTATCTTAATGACGCCAATCGATGGCAGGAGATTTACGAACTCAATAAAAGCGAGTTGTCCAACAAAGACGTTATTCCGATTGGAATTGTATTAATCATTCCAGCAAAATAAGATTGTTTTTTCTGTCGTTTAGTATTTATGAATACGCTTGTACTGGCTCTTGACGGATTTCACGCTGGTTTCACCGGGTTTGGCGGATGTACGTGGATTGAGACGCCGGAGCTGGATTCTTTGGCGGCTCAAGGCGTCATTTTTGACAGATTCTTTACTGACCGCTTGAAACTCTCGGCAATCTATGATATAATCTGGGGCGGGAAAGACCAGACGTTTGCTCAACGGATTGAACAGCTGGGATTCAAAACGGCGTTGTTTTCCGATACCGAGGACGTGCTGGAACATCGCGCTTCAACCGGATTTCAGATAATCGAATCGGCTTTGACTGCTGAAAGCAATTCTGCCTTAGCGGAAGAACTGGAACAGACGCGGCTTTTTGAAACGTTTGCATCGCTGGCGGATTTGATTCAGGAGTTGTCGAAATCGGACAAGCCGTTTTTCTGCTGGGCGCATATCGGGTCGATGGGACGTCTTTGGGACGCGCCGTATTCGTACCGCAGTCAATACGTTTCCGAAGGAGATTTGCCGCCGCTGGAGAACGCCCTCGTTCCAGATGCGCTGCCTGTCAATTTTGAATCGAAAGTTGCAAACGACGCAGAATCGACTGTTACAATTCCGATACTTCAGTCCGCTGCGTTGAACGATTCAGACGGACAGACGTCCGTTCCCGACGACGTCAAACTGCAACTGGCGCAGACGTATGCCGGGCAAGTGAACGTCTTGGAAGATTGTCTTTCTCTGTTGACAACCGACTTGAAACAGACGGGGTTATGGGATAAAACGGCGTTGGCGCTGTTTTCGACCCGGGGAATTGGTCTGGGAGAACACGGCGAAGTCGGAATGAATTATCCGACGTTTCATACAGAGTTTGCCCGACTGACGGGATTGATTCGCGCTCCTCAGCCTCTTTTCGGTCCGAGAAGAACTCAGGCGCTTATTGCTCCGGCGGACTGGTCAGCTTTTCTGGAAGCGTTGGCGGCGAACCCGGAATCGTTTGCTCTGCCTGTTGGTCGTTCCCGGCTCCTGTCAGAGGAAGACGACAGACGCGTCGTTCAAACCCCCGCCTGGCGATACCTGTACAGCGCCGACGCTCCCCATGACGGTCAGCTGTACGTCATGCCGGACGATCGCTGGGAAGTCAACGATACGTCCAGCATTTGCGAAAACGTGATTGAAGAAATCCTTTCCGTTTCGGAACAGTCCGAACTGTCGGAGCTTCTGACGAACGTTTTCCACTGACTTCAAAAATCGTCAATCGTTCCTGAACATGCCTTCATCTTTATTGCTGCCGATTGAAACCGTTCGTCCTCTGTTTAATTTTCCCCGCGACTACGAAGACTTTACCAATCAGACGACAATCGACAAGTTGGTAGAGGATTCCATGCAGACGGTCGTTGGGACGCTGTCGATGATGTCCCGGAAAATGATTCGCGGCGGGAAGACTCTTGTCAGTGGGTACGTTCAGGACGCCAGCGGTTATTTTCTGGAACTAATCTGGTTTAATCAGCCGTATCGATTGAACCAATATCAAGACGGTTCTCGCGTTTGCGTTTCCGGCAAGCCGAAATGCAAGGGCGGGAAATGGTCGATGGCTCAGCCGGTAGTTTCCGTTCTGGACGAAGATCAGGAGGAATCGCCGCGGGGAATTCTGCCGATGTATTCTCTGACGGCGGGTCTGACGCAATGGAAACTTCGTAAAATTCAGACGTACATTGTCAATAATTTTACAGACGAACTGGAAGAGATTTTCAGCGACGATTATCTGACTCGTTGGAAAGTTCTGCCGCTGCGCGACGCGGTGCGAAAGATTCATTTTCCAGAGTCCATGAAGGACATTGACCTGGCGCGAAGACGGTTTATCTTTCAGGAATTTCTATTGCTTCAACTGGCGTTGGGAGTGAAGCGCCGTCAAACAAAATGGATTACCAACGCCCCTGTCATGTCAACCGACCCGGCTATTGACTCCCGAATCCGGCGTCTGTTCCCGTACGATTTCACCCCCGGGCAGAACGAGGCAATCAAGCAAATCCGAGCCGACATGACGTCTACTCATCCGATGAATCGTCTCTTGCAGGGAGACGTTGGGTGCGGCAAAACGACGGCAGCGGTCTACGCCATGCTTCTTGCCGCGGCGTCCGGATACCAGTCTGTTTTGATGGCTCCCACGGAAGTGCTTGCCCGGCAGCATTATCGAACTTTCTCCCGACTTCTGGCGGACGCCAAAGTTCATCCGGAACTGCTTATCGGGGCGATGAAGCCGTCAGAAAAACGCGACGCGCTGGAAAGAATCGCCAGCGGAAAATCCAGCCTTATTATCGGCACGCAGGCGTTGATTCAGGACGGCGTTGCGTTTCATTCGCTGGGGCTTGTCATTATAGACGAACAGCATAAATTTGGGGTCAATCAGCGCGCCCGGCTTCGCGACGGCGGGGCGAGTCCGCATTATCTGGTTATGACGGCTACGCCGATTCCCAGAACTGTTACAATGTCGCTTTTCGGCGATCTGGACGTAACAACAATCAAAGACCTGCCGCCGGGACGTCAAAAAATCAACACGTATCTCATTGGAGAGGACAAACGCGCTCGCTGGTACGAGTTCATGGCGCAGAAGATTGACCAGGGACGTCAGGCGTACGTTGTCGTTCCGTATATAGAATCCTCTGAGGACGACAGCGGCGCTCCGTATCCGCCGCAAAGCGATTCTCCGGAAATCGCCGATATTATGACCATGTACCAAAAATTGACGCACAGCTCTTTGGGGCGATTTCGCATTGGCGTCGTTCACGGCCGCATGACGACCGAGCAGAAAGAGGCGGCGATGCTCAATTTCCGAACCGGGGAAACGCAAATTCTGCTGTGTACGTCGGTAATTGAAGTTGGCGTCGACGTTCCCAACGCAACGCTGATGACAATCGAAAGCGCTCAGCAGTTTGGATTGTCACAGCTTCATCAGCTTCGAGGACGAATCAGCCGCGGCAAACATCCGGGATTCTGTACGATTTTCTCTGACGTGGACGACCCGGCGACGATTGAACGTCTGCAGTCGTTTACCGCAACGACAGACGGGTTCGAATTGGCGGAAATCGACTTCCGTCTTCGCGGTCCTGGTAATCTCTTTGGCGCTCAGCAGCACGGTTTGCCGCCGTTCTATCTGGCGGATCTCCACCGGGACAGAGACGTATTAAACGAAACCCGTCTTGCCGCCGAGGAACTTGTTAAAGAAGACGAAGGGCTTTCTTCTGAAAAGAATCGACCGTTACGAAATCGCATGCTCATACGATACGGAAAAGCTCTGGATATTTCTGACGTTGGATAGGTCAGTTGTTCTTCATTTCGTCTCTCATCTGCTGTTCCGTCATGCGAATGGAGCGTTCAAAAGTCCAGTATTGCCAGAAGTAGTCTATAATTCCCATTAGAATCAACGCGATGGCAAGTTGCCAGAGCAATCCCCAAATTGTTGAATACATTTTATCCGAACTGACGGACGGCGAGGTTTGAGCAAAGCCGACAATCGATTCAATTCGTCCGCGGCAGAAAAGATAGAGTATCGACGCCAGAACGACCGTTTTGACAAGCGTCATTGCTGTTCGCCAGAAATTGCGGCCGCTGAAAATCTTTTTTAATCCTTCCATCGGATTGACGTTATTTCCACTGACGATTTCACGATCCGGAGCAAACAGAAATCTTCGTTGAGCAAAATGAAATACAATCGCGGACGCCGCTGTCATGATCCAGAACGGGAGAGTTAATAAAAACCACCGTCCCAAAATCGCCCAGCAGCCCAATCGCAAAGAATGGGCGTCCGGGGCTTGTAAGTCAGACGGCTGGAACGTAAACGAAGAAACAAGCTGTTCTTTCAACGCACTAAAAACGCCGGCGCTGGAAACGCTCACGGCAATCAGAGCAAAGAGAAAGACGGCTGCGCCTGCCAGGTCGGCGCTGTATGCAAACTGACCCCGACGCTGGGCTTCCAGCCGCTGCTTCGGGGTCGGTTCGTACTTGCGTTCTTCTGACATCTTTCAGACTTATGGCTATTGCCTAATTCCAAGTTCGCCTGACGGCGAATGCGTAATTTCGTTTAGATTTATCTTCCCCAGAAAGGCAGCCCGGCGCTTCGTGTGTTTTTCGGCGCGCGCGGAACGTTGATAATCATCGGGGCGGGGTCAAGCGGGATGCCGTCGATAACTTTCAGACGCACGGATTCCGGACCGTTGCCTTTGCTCGGATCTTGCGTTGCGCCGTATTCCTTGTACATGCGCTGGATTTCCGGAATGGCTTCTGTCTGTCCGGTTTGCGGATTGACGATAGAAATATCGTTGAAACTGCCAACGGTAACGATGCTGGCGTAATGATCGCGGAAGCAATAGGCTTCGATGCCGCGCTTTCTCAAAGCCGCAGTCAGTTTCGTCGCCGCCTCGTCCGCTTCCGCCAAGGTCATGGTGTTTTTGGCGTTGACTTCGCCCGTTTTACGAATCTTTTCGATTTCGTTCTGGTTAATCGTTCGGAATCCGCGGAAGGTGGCGATCTGAACCGAGTACTTGCCGGGGCAGTCGAGCAGAGAGTGCTTGACGTTTTTGTTAAACCCAACCACTTTGGGATCAAGATAATTTACCGTTGCGTTTGCCATTTCCTGCTGAGTCGCCAGCGGATTTTTCGTCAAAAACGCGCGTCCCATCGGACCCAGCCCGTTATTTATACCATGGGCGGCAAAATCTTCCGCCAAGGGATTTTCCAGGTCGAAATCGCCGTGATACTGCAGCGTTTTCGGTTTGAGCTGACGAACTTTTCTAAGCGTATTCTGAGCGTTCGCGTCTTCAATGGACGAAAAATTCCCGACAAAAACGATGTAGCTGTTGACGTTCGGGTCTTTCATGTGCTTCATCGACTTGACGTTGCCGTGTCCGCTGATGATGCCGCGCCCTTGAACTTCGTTGGACTGCTTGATTTCCTTGTGGAAAACGTAAGCGGGGAGTTTGAAATCGCGGCGCAGTTCCAGACACAGTTTATTGGCGTAGGTTTGGGCTTCCGAGCCGGTAAAGACGAACGCTGTAATGAGCCATGGACCTTCTTTTGCCGTGAGTTCGAGACTCGCCTGCGGGTTAACGGCGGGTTTGTTCCCGAAAAGACTGAAATCCGCCAGCGCCAGCGACGCGCTCATCGCCGCCGCGGCGACAATACAAAAAATACCAAATCTGTGCGATTGTTTCATAATTTATACAATTCGGTTAACGTTTAGCAAAACGCGGTTTGAGTGTACCGCTATAAATATACAGAGGGACTATAT